>JAGRLT010000095.1 GCA_020441665.1 Nitratireductor sp.
ATCGACGGCGCTGACCTTGCCGGTCAGATCGTCGGTAACACCGACGACCACGGCCGCCTTGCCGTCCTCCGACACGCTGGCCATGGCGACGACGCCCGAACCGATCCGCGCCTTGGCCTCAGCAACCAGGCCCTTGAGGTCCTTCGCAGCGATACCGTCGAGCACCTGGCCGAGGAAATTCACCCCGCCGATTTCCTCGATCTCGGCGCCGCCACCAGCGCCACCGCCCAGCGCAAGCTTCTTCTTGGCCTCCGCAAGCTCACGCTCGAGCCGCTTGCGCTCATCGACAAGCGCTGCGACGCGCGCCACCGCGTCCTGCGGCGGCACTTTCAGCAGATCGGCGATCTCGTTGACCCGCATTTCCTGCGCCTCGAGATAGGCGAGCGCCTCATTGCCGGTCAGCGCCTCGATGCGGCGCACGCCCGAGGCCACCGCGCTCTCACCGGTAAGCCGGATCAGGCCGATCTCGCCGGTATTGGCGACATGGGTGCCGCCGCACAGTTCCAGCGAATAGGTCTTGCCGGATTTCGGCCCGCGCTTTGCCGTGCCCATGGAAACGACGCGCACCTCGTCGCCATACTTCTCGCCGAACAGCGCCATGGCGCCGGCCTCGATCGCGTCGTCGACGGCCATCAGCCGCGTCGAGACGGGCGCGGTCTGCTGCACGATCTCGTTGGCGATCGCCTCGACCTCGGCAAGTTCGGCCCCGCTCATCGGCTTTTGATGCGAGAAATCGAAGCGCAGCCGGTCGGGCGCGACGAGCGAACCCTTCTGCGCCACATGATCGCCGAGCACGGTGCGCAGCGCCTCATGCACCAGATGGGTCGCCGAATGGTGCCGCCGCAGGCCGGAGCGGCCGGCATGATCGACTTCCAGTTCCACCGCCATGCCCGGTTTGAGGCTGCCTTTGGCGATCCTGCCATAGTGGACGAACAGGCCCTCGCCGCGCTTTTTCGTGTCGGTGATCGCGGCCGAACCGCCCTCGAAGCGGATCTCGCCCTTATCTCCTTGCTGGCCGCCGGATTCGCCATAGAACGGCGTCTGGTTGACGATGATCGCGATTTCGTCGCCCTCTCCCGCGTCATTGGCAAGCTTGCCGCCCGAGACCAGCGCCTGGACCACGCCTTCGGCCTTTTCAAGCTCATAGCCGAGGAACTCGGTCGCGCCGTATCTTTCCTTCAGTTCGAAGAAGATGCGGTCGTCGGCCGCCTCGCCCGAACCCGCCCAGGAGGCGCGCGCCTCCGCCTTCTGGCGCTCCATCGCATCGGTGAAGCCATCGAGATCGACCGATATGCCACGCCGCCTGAGCGCATCCTGGGTCAGATCGAGCGGGAACCCATAGGTATCGTAGAGCCTGAAGGCGGTCTCGCCGTCGAGCTTGTCGCCCTCGCGCATGTCGCCGGTGGCCTCGCCCAGCAGCGACAGGCCGCGCTCCAGCGTCTTGCGGAAGCGGGTTTCCTCGAGTTCGAGCGTTTCGGTGATCATCTTCTCGGCCCGACGGAGCTCGGGATAGGCATCGCCCATCTCGGCCGTCAGCGCCGGAACGAGGCGGTACATCAGGGGTTCCCGGGCGCCGAGCAGGCTGCCATGGCGCATGGCGCGGCGCATGATGCGGCGCAGCACATAGCCCCGGCCCTCATTCGACGGCAGGACGCCGTCGGCGATCAGAAAGGCGCAGGCGCGCAGGTGATCGGCGATGACGCGATGGCTGGGCACATGCTCGCCCTGGGCCTTCACCCCGGTTGCCGCCTCGCTCGCGGCGATCAGCTTGCGAAACAGGTCGATGTCGTAATTGTCGTGCACGCCCTGCATGACGGCGGCGATGCGCTCGAGCCCCATGCCGGTATCGATCGAGGGTTTCGGCAGGTCGATGCGTTCGTCCAGCGTCACCTGTTCGAACTGCATGAAGACGAGGTTCCAGATCTCGATGAACCGGTCGCCATCCTCTTCCGGGCTGCCGGGCGGGCCGCCCCAGATGTGATCGCCATGATCGTAGAAGATTTCCGAACACGGCCCGCAGGGGCCGGTATCGCCCATCGCCCAGAAATTGTCGTGAGTCGGGATGCGGACGATCTTTTCCTCCGGCAGGCCGGCGATCTTCCGCCACAGGTCGAAGGCCTGATCGTCGGTATGATAGACGGTGACCATCAGCCGGTTCCTGTCGAGACCGAACTCCTTCGTCAGCAATTCCCAGGCATTGAGGATCGCCTCTTCCTTGAAATAGTCGCCGAAGGAGAAATTGCCGAGCATTTCGAAGAAGGTGAGATGGCGCGCGGTATAGCCGACATTGTCGAGAT
>JAGRLT010000096.1 GCA_020441665.1 Nitratireductor sp.
TCTCGATGCGCGCACGATGTTTCAATTGAAGGCGGCGGCGATAAAGCGCGGTGTGCCGCTGCCCGTGGTACAGATCATGCGGCCCTGGATGGCGGCGACCGTGGTGGCGCTGCCGGCCTGCGAAATGGCGGCCAAGCGCGATGGCGAGCCGGTGCTCGACGCGCTGATCGCGCGCAGGGCGCAGACCGAAGGCAAGGAACTGGTCGGGCTCGAGACGGTCGGCGAACAGTTTTCCGTGATGGCGGGACTGCCGGAGGATTTTCACATCGAGGCGCTGAAGGAAACGCTCGCCATGGGGCCGCTTGCCGAGGACCTGATGGAGACGATGAAGCAGCTCTATGTCAGCGGCAACATCGGCATGATCTTTCCGCTGATGAAAATCATCACTCCCAAAACGGCGGGCTCGAAGGGCTATGCCGAGTTTCAGGAAAGCATGATCACGCAACGCAACGACGTGATGGCCGAGCGCGCGCTGCCTTATCTGCAAAAGGGGGGCGTCTTCATGGCGGTGGGTGCGCTGCACCTGCCGGGCGCGGAAGGCCTTGTGGAAGCCTTCCGGCAAGCCGGCTATACGGTCAGCGCGATCGAATAGACCTACATGTGCAGCGGTTTGCCGAACGTCGCCAGCGCCGCCTCGCGCACCGCTTCCGACATGGTCGGATGGGCATGGCAGGTGCGGCCGAGATCCTCCGACGAGCCACCGAACTCCATCAGCACGGCGGCCTCATGGATCATCTCGCCAGCGCCGAAGCCGACGATGTGAACCCCCAGCACCCGGTCGGTTGCGGCATCGGCGAGGAATTTGACGAAGCCCTCGGACTGGTTCATGGCGCGGGCGCGGCCATTGGCCGAGAACGGGAATTTTCCGGCGACATAGTTGATGCCGGCCGCCTTCAGCTCCTCTTCCGTGGCGCCGACCGAGGCCACTTCCGGCTGGGTGTAGACGACGCCCGGAATGACCCGATAGTTCACATGGCCGTGCTGGCCGGCGATCGTCTCGGCCACGGCGACACCCTCGTCCTCCGCCTTGTGGGCGAGCATCGGCCCGTCGGTGACATCGCCGATGGCGTATACTCCGTCGACATTGGTGCGCCACCGGCCGTCGGTCCTGACCTTGCCGCGCTCCATTTCGACGCCGAGCGCCTCCAGGCCGAGATGGTCGGTGAAGGGGCGCCGGCCGGTCGAAACCAGCACCACATCGGCATCGAGGGTCTCTGCTTCGCCACCCTTGACCGGTTCGAAGGTGACTTTCGCGCCCTTGCCGGATTTCTTCACGGCGGTCACTTTCGACGACAGCTTGAAGTCGAAGCCCTGCTTTTTCAGCATGCGCTGGAAGTTCTTCGACACGTCGCCATCCATGGCGCCGAGAATCTTGTCGAGGAACTCGATCACGGTCACCTTGGCGCCGAGGCGCAGCCAGACAGAACCCATTTCAAGGCCGATGACGCCGCCGCCGACGACCACCAGATGATCCGGTACCCTGGAGAGTTCCAGCGCCCCGGTCGACGAGACGATCACTTTTCCATCGAATTCGAGGTCGACGCCGGGAATGCCCGCCACATCGGAGCCGGTGGCGACGACGATGTTCTTGGTCTCCAGCACCGTCTCCTTGCCGTCGTCTGCCTTGACGGCGACCTTGCCCTTTTCGGGAATTGAACCCCAGCCGTGATAGACGTCGACCTTGTTCTTCTTCATCAGGAAGGCGACGCCGTCGACATTGGATTGAACCGTCGCCTGCTTGTGCGCCATCATGGCCTTGAGATCGAGCTTCGGCTTGCCGGTCATCACACCGAGCTTCGCAAGCCCGTGTTCGGCCTCATGGAACATTTCCGATGCGTGCAACAGCGCCTTGGAAGGGATGCAGCCGATGTTGAGGCAGGTGCCGCCGAGCGTCGGCATTTTCTCGACGATGGCCGTTTTCAATCCCAACTGGCCGCATTTGATGGCGCAGACATAGCCGCCGGGGCCGGAGCCGATGATGATGACGTCGTAGGGTTCTGCCATTTTTGTGTTCCGTCGTTGAAGTGGCTGTCTTGAGGTTGGCTGGATCAGCGCCCGCCGGTTACATCGATCGTGGCGCCGGTGACATAGGAGGCGGCATCGCTCATCAGCCAGAGGACGGCCTCGGCCACCTCCTCCGCCGAGCCTTCGCGCTTCATCGGCACGACGCCGCGCAATTTACGGGCGCGGTCGGGTTCGCCGCCGGAGGCATGAATGTCGGTGTCGATGATGCCGGGACGCACGCCGTTGACGCGGATGCCCTCCTCGGCGGTCTCCAGCGCCAGCCCCCGGGTGAAGGTGTCGATCGCTCCCTTGGAAGCGGCATAGTCGACATACTGTCCGGCGGCACCGAGTTTGGCGGCGGCAGAGGAAAGGTTGACGATGGTGCCGCCCTTGCCGCCCCTTCTGGTCGACATGCGGCTGACCGCCTCGCGGGCACAGAAGAAGGAGCCCAGAATGTTGACCCGCATGATGCGCTCGAGGCGCTCCGGGCTCATCTCGTCGACCCGGGCACGGAGGTCTATCACGCCGGCATTGTTGATGAGACCCGAGACGGCGCCGCCATGGGCCGCGCCCATTGCATCGGCGGCCTCAAACAGCGCCACGACCTGATTGTTGTCGGCGACATCGCACTTGACCGCTCCTGCCGTGCCGCCGGCCGCCTCGATGTCGGCAACCACCGCCTCGGCTGCCGCGCGATTGGTGGCATAGCTCAGACACACCGCCTTGCCGGCCCTCGCGGCAAGACGGGCGCAGGCCGCGCCGATGCCCCGACTGCCGCCGGTGATGACGACGACATCAGCCATGGATCAGGCCGCGCTTCCGTTGGCGACGCCGAGCAAAGCCCAGACAAAAAGCAGAATGCCGACCAGCGAGACCGCCCAGATCAGGGTGCGGACCAGCGGGACACCGGAAATATAGGCCGGCACGTAGAGCACCCGGCCCCAGAAATAGAGCTGCGCGCCGAGCGCGGTCAGGGGGGTCCAGCTCTCGGTCGCCTCGACCATCAGCACCAGGGCGGCGAAGACCGGGAAGGTTTCGAGCATGTTGTAGAAGGCGCGCTCGAAGCGGCCGGCATAGCCCGAGACGCCCGCCTCGTCATCGCGGGCGCTCATGGCGTGGAACAGGCCGTTCTGGATGATTTCGCCCAATACCTGGAAGATCAGCAGCAGCACCAGCACGATGGTGGAGTAGAGCAGCATTTTCAGTTCGATCGACATGGTCTTGTCCTCCTTGGGGCGTCGCCCGGATCGATTGCGGTAAGGCTCGGGCTACAGATCAAGCACCAAACGATCCGGGTCTTCAAGGCTCTCCTTGACCCGAACCAGGAAAGTGACGGCCTCCTTGCCGTCGACGATGCGGTGGTCATAGGACAGTGCCAGATACATCATCGGGCGGATGACCACCTGGCCGCCGATCGCAATCGGCCGTTCCTGGATCTTGTGCATGCCGAGAATGCCCGATTGCGGCGCGTTGAGAATGGGCGTCGACATCAGCGAGCCGTAAACGCCGCCATTGGAGATGGTGAAGGTTCCGCCCTGCATGTCGGCCATGGACAACTGGCCATCGCGGGCCGCGATACCGAGCCGGCCGATTTCCTTCTCGATCTCGGCGATCGACATCTGGTCGGCATCGCGCACCACCGGCACGACCAGGCCCTTGTCGGTGCCGACGGCAACGCCGACATGGCAGAAATGCTTGTAAATGATGTCGCCGCCGTCGATCTCTGCATTGACGGCCGGAATTTCCTCGAGCGCATGGCAGACCGCCTTGGTGAAGAAGCCCATGAAGCCGAGCTTCACGCCATGCTTCTTCTCGAACAGATCCTTGTATTTCTTGCGCAGTTCCATCACCGCCGTCATGTCCACCTCGTTGAAGGTGGTAAGCATGGCGGCCGTGTTCTGGGCGTCCTTGAGGCGACGGGCGATGGTCTGGCGCAGCCGCGTCATGCGAACGCGCTCCTCGCGGCTCTCGTCATCGGCGGATGACGGCGCGCGGGCGGCGGGTGCGGGTGCGGGTGCCGCCGGCCTGCTGGCGGCGTTGATGACATCCTCCTTCAGCACCTGGCCGCGCCTGCCGGAACCTTCGACCGAGGCGGGATCGATGCCCTTGTCGGCCATCATCTTGGCGGCGGCGGGGGAAGCCGGCATGTCGCCCGACCCTGCCGCTGCGGCTGCTTGCGGCTTTTCCTCAGCGGCGGGAGCGGCTTCGGCTTTCGCCTCCGCCCTGGGCGCTTCGCCGCCGGCGCCTTCCTCAAGCATGGCGAGCAGCGCGCCGACCTCGACGGTCTCGCCTTCCTTGACCGCGATCGAGGCCAGCCTGCCGGCGGCGGGCGCGGGGACCTCGACCGACACCTTGTCGGTTTCCAGTTCCACCAGGGGCTCGTCCACCGCGACGGCATCGCCCTCGGATTTCAGCCATTTGCCGATGGTCGCCTCGGTAACGGATTCGCCGAGCGTCGGTACGCGGATTTCACTTGCCATGATCTTTCTTCCTGTCTTGCGATCGATGGAGACTATTGACCCAGAGCATCTTCGAGCAAGGCGCTCAACTGCGTCAGGTGTTTCGACATCAGGCCGGTGGCGGGGGAGGCGGAGGCGGGCCGACCGGCATAACGCAGGCTCCGGTTGGAGGCCTTGATGTGGTCGAGCACCCAGGTCACATAGGGTTCGATGAAGGTCCAGTAGCCCATGTTCTTCGGCTCTTCCTGGCACCATACGATCTCGGCGTTCTTGAAGCGCGACAGTTCCTTGATCAGCGCCTTTGCCGGGAAGGGATAGAGCTGCTCGACGCGCAACAGATAGACATCGTTGACGCCGCGCTTTTCGCGCTCCTCGTAGAGATCGTAATAGACCTTGCCGGTACACAGGACGACGCGGCGGATCTTCGAGTCCGAGGCGAGCTTGATCACCTCGTCCTTGCGGTACTCCGCATCATCCCAGAGCAGGCGGTGGAACGAGGATTTCGGCCCCATATCGGAAAGATCGGAGACGGCGCGCTTGTGGCGCAGCAGCGATTTCGGCGTCATGATGATCAGCGGCTTGCGGAATTCTCGGCGTAGCTGGCGACGCAGAATGTGGAAGTAGTTGGAGGGCGTGGTGCAGTTGGCGACCTGCATGTTGTCCTCGGCGCACAATTGCAGGAAGCGTTCCGGGCGCGCCGAGGAGTGTTCAGGACCCTGGCCCTCATAGCCGTGCGGCAGCAGCATGACGAGGCCGCACATTCTCAGCCATTTGCGCTCGCCGGACGAGATGAACTGGTCGATGACCACCTGGGCGCCGTTGACGAAATCGCCGAACTGGGCTTCCCAGACGGTGAGCGCATCGGGCTGGGCGAGCGAGTAGCCATATTCGTAGCCGAGCACGGCCTCTTCCGACAGCATGGAGTTGATGACGTCGTATTCGACCTTGGCCCTGGGCTTGCCGCCAGGCAGCTTGTCGCCCTCGACAAGGGCGTTGAGGCAGATGTGGCGGGCCTCGGTCTCCTGGTCGTAGAGCACGCTGTGGCGCTGGGAGAAGGTGCCGCGCTCGACGTCCTGGCCGGACAGGCGAATGAGGTTGCCCTCGAG
The DNA here is from genome assembly GCA_020441665.1 of Nitratireductor sp. Taxonomy (GTDB): domain Bacteria; phylum Pseudomonadota; class Alphaproteobacteria; order Rhizobiales; family Rhizobiaceae; genus Salaquimonas. Next base: position 5,570 of record JAGRLT010000096.1, read on the forward strand.
CATGAGCGAGCCGAAGGCCAGCGCCTCGCCGGTCGCCCAGTCGATGCCCTTGCCGGACTTGATCGCCTCGGCGCGGTTGTCGAGGAAACGGCGAATGGTTCGGTGGACGTTGAAGCCTTCGGGCACCGTGGTGATCTTTTCACCGATCTCGCGCAGGGTCTTGAGCGGAATGCCGGTCGCTCCCGGGCGATGCTCGTCCGCGCCGTCGGCGACCTTGAGGCCGGACCAGGCACCGTCGAGCCAGTCGGCCTTGTTGGGCCGGTAGTCCTGGCCGACCTCGTACTCGTCGTCGAGATGCCGGCGGAAGTCGGATTTCAGCAGGGCGATGTCGTCCGCCTTGTAAAGTCCCTCCTCGATCAGCTTGTCCGAATAGAGGCTGACCACGGTCGGATGGGAGCGGATCGCCTTGTACATTTTCGGCTGGGTGAAGGAGGGCTCATCGCCCTCATTGTGGCCGAAGCGCCGGTAGCAGAACATGTCGATGACGACCGGCTTGTGGAATTTCTGGCGGTACTCGGTGGCGACCTTGGCGCAGTAGACGACCGCTTCCGGGTCGTCGCCGTTGACGTGGAAGATCGGCGCCTCGACCATCTTCGCCACATCGGAGGGATAGGGCGAGGAACGCGAGAAGTTCGGATTGGTGGTAAAGCCGATCTGGTTGTTGATGATGAAGTGGATCGAGCCGCCGGTGCGGTGGCCCTTGAGGCCCGAAAGGCCGAAGCATTCGGCCACCACGCCCTGGCCGGCAAAGGCGGCGTCGCCATGGAGCAGCAGCGGCAGCACGCTGTCGCGCTCGCGCGAGCCGCGCTCGTTCTTTTCCTCCAGCATGTCCTGCTTGGCGCGCACTTTGCCCAATACGACCGGATTGACGATTTCCAGATGCGAGGGGTTCGCGGTCAGCGACAGGTGCACCTTGTTGTCGTCGAACTCACGGTCGGACGATGCGCCGAGATGGTATTTGACGTCACCCGAGCCCTCGACCGCCTCCGGTGCGAAGGAGCCGCCCTTGAATTCGTGGAAGACGGCGTGGAACGGCTTTGCCATCACATTGGTGAGCACGTTGAGCCGGCCGCGATGGGCCATGCCGAGAACGATTTCCTTCAGTCCCAGCTGGCCGCCGCGCTTGATGATCTGCTCCAGGGCGGGGATGAGCGATTCGCCGCCATCGAGGCCGAAGCGCTTGGTGCCCTTGTACTTGACGTCGAGGAACTGCTCGAAGCCTTCGGCCTCGACCAGTTTCTGAAGGATCGCCTTCTTGCCCAGTTCGGTGAAGGCGACGCCCTTGTCCGGCCCTTCGATGCGGGCCTGGATCCAGCCCTTTTCCTCGGGATTGGAAATGTGCATGAACTCGACGCCGATGGTCGAGCAGTAGGTGCGCTGGAGGATTTCCAGCATTTGCGGGATCGTCGCGTATTCGAGTCCCAGCATGTAGTCGATGAAGATCTGCCGGTCGTAATCGGCCTCGACAAAACCATAAGAGGAGGGATGGAGCTCGTTGTGGTCCTCCTTCTTGCCGGCGATCCCCAGCGGATCGAGCGTGGCATGGAGATGGCCGCGCATGCGGTAGGCGCGGATCATCATGACGGCGCGCACCGAATCGCGCGCGGCCTCGGCGACCTCGGCTTCCGAAAGGCCGGGACCCACCGAACGGCGCTCCTGCTTGCCGCGAAGCCTGTCGGCCATGTGAGCTTCGACGGAGGCCCAGTCGCCGTCGAGCGCTGAGACCATTTCGCCATTGGCGGCGATCGGCCAGTTGGCGCGCTGCCAGGATGCGCCGCGGGCGTTTTTCACCACGTCATCGCGATTGTCGGCAAGGGCGGCGAAATAGTCCTGCCAGTCGGCACTGAGCGCGCCGGGATTTTCCTGATAGCGGGCGTAGAGTTCTTCGATGTAGCTGGCATTGCCGCCATAGAGGAACGAGGTGTTGGAGAATTGCTGATTGGTGTCCTGACGGCTCATGGCGTTCGTTCTCGCTCCTCCTGCCGGCCTGATTGTCATGGGCCCGCCGGCCGGGCTGAAAAGCCGGCGCCGGGAACCTGCCCTGGCGCCGGCGGTGTCGTTATTTCAGATTGGGGGCGATGCCGATGCAGGCCTCGCACAGGTCCGAAACGGCGTCGACCGATTTCTGGAACATCTTTTCCTCGGTCCGGTTGAGATCGATCTCGATCACCCGTTCGACGCCATTGGCGCCGATGACGGTCGGCACGCCGACATACATGTCCTTGACGCCGTACTCGCCCTTGAGATGGGCAGCACAGGGCAGGACGCGCTTCTTGTCCTTCAGATAGCTTTCCGCCATGGCGATGGCCGATGCCGCCGGAGCGTAATAGGCCGAACCGGTCTTGAGCAGGGCAACGATCTCGCCGCCGCCCTTGCGGGTGCGGTCGACGATTTCATCGATGCGCTGCTTGCTGGCCCAGCCCATCTTGACGAGATCGGGCAGCGGAATGCCGGCAACGGTGGAGTAGCGGATCAGCGGTACCATGCTGTCGCCATGGCCGCCGAGAACGAAGGCGGTGACGTCCTCGACCGAGACGTCGAATTCCTCGGCAAGGAAATAGCGGAACCGCGCCGAATCCAGCACGCCCGCCATGCCGACCACCTTGTTGCGCGGCAGGCCGGAGAATTTCTGCAG
>JAGRLT010000097.1 GCA_020441665.1 Nitratireductor sp.
ATCCAGACTCGGAACGGCGAAAGGCCGAACTGCCATACTGGCTCCATCACTACAATTGGCACCGACCCCATGCCGGGATAAATAGAAATACGCCAATCAGCCGATCAGGGAGCGACGTGAACAACCTATTGAGACTCCACAACTAGAGCTTGAGCTCGACGACCCTGCCGTCCCTGAGCGTCAGGATACGGTTCATGCGCCTGGCGAGCTCATGGTTGTGGGTGGCGATCAGCGCCGACAATCCCGTCGCCCGCACCAGCCGGTCAAGCATGGCGAAGACCCGCTCGGAGGTCCCCGGGTCGAGGTTGCCGGTCGGCTCGTCGGCCAGAAGCAGCTTCGGCGCATTGGCAACGCCGCGGGCAATCGCCACACGCTGCTGCTCGCCGCCGGACATTTCCGAGGGACGGTGTCCCGCCCGGTCGGCAAGCCCCATGAAATCGAGCAGTTCCATGGCGCGCTTCTTCGCCCGCTTGCGCTTGGCGCCGCGCAGCATCTGCGGCAGCATCAGGTTTTCCAGCGCCGAAAACTCCGGCAGCAAGTGGTGAAACTGATAGATGAAGCCGATATCGTTGCGGCGCAGGCCTGTGCGCCGGTCGTCGGAAAGCCGGTTGGCCGCATGGCCGTTGACATAGACCTCGCCACCACCGGGCCGCTCCAGCAGGCCGGCGACATGCAGCAGCGTCGACTTGCCGGTGCCCGAAGGCGCCACCAGCGAGACGAGTTCGCCCTTTTCGATGGCGAACGACGCCCCTTCCAGGACGCGAATCTGCTTGCCATGCGCCTCTTCATAGATGCGGGTCACATTGTCGAATTGCAGAACGATCTCGGACATATCAGTCTCGGACATGGCCCGCCCCTATTCGTATCGCAGCGCTTCGACGGGGTCGAGCCGCGCCGCGCGCCAGGCCGGAAAGAGCGTCGCCAGGAAGGACAGCAGCAGCGCCATCATCACCACGGTGGTGGTTTCGCCCGGATCCATCTTGGCGGGAAGCTGCGAGAGAAAGTAGAGTTCCGGATTGAACAGCGTGGTGCCCGAAAGCCAGGAGAAGAACTGGCGGATCGATTCCACGTTGAGGCAGACGAGGATGCCGAGCGCGACGCCGGCAAGCGTGCCGAAGACGCCGATCGCCGCCCCGGTCATGCAGAAGACGCGCATCACCGAGCCGCGCGTCGCCCCCATGGTGCGCAGTACGGCGATGTCCCTGCCCTTGTCCTTGACCAGCATGAACAGGCCGGAAATGATGTTGAGCGCCGCCACCAGCACGATCAGCGTCAGGATGAAGAACATGACGTTGCGCTCGACCTGAAGGGCGGAAAAGAAGGTGGCGTTGCGCTGGGTCCAGTCGGTCAGGAAAATCGAGCGCTCAGCCGCCGTCTCGACCGCCGGCCGCATCGCATCCACCGTGTCGGGATTGTCGAGATACATCTCGATGACCGTCGCCCTTCCCTCGCTGTTGAAATAGAGCTGGGCTTCGGCGAACGGCATGAAGACAAAGGTCGAATCGTATTCGCTCATGCCCACTTCGAAGATCGCGCTGACCGGATAGGCCTTGACCCGCGGCGTCGTGCCGAACGGGGTGACGTCGCCCTCGGGCGAGATCAGCGTTATCAGATCGCCGATGCGCAGGCCCAGCGCATTGGCCATTCTCAGGCCGATGGCGACGCCCTCGCCGGCGTCGAAGCCGTCCAGCGTGCCGAAGCGGATGGTGCCGGCGATCGAGGCGACCTGCTTGATGTCCGCCTCGCGCACCCCGCGCACCAGCGCGCCGGAGCCGCCCGGTCCGTTGGAAACCAGCGCCTGGCCCTCGACCAGCGGCATGGCGAGCTTGACGCCTTCGAGCCCGTCGAGGCGGCTGGCGACCTCGGCATAATCGGTCAGTTCGCCATCGACCGGGCTGACGATCAGATGGCCGTTGAGGCCCAGAATGCGGTCGAGCAGCTCGGCGCGAAAACCGTTCATCACCGCCATGACGATGATCAGCGTCGCAACGCCCAGCATGATGCCGGCAAAGGAAATGCCGGCGATGACGGAGATGAAGGTCTCCTTGCGCCTTGCCCTGAGATAGCGACCCGCCACCATGAACTCGAAGGCGGAGAAGGGCCGTGTCTTGCCGGGTGCCGGAACCGCCCTGCCAAGCCTGGCCGCATCGATGCTCATGCAGCGCCACCGAGCTTGTTGATGACCTCCTCGATGGTCACGGTCTCGCGGCTGCCATCGGCGCGGCGCTTGATCTCGACATTGCCCTCGGCGACCGAGCGCGGCCCGGCAATCACCTGCCAGGGCAGCCCGATCAGGTCCATGGTGGCGAATTTCGCGCCGGCGCGGGTGTCGGTGTCGTCGTAAAGCACGTCGCGGCCCGCAGCCTTAAACGCCCTGTAGAGCGTCTCGCAGGCTGCATCGCAGCCGCTGTCGCCGGGCTTCATGTTGACGAGGCCGATCTGGAAGGGCGCCACGGCTTCGGGCCATTTGATGCCGTCCTCGTCGTGGAAGGCCTCGATGATCGCCGCCGTCAGCCGCGACGGGCCGATGCCGTAGGAGCCCATGTGGACGGTGTGTTCCCTGCCGTCCGGCCCCTGCACCTTTGCGCCCATTGGCTCGGAATATTTGGTGCCGAAATAGAAGATGTGGCCGACCTCGATGCCGCGCGCCGTCAGCCGCTCGCTTTCCGCCACGGCATCGTAGGCCGCCGCGTCATGCATCTCGTCGGTCGCCGCATAGGGCGTCGTGAACCGTTTCACGATCTCCGCCATCGCCACATCGTCCCAGTAATCAATGCCGGCATCGGGCGCCTTCATCGACAGATAGGCCCGGTCGCAGAAAACCTGGCTTTCGCCGGTATCGGCCAGGATGATGAATTCGTGGGAAAGATCGCCGCCGATCGGCCCGGTATCGGCCCGCATCGGGATCGCCTTCAGCCCCATGCGCTCGAAGGTGCGCAGATAGGAAACGAACATGCGGTGATAGGCCGCCCGCGCGCCCTGCTGGTCGAGATCGAAGGAATAGGCGTCCTTCATCAGGAATTCGCGCGACCGCATGACGCCGAAGCGCGGCCTGACCTCGTCGCGGAATTTCCATTGAATATGGTAGAGGTTGAGCGGCAGATCCTTGTAGGAGCGCACATAGGAGCGGAAGATTTCCGTCACCATCTCCTCATTGGTCGGACCGAACAGCATGTCGCGATCGTGGCGGTCGTTGATGCGCAGCATCTCCTTGCCGTAATCGTCATAGCGCCCGCTCTCGCGCCACAGATCGGCGGACTGGATCACCGGCATCAGGATTTCATTGGCACCGGCGCGCTTCTGTTCCTCGTGGATGATCCTGCAGACCTTGTCGAGCACGATCTTGCCGAGCGGCAGCCAGGAATAGATGCCGGCAGACTGCTGGCGGATCATGCCGGCACGCAGCATCAGCCGGTGCGAGACGATTTCCGCCTCTTTCGGGGTTTCCTTGAGCAGGGGCAGAAAGAATTTCGATAATCGCATGAAACGCACTCAGAATCAGAAACGGGCGGATCGCGCCTTCTTAAACCCGCAATTTTGCGCCCGTACAAGCTTTTCCGGCGCGGTTTTTCGCCGTGCGGAACCGCTTTGACGCCATCTGCGCCGAATTGCCGCCGGCAGGATTCGAGGCGACGCTGGCGGCAGGCTTCCACGGGGCCTTGCGGCGGCATTCCAGTTGCCGAAGCCGCGACAACGGCTGTTGTGACCAAATGCACAGCGGGCCCGGGCGAAAAGGACGAAACAGACTGCAATCGGGCGCTTCCCCCTGGAGAGAAATGATGAACCGCACCTATCGCAGCCTTTTCGTTGAACTCGGCAAATACGCCCTTATTACGACCGTGGTCGTGACCGGGCTCGTCACCAGCGCCGCGATCGCCTCCTCGCAAGCCTTCAAGGCGCCGACCGAGGGTCCGCTGAAGGCGATCGGCGCCCAACTCGCCATCAAGTCGCCGGCGGTCAATGTCTGCCCGGCCACCGCCAAGATGGCGCTGTGGATCCAGACCAACAAGCCGGGTCCGGTGAGCTATATGATCGCCCAGAAAGGCGGCGTCGTTACCGGCCCCTATACGGTCGAGGCCGTGAAGAGCGCGACGGGCGGCATGGCGAGCGTTTCGAAGAACCTGCAAATCGAAAAGGCTGTCGATACCGAATACCGCGTTCTGGTTTCGGGCGCCGACGGCAAGGTCATGAGCCAGTGGGTGCCGCTGCGCGCATCCTGCAAGATTCAGCTTGGCGGCTAATTCCCCCTCTCTTTTAGCCGCTGGGTTGAAAAATGCCTCCGGGTCGCTCCCGGAGGCATTTTTTGTGCAGCATTAAACCTCCACCTCCGGTGGAGGACTGGACAAGTTTTACATCTTCGGAAAGAGACCTCCTCGCTTGAACCATTGCAGTGGTTTCACTCAAGCGAGGAGGTTTTGATGGATAAAAAT
>JAGRLT010000098.1 GCA_020441665.1 Nitratireductor sp.
ACTAGCAAAACCACTTCCAGTGGTTCAAGCGAAGCGTTTCAAACCTCCGCCTCTGGCGGAGGTCACTGATTGTCATTTGCACCGACACCACGCTGGTCTGGAGCACGATAACCCGGCCACTGATTGCCAAACATTTCTCAGCAAGCGGCCGTTTTCGCGGCTAAACGGCAACAATTGGCCAACAAAGTGTCTAGTGAGCGGAAAATAGCTCAAAATCGGCTTGCCCATCCCACGTGGATTGGATTTCGGTACCTTGGGCTGTGTTGTTTGTTGGAACAGGACCAGCCGGGGGGCAGGAAAAATGAAAAGTTCTGGATATCCAATATTGATGGCATCTCTGCTGGCGCTTTCTTCAAGCGGTGCACTGGCAGGCGGCTTCACGCGCGGCGGGGCAGACACCGACATTTTGTTCGAGGAAGCGCCAGTGGCTGTCCGCATGGGCGCCACCTTCGTAGTGCCGCAGCGTGGCGTCGAGAAGTTCAAGACCGTTTCTGGAACTTCCAGGTCCAGCGACAGTGACTATTCCGACAGCTATGTGGTCCCGTCGGCCGCGTTCATGATCGGCCTCGGTGCCAATGCGCGCTGCGCTGGAACGTACACAACGCCGTATGGTGCGGATTCAAGTTTTGGCCGCGACTACATCGACCAGGGCAAGCTGTTCAGTGCGTCCGGTACTGTTGCCAATACGGTGGAGTCGGAGGAATACGGGCTGACCTGCGGCCTGTTTACCGAAGCGGGTCGCGGCCGCCTGTGGCTGCTGGGCGGGGTGTTCTGGGAAAGCTTGTCGGCAAGCGAGACGGCTGAACTGAGTGCAGCCGGTGCTGCTGGACTTAATGGCCTGATTGGATTTCCCGTGCTTACTGGTGGTGATGTAACTGAGCTTTCATTGTCGAGCGATCATCACCAACTGGGCTACCGCATCGGCGCTGCATTCGACATACCTGAGTATGCGCTTCGCATACAGGGTATGTACAAATCGGAAGTCGAACATGATCTTGAAGGCGCGCTTGCCGTTCCCGTTGTCGGCGAAATCGTGGCGCGCGGAAGTGTCGTGACGCCGCAAAGCTTTGAGTTGAAGGCGCAAAGCGGCATCGCGCCGGGAACGCTTGCCTTTGCCTCGGTGAAGTGGGTCGACTGGAGCATTCTCCAGCAAATCGACTACACGGTTGGCCCTGCACCGCAGAGCTTCGAGTTTTTCTGGCGAGACGGATGGACGATCTCCGGCGGCATTGGCAAACGGCTCACCGACCATGTTTCCGTTGCTTTGGGGCTTTCTTGGGACAAGGGCGTATCGACTTCTGAGGATATGTACACCGATGCGTGGTCGCTCGGGGGAGCGCTTAATCTGACTGACGCATTCGGTGGAATGTGGCGTCTTGGCGGTGCGGTTTCCTATTTGACCGAAGGTGAAATCAAACAGGCAACGCTGGGCGGGGGCGGCGCCGGCAAAGGTGGCAAGTTCGGCTATACCGTTGATCAGGATTGGGCATATACCGGCTCCATCTCTTACAAACTGTCCTTCTGATCACGTTATGTGCGTCGTCCGCCTCAAACCTTGCGATGCACGAACACCCAGCCGGTCGAGCCCTCGACATTTGCAAGGTGCAGGCCGTGTTCGCGGCTGACCGGCTCAATCGTATGGGCATCTTCCAGCGCCGCGAGCTTGGCCGGAAACCGGCCCTCCTCGTAGAAGTGATCGTTGAGGCCGATGACCAGATAGCCGCCGGGCCGCAGCACACGGCAGATGTCGTCGATCGCATCGGGCATGACGTGGCCGAAGGAGAAGACGCCGACACAGGTCGCAGCCCCGTACTGGCCATCGGCGGCATCCAGGGGAGGGCGGTTGAGATCGGCCTCGAACAGACGGCGATAGGCGCCGCTTGCCCGCGCCCGTTCGAGCATTTCCGGCGACAGGTCGCAACCGTCTACGGAGCCGAAGCCGGCCGCCCGGAGCGCCCTGCCGGAAAGTCCGGTGCCGCAGCCGACGTCGAGGATGGGCGCATCCATCGTCAGGCCGGCGGCTTTCAGCGCCGCCGCGCATCGCGCCGGCTGGCGATAGCCCTTTTCCTCGCCGACCTCGAGATCATACACCTCGGCCCAATCGGCATAGTGACGCCGGGTCTCCGCCGTCGTCCGCAGGTCGTAGGCCTTGTCGAAATACCGTTTGCTCTCGTCAGCCATGTCGTGATCCTTCGCCTTTCCCCGGTCTTGCAGGGGAACAAAAGCGTGGCGGTTTTGCAACATCGAAGGCGGAGAAAACATCCCCCGCGCCGCCTGATGCCCCGGTAACCGGATCTTGCCTATTTTGCGCCATATTGCCGGTCGACCAAGGGGGAAGCCTGATCGGGCCCCGACGGCTGGTGATTGCCTCTCCGGGTCGCCCGTCTGTTGTGGCGATTGTGTGGTTGCAAGAGCCGTACTTTGGCCGAAAAGCCGGATTACATAACGTATAGGGAATACTGGGCGGTCATCGAGTCGCCCGCAAAGAGCCTTGGGAAACAAAGGTTTCCACGCCGCAGACGAGACACCGGATGAACTGGAACCGCTCCGGAGACATCCACCGTCGAGCAGGGTCCGGGACAGGGTCTGCTGCTGCAGTGCGATCCTTCGAGATCGTCTGCCGGGGACAACAGGGAAGAACAGATCGAAATGGCGCAAGCTGTTGTAGCGCGTAGGGCTTCCAGACTGGGCATGGCGGTGCTCGCCATGGCGCTCATTGCCAATGGCGCGGTGCTCGCCTCCGGCGGTAAGGCGCGTGCCTTCGACCCCAAAAAGGTTTTCAAGGAAGAAAAGCCGTCAGCCAAGAAACTCTTCCGCTTCTATCTGAAGAAGAAGGAGGAGGGTGACGAGGACGAGGCGCTCGACGTGCTGCAATATGCCGCCGAGCAGGGCAACCAGACCGCCCAGTGGAAGCTCGGCAAGATGTATGAGTCGGGCGACAGCGTGGCGCGCGACCCGGCAAAGGCCTTCGAATTCTACAAGCGCATCGCCGATCACTACGGCGAAGCCCGGCCCAATACCCCCGAATGGGCGATCACCGGCAAGGCCATGGTGGCGCTCGGCCATTATTATTCGCGCGGCATGCCGGAAGCCGGCATCACCGTCGACCAGAACGAGGCGCGGGTGATGTACACCACCGCGGCGATGTATTTCCGCGATTCCGACGCCCAGTTCGAACTCGGCAAATTGCTGCTCGAGGGCGAGAACACGCAGGAAGAGGCCCGCCAGGGCATCCGCATGCTGCAGCTTGCCGACCAGAAGGGCCATGTCGGCGCCCTGGCCCTGCTCGGTCACGCCCTGGTCGAGGGCGAATATGTCCAGCAGGATGTGGTGCGCGGCCTGACCATGCTGACCCGCGCGAACGAGAAGGCGACGCCCGACATGCTGCCCTGGATCAACGGGTTGCAGCAGGAAGCCTTCGCGCTTGCCAGCGTCGAGCAGCGCCAGCAGGCGATCGCCGCCGTTCAAAGCCAGTAGATCTTTCCAGCAAGGTTCGGCCGATGCGGGCGGCATCCGGTGCCGCCCGGTTGTTTTGAGCGGCCCGTGACGGGCTCCCGCTTTACCCTTCCTTCACCTGCCGCTTACCCGCCATTAACCCTGTTCCTTGGCAATCGATAAAGCATGTCTTGATAGCATCGCGGCAAACCGGACGGCATGGGTGCCGCGCCATCTCAGCCAGGACAGGCCCGTTGCGGGCGAGGGGATCTTTGTGATGCAGGAAAATCCGAGTGCCGATTTCACCAACCTGCTGCAGCGGCCGGGCGTCATTTCCGCCGCCGATGTGCTGCATTTCCGCCGCGAGGTGTTCCGCGACGGCATTGTCAGCCAGGCCGAGGCCGAAGCCGTCTTCGCGCTCAACGACAGGGCCGGCGAAACCTGCCCGGAATGGACCGAGTTCTTCGTCGAGGCGCTGACCGACTATACCGTCAACCAGGCCGAGCCGCGCGGCTATGTTTCCAATGCCAATGCCCAGTGGCTGGTCAATCGCATCTCCCATGACGGCGTCGTCGATACCGTCAGCGAGCTTGAATTGCTGGTGCGCGTTCTCGCCAAGTCGACCCGGTGTCCGCCGGCCCTCGCGGGGTATGCCCTGGCGCAGGTCGCCTATGCGGTGGTCGAGGGCGAGGGGCCGCTCGCCCGCGGCATGCAGCTTACCAGGGGTGTGATCGGCGAGGCGGAGGTCGATCTCCTGCGCACCGTGCTCTATGCCGCCGGCGGCGCAAACGGCCTGTCGATTTCGCGCCAGGAGGCCGAAATCCTCTTCGATATCAATGAACGCACCGATGCGGCGCAGAACCATCCGAGCTGGCAGGATCTGTTCGTCCGCGCCACCGCCAACTATCTGATGGCGGTTTCCTCGCCCGCCGCACCCTCGCGCGCCGAAGCGCTTGCCCGCCAGGAATGGCTCGACGACACCGAGGTCGATGTCGGCGGCTTCATGGGGCGCATGTTCTCGGGCCTCGGCGACATCTTCTCCGAAGGCTTCTTCGACGATGTCTTCACCTCCTCCCATGTCCAGATGGAGGGCGCCTGGGCGGCGCGCAACCGGGCGCGCCAAGCTGAGGCCGCAGCCAGCGAGGCGATCGATGCCGGCGAGGCGGCCTGGCTCGTCGAGCGCATCAGCCGCGACGGCAGGGTCAACCGCAACGAACAGGCGCTGCTTGAATTCATCCGGCGTGAGTCGGGCCATATCGACCCGCAGGTGCTCGACCTGATCGGCAGGACGGCGGCGTAGCCGTCAGAGAGTCACGCGACCGGGCCGAACACGGCCGCGAAATTGCGCTTCAGCGCCGCATCGAGGTCCGCCATCGTCACCGGCAGGCCGAGATCGACCAGGCTGGTCACCCCGTGGCCGGTAATGCCGCAGGGCACGATGCCCTCGAAATGGGTCAGATCCGGCTCGACATTGATCGAGATGCCGTGAAAGCTCACCCATTTGCGCAGCCTGATGCCGATCGCCGCGATCTTGTCCTCGCGTCCGATGCCGGGCGCCAGCGGCGGCTTTTCCGGCCGCCGGACCCAGACGCCGACCCGGTCCTCGCGCCGCTCGCCGGTAATGTTGAAATCGCCAAGCGTCGCGATGATCCAGGCTTCGAGCGCCGCCACGAAAGCGCGCACATCCTGCCTGCGCCGGGTGAGATCGAGCATCACATAGGCGACCCGCTGACCCGGTCCGTGATAGGTGTACTGGCCGCCCCGACCGGCGGCGTAGACGGGAAAGCGGTCGGGCTCGGTAAGATCGGCCGGATCGGCGCTGGTTCCCGCCGTATAGAGCGGCGGGTGCTCGACCAGCCAGACGGTTTCCGGCGCGCTTGCCGCGCGGATATCGGCGGCAAGCCGCTCCATGGTCTCGAGCGCCTGTTCGTAGGGGGTAAGCCCCGCCGCCACGCGCCACTCGACCGGCGGCGAGCCCGGCGCGGGCAGAAAGGCGGCAGCAAGGGTTTCGCGATCGATCTGCATGGTCGTTCTTCGTGAAGCGGGCCATGATCCAGCAGGACCATGACACAGCAGGACTACGGCACAGCAGGACTATGACACAGAAAAAGGCCCCCGGTACAACCGGAGGCCTTTTTGAATGGTGCGGTCGAGAAGACTCGAACTTCCACCCGTGTTACCGGACAGCGACCTCAACGCTGCGCGTCTACCAATTCCGCCACGACCGCATGAGAGTGAATGCCGCCTGGGCGGCAATTCCGTTGCGGCGTTTAGCAAATGCCCCTTTTGGACACAAGGCACAATTGGCGCTGCCGGTCGTTTTTGTCGATCCGCCTGCCTGTTACGGCAGCTTGATCGTAGCGCCGACCTTCAGCCGCCGCACATTGGCAACGCCGTTGGCATCCCTGATCTTCGGCCATTCGCGCGCATCGCCGTATTTTTCCCTGGCGATCGTCCACAGCGTATCGCCCGGCTGGATGACGTAATCGCCGGCCATCATGACTTCGCCGCCGGAAGCGGTCTCCTCTTCCTTGGTCATGGTTTCGCCGGCGGAGGCGGTTTCTTCCTCCTTGGCCATGGTCTCGCTGCCCTCTGCCGCGGCGGGCATATCCTTCGCCATCGACATCATCGGCAGTTCGCCCTTGACGATGCGGCCGTCGGTATAGGGCTTGTAGGGCGAATGGGCCGCAATGTAGTCGGCAACCACCTGTTCGAGGCCCGGACCGAAATCATAGGCGTTCATGCCCTTGTCCTTGAAGACGGCATAGCCATCACCGCCGCCCCGCATGAAGTCGTTGGAAACGAGCTTGTAGGTCTTGTCGGGGTCGATATCGACCCACTGATCGCCTTCCATAACCTGGACCTGGGTGACGCGGCCCTTGAGCGGTTCGGCGGTATCGTTCCAGCTGAAACGCAAGCCCGCCACCTGCGGGAAACGGCCCTTGATTTCCGTAACCTGGCTGACGCCGTTCTCAAGCGCGGCGACGACGTCGGAACCCTTGAGCTCGAAGGTGGCCAGCGCGTTCTGGAACGGCAGCACCGACAGAACCTCGCCCATGGTGACCGCGCCCTCATCGATCGAGGCCCTGAGCCCGCCGCCGTTCTGGATCGCGATGGTGACCCCCTGGTTCTTCACCTGGTCGAGCATGGCGTCGGCGACGAGATTGCCCATCGAGCATTCTTCGAGGCGGCAGGTGTCGCGGTCGCCATTGACCACGCCGGAGGTTTCACCCACCGGCTTCGCCTTCAATTCCTCGATCGGGCCGGCCAGTTCCTTGACCCGCGCCGCCACCGCCGCATCGGGTATGACGCTCGCATCCAGCAGATGCGGTTCGCCGAAGGCACCGGTCACCACGCCCTCATCGTTGAAGTTGACGCTGACCTCGCCGAGATATTTGGAATAGGAATAGGCCTGGACGATCGGCACCATGACGCCGGTCGGCCCCTCGATCATCACCGGATAGGGGCCTGCCGCGCCTTCCTCCTTGTTGGAAAGAAGCGTGTGGCTGTGGCCGCCCACGATCACGTCGATGCCGGGTACGGAAGCCGCGATCTTCTCGTCCATCGCCAGGCCCACATGGGTCAGCGCGATGATCTTGTTGACGCCCTTGGCCTCGATTTCGGGAACCACCGATTTCAGCATGGCGATCTCGTCGACAAAGGCGACATTGTCGCCCACTGACGAAATCTCCTTGGTTTCGGTCGCCAGCGCCCCGACGATGCCGATCTTCTCGCCACCGACCTCAAGGATCACATAGCCCGGAAACTTGTCCTTCAGCGACGGCTCGAAATAGACCGACGTATTGGACGAGATAATCGGAAATTCCGCCTTCTCGATGAACCGGGCGAGGTTGGCCGGGCCGTCGTCGAACTCGTGATTGCCGATCGTCATGGCGTCGGGCTTGATGCCGTTGAGGAATTCGACGGCGGCATCTCCCTTGTAGGTCGAGTAGAACAGCGAGCCCTGAAATTCGTCGCCGGCATCGAGCACCAGCACATTGGCGCCCTGGCTCTTGAGCGCGTCGCGGCGCTCCTGGATCTTGGCATGCATGCGGGCAATGCCGCCGAAGCACTTGCCCTCGGCTTCATCTTCCGCCGAACAGGTCGAATTGAACCGGTTGATCGGTTCGAGGCGGCTGTGCAGATCGTTGAGGTGCAGGATGTCGAGCACGTAGTCCGCTTTCGCGGGAACGGTGCTCAGCGCCAATAGGGAAACGCAGGAAAGTGCGGCCAGTCGGTTCATGGGGATCTCCTGAAAGGGTTCGCGGCGGGGCAGGCGAGGGCACCGCCATTACCGTCAGGTTAGATAGACCCTTTCAGTGTGACAAGGGGAATAAGACCCGCCTTTGGCTGGGGCCGGTATTCGAACTGCCTTCGACCAACCGCCTTCGACCGGGCCTCAGCGCTGGCCGAAGCGGCCCGGCGCGATGGTGTTCGCCTCGGGCTCTGGAGAGACCGGGGCCTCGCCGCCCTGCCGGCCTCTTTCGGCGGCGGCATAGCGCGCTGAAAGATTGCCCAGACCGAAGGCATCGAGTGCCGGCCCGGAAGCCCGCTGCGCCGCCGGGCGCACCTCGCCATGGACAGGGGGCAGGGTGGCAGGCCGGTTGAGCGGCTCGCCGGAGGGACCGCTCCGCGCCCGGTTCAGGCCGGTCGGGTGCTGTTCCGTCCGGGCACGATCGCTCTGGTTCAACTGGCTGTGGGAGGAGAGCTGCCGCTGGCTGTAGGGATCGCTATCATAGCCGGTGCCGGCGGTGCCGCCGCTGCCATGGCGCATTTTCTGGATGACCGCGCTGAGATTGATCGCCTTGCCGGCGCGAATGGCGTGCTGGTTCTCGCGGATTCGGGCGCCGGGGAGCGCTTCGTCGCGCACATGCTCGAAGGTCATGCGCATGGGCGAATAGACCGCTTCACCGAAGGCGATGCACTCCCGGTTGGCGATCGAGGGCAGGAAGGCGATGGTGCTCTGGGCGCCGCTGCTGAACGCGCCGCGAACGATTTCCTGGTCGCGGCGGTTCGACAGCCGCATCGCGAACGTGGTGTTGCACTGGGAGAGGATCGTCGAATCGAGATCGCTCGGCCGCTGCGTGATGATGCCGAGATAGGCGCCGTATTTGCGCCCCTCCTTGGCAATCCGCCCGATCGCCGCGCGGGTCGGCCAGAAGCCGGCCTTCGGGTCGGCCGGAATATAGCGGTGCGCTTCCTCGCACACCACCAGTGTCTGGATGGCGCCGTCGCTGCGCATGCCGAGCTCGAAGGTCAGGCGACAGATCACCGATACCACCGAGGACACCACCTCGGCCGGAAGCCCCGACATTTCCAGCACGCAGACCGGCCGGCCGGAACGCGGGATGCGGAAGATTTCCGAGATGACGTCGTTGATCCGGTCGCCGCCGCATCGCGTCGGATCGAACATGAACTGGAAGCGACCATCGTTGGAAATCGATTCGATGCGGTCCCGCAGGGATCGCAGATGCGGTTTCTCCGCCTTGTTGTCCAGCTTGCCATAGCGCGCATCGACCTGTCGGATCAGATCGGTCATGCGGTAGGGGATGGGCGTGTCGGAATTGATCCGCTGCTGGCTCGGTGTGGCCTTTACCAGCGAGCTGCGCTCCTGAAGGCTTTCATTGAGCGCCTGCTGCTTGGTGGCGACGATCAGGTCGCGCAGCATTTCCTTTTCGATCTCCAGGCCTTCCTGCCCGCGGAAGATCACCTCGGCCAGTTCCTCGAGCGAAAACAGCCAGAACGGCAGGACGAGCCTCTCGGCGTTGAGCACATAGCCGTGATCGGGAAAGGCCGAGCCGAACTCGTTGTGCGGGTCGAGCAGCACGACGCGAATGTCCTGGCGCGCTTCGACGATCTTGCGCAGCATTAGCGTGACAGCGGTCGACTTGCCGACGCCGGTCGACCCGACAACGGCGAAGTGGCGGCTCAGAAGCTGTTCGAAATCGATCTTGGCGGCAATGGTGGGATCCTGCGTCACATGGCCGATCTCGATCGTCGTCGCCGAGACGTTGTCGAAAATGGTCTGCAGATCGGCCGAGCGGATGCGGTGCGCGATGCAGCCCATATAGGGAAAGTTGGAAATGCCGGTGGAAAATCGGGTCCGGTCGTCGTCCTGGCTGATCTCGCCGATGAGTTCGGCGTGAATGATGATGCGGTTCCTGCCGCCGGGCGTCCAGGTGTGGTTTTCCGAAACGACCTTCGCCGTCTGGCCGATCACCCGGTTCTCGCCCACCGAGATCGAGATGATCTGGCCCACCGCCCAGAACCGGCCCTGATGATCCTCGTGATCCTCGATGTCGGCGGCAACGGTCGCATGATGGGCATTGCAGTCGATGACGCGGCCCTCGACCCGCGCCCCCTCGACCCGCGCCGTTGCGTCCCGGCCGGCCTCGGCTTGCGCCGATGGCCTCGCGGCTTTCGCGCCCGCCGCGTCCCCGGCGGGGATCGGTTCCTCGCCGATCGGGCCCGGCGTACCGGCAGGCATGCTTGCGCTGTTCATTGGCAACCCCCAAATTCCCGCCCAGCTTGCAAAACAAAGGTAAATTTTCGGTTTTTGCGCGTTCCCATACTTGCTATTGCCGCAGGCTAACGGCATGTCCTTGGCATGCGCGTACCGCCGCAGGGCGGGCCGCTTCAGGCTGTAACAGGGTGCTGAGGGATGTCCGCAGACAGCAACGAACCAGACCTGGCTTCCGGCGCTTCGGCCGATGCCGCCACGGCTGCGGTTCCGCCCGCTTTCGAGGACGGCCTCTACAATGAAGACGGCCACCTGCGCGAGGATTTCACCGAAGCGGTCCGCGCGGCGGTGGACGGCGATCAGCGTGACGAGCTCCTGCGCCTTACCCTGCCGCTGCACGGCTCGGAAATGGGCGACCTGCTCGAAGCGCTGGAATCGGAGGAGCGGCAGAAGCTCGTCCGCCTCGCCGGTGACGAGTTCGACTTTTCCGCGCTGACCGAGGTCGATGAGGCCATCCGCCTCGACATCGTCGATTCGCTCCCCAACGAATACATTGCCGGCGCTCTCCAGGACCTCGATTCCGACGATGCCATCTACATCCTCGAGGACATGGATGAGAAGGACCAGCACGAGGTTCTCGAACAACTGCCGTTCGACGAGCGCATCCTGCTGCGCCGGGCGCTGGACTATCCCGAGGAATCCGCCGGCCGGCGGATGCAGACCGAGTTCATCGCCGTGCCGCCGTTCTGGACCGTCGGCCAGACCATCGACTACATGCGCGAAGACGACGATCTGCCGAACCGCTTCCACGAGATATTCGTCATCTCGCCGCAATACGAGCTGCTCGGCTATGTCCAGCTCGACAAGCTGCTGCGCACCAAGCGCCAGGTTCGCATCGAGGAGGTGATGGAGGAAACCGTCCATCCCATCAAGGCGACGGACGACCAGGAGGAGGCGGCCTATGTCTTCCAGCAATACGACCTGTTGTCGGCCGCCGTTGTCGATGATGGCGGAAGGCTGGTCGGCGTGATGACGATCGACGACATCGTCGACGTCATTCACGAGGAGGCCGAGGAGGACATCAAGCGCCTTGCCGGCGTCGGCGACGAGGAACTCTCCGATACCGTGGTCGACATCGCGCGATCCCGCTTCCTCTGGCTGCTGATCAACCTGGCGACGGCAATCCTTGCCTCGACGGTGATCGGCCTGTTCGACGCCACCATCGAGCAGATGGTGGCGCTTGCCGTGTTGATGCCCATCGTCGCCTCGATGGGCGGCAATGCCGGCACCCAGACCATGACCGTTGCCGTGCGCGCGCTGGCGACCCGCGACATGGACAGCTACAACACCCGCCGCATCATCCGCCGCGAGGTATTGGTGGGCCTGCTCAACGGCCTGGCATTCGCCCTGCTCATCGGCATTGTCGCGGCCTGGTGGTTTTCGCAGATCGACCTCGGCGTGATCATCGCCGTCGCCATGGTCTTCAACATGCTGAGCGCGGCGCTGGCCGGCATCCTCATTCCGCTGCTGCTCAACCGGCTCGATCTCGACCCGGCGATCGCCTCGAGCGTCTTCGTGACGACGGTTACCGACGTCGTCGGATTTTTCGCCTTTCTGGGCCTTGCCGCCTGGTGGTTCGGCATCTGACCGGACGATTCAGCCACGCAGCTTATTGACTTTTACGTAAATCTGCCAAACAACACGTCTGCGCCACAGGGGTGGTGGCGACAAGGGGGTGCATGGTGAACAAGCCGGAAAAGCGGGATTTCTATACGATCACGGACCTCACAAGGGAGTTTTCCGTCTCCACCCGCACCATCCGGTTCTATGAAGACGAGGGCCTCGTCAATCCGACGCGTCGCGGGCGCACGCGGTTGTTTCGCCAGTCGGATCGCCGGATCCTGAGTTTCATCCTGCGCGGCAAGCGGCTTGGCTTCTCCATCGCGGAAATCCGCGAAATCCTGCACATGTACAAGGAGCCGCCCGGCGAATCCGGGCAGCTGCGGCTGCTGATCAGCAAGGTCAAGGAAAAGCGCGAGGCGCTGGAACAGAAGCGCCGCGATATCGAGGAGACGCTGCGCGAGCTCGAACAGGTGGAGGAGGCGAGCCTCGCACGGCTGGCCGAGATCGGCGTCGGTACCTGAAGCCAGGCTATGTGTTCGGTCCCTCAGATCCAGCGCCGGACGCGCTTTGCATAATGATGCCACGCGCTGCCGAACTTGCGTGAGAGATGCCTTTCCTCTGGCTCGATGGCCAGCTTGCCGACCGCGATAACGGCAAGCACCGCGGTGGCGAACAGCCAGGCATTGCCGAGCGCGAAGCCGAGCCCGCTGACCAGCATCGTGTTGGCGAGATAGATCGGATTGCGCGAAAAGCTGAACGGGCCGCCGGTGACGAGATGGCTCGCCGCCCGTGTCGGCAGGATGGTCGTCTTGTGCTTCCTCAATTCCTGAAAGGTTCTCACATCGATGAAGACGGCCGCCGCCATCAGCAGCAGGCCGAGCATCAGCGCCATCTCTCCCACCGGGCCGGGTATCCAGGGCAGGGGAAGGGCGTATTGCAGCGCAATGCCCGCAAAGGCGGCCGTCAGGTAGAGAAGGGGCGGCCAGGCAATCCGGCTCGGTGGTGTCTCTTTTGCGTCGTTCATGGCATAAGTCCGCGGTCAACCATCCAGAAGGACTAGAATTGCCATGACGCTCGCCATACGCAAGCTGGAAAAATCGGACCATGCCCGCTGGCTGGAATTGTGGCGCGGCTATCAGGCCTTCTACGAAGCGGATCTGCGCGCCGATGAGGAGCGCCTGTTCGAGGCGCTGCTGGCGCCGGAAAGCGACGGACCGTTCTGCCTGGTCTGCGAGGTTGATGGAACGATCGCCGGCATCACCCAGTTCCTCTACCACAAAACGACCTGGGGCGCGGAGCGGCGCTGCTATCTCAACGACCTGTTCACCGATGCCGCCTTTCGCGGCCGCGGCGTTGCCCGCCTGCTGATCGAGGCGGTGGAAGAACGGGCCAGGGCCGATGGGGCGGGCCAGGTCTACTGGCTGACCCAGGAGTTCAACCACACCGCGCGCAAGCTCTACGATCAGGTGGCGGTCTGTACGCCCTTCATCAAGTATGCGATGCGCGGCTGATCCGCCCCGAAAGGTTTGTTGGAAGGCTCGTTTAGGGGTTCACCGGACGAGCGCGTGGACCGCATAGAGCAGCCCGAACAGGACGGGCTGGTGCAGCAGATAGTAGATCAGGCTGTGCCGGCCGATAAAGCGCAGCAGCCCGGCCATGCGCCCGCCCGCACGCCATTGCGCCAGCCGTGCCGCGGTCGCGCTAGCGGCCAGCCCCTTGCCGATGGCAAGCCCCGCCAGGACGGCGGCAAAGAACGGAAAGATCGGCACGTAGTCGCTGGACCGGAGCCGCTCGGTATTGAGCCCCGTCCACCACAGCCATGGCGCGTTGAACAGCTCGGACTTGAGGAAGTAGGGTGCGGCGAACACCAGGACCGCGACCGCCGCCGACACCCAGGCGGGCAGGCGGACAAAGAGCAGCGCCAGCAGGCTCGCCAGTGCGATGTGGTGCAGGATGCCGAAGAAGATGTAGATGTCCGGTGTCGCGATCCGGGTCGCCACGGTGATCAGGAGGGCCGCGCCCGCGATCATCGCGAGCCGCCGGAGGAACGGCCCGGCGCGAACGCCGCCCCGATGGGCAAGCGCGAAGGAGATGCCGACCAGCACCAGGAACGACGAGGCGATCGCGCGGGCATACCAGATCATCGCCGGCTGAGAGGCAAAGCCGCGATCGGCGAAGCCGAACATTTCAAGATCCCAGCCGAAATGGAACGTGGTCATCGCCACCAGCGCCAGGCCGCGGGCAAGATCGACCGCATCGATCCGCCCGATAAGCGGCGCGGCCGACGGCGTGATTTGCCGGGTGGCGGGACTTGCAGGCGATGGCGAATCCGTCATGGGTCAGTTCTCAATCGGTTTCGGCCGGTGGTGCACCGCCGGTTTTCCACACGCCTTGACGGCCGTCGCGAAACCCGCCGCCACCCCGCGCCTTCTTCTTCCTGCCTTGCCCGAAGCCGGCGATCAAGGCGCAATCCGATCGAATTCCGAGCACGTTGAAGGGCGCGCGCGGCGGTGATGGCGGACATGTGTTTCTCGCATGGCAGCTATCTGAAAGTGTGACCGATCCATGACGGTTTTCCGCTTGCAAAAAGATGAACAACTTCTTAAATCCCGGCCGCTGTCCCGCAGAGGACGGAGCCGCCAGACGCGGCAAACCAACCAATGGGCGTCAAACATCATGATTCATGAAAAGTCCACGGGCTCCGTATGGAATGTTGCCCTGGTAGCAATTGCAGTCGCGCTCGGTGCCATGGCGATGGGCGGACTGGTATCGGCCGGCAACGCGAATACCGCGATCGTAGCCGCCGAATAATCCGCCGCACCGGCCAAAGGCCGAAGGATCTCAAAAAGCCGTGTCAGGGTAGCATGCCCGGCACGGCTTTTTGCTGGCCGGCTATAGGCATCCCGCCGAAGCTCGCATAGGATTGCCGGGACGATCGAGCGGCAGGGCGCGGAAGGAGACACGGCAATGGCGATCACCCCGGTCAAGACGCTGGTCGAGCGGGCCAACCGCGAAATCACCACCCACAGCCCGGCGGAGGCGCTGAGCCGTCAATCGGCCGGCGGCGCGGTGCTGGTCGATATCCGCGACATCCGCGAGCTCGACCGGGAAGGGCGCGTGGACGGCGCCCTTCACGCGCCGCGTGGCATGCTGGAGTTCTGGTTCGATCCGCAAAGCCCCTATCACAAGCAGGTCTTCGCCCAGGAGGGCCGCGAATACATCCTGTTCTGCGCCGCCGGCTGGCGTTCGGCGCTGGCGACCAAGGCGCTGCGCGACATGGGCTTTGACAATGTCGCCCATATCGAGGGCGGCTTCGGGGCCCTGAGGGAGAGCGGCGCTTCGATCAATGCCGGAGATAAAGCCTGATTTTTTTAAGCATGAATTGAGGGCAGCGCCTGACGATCAGGCCTTCTTCTTGGCGCGCGAGCCCGAGCGGCGACAGGGATGGTGCCAGTCGCGCTGGCTGCCGACATCGATATGCACCGAATTGGTGCGGCAATAGGTGCCGACGCCGCCGCGCCCCTCGACCGAGCGCAGATACTTCGCCAGGTCCCATTTGCTGACGCCTTCGACCTGGATATCGGCCGCCTTGCAATAGATGTGCGTCGAGTTGGAAACGCCGCCGGCGCGCCGGTTGCGCGTCGGGGAGCGGTAGCCGGAGGTCACCATCACCTTCTTGCCGTAGCGGCGCTCGACCTTGCCGAGAATGGAGAGCAGTTCGGGCTTGAGGCAGCCGACCTCGACCTTGGAAGTCTGCAGGATGAGGCCGCTGGGAGAGATCAGGCGGCCCAGGCTGCCGACCGATGCGACCTGAACGCCGTCGGCACTCCCGCCATCGTCCTCGGCTTCATTGCCGCCCTCATTGATGCCGAAAATCGCGCTCTGGCGCTGTACGCCGGGCAGGTCATTGCCGCCGGCGGACGGCCGTTGCCGTTGTGCTTCCGGCAGCAGGGCCAGTTGCGTTCCGCTCCCGGCTGCCGGGCGCGGCGCCTGGGCCTTGCGCGGCGCCATGAACAGATCGAACAGGCCGCCGGCCTTTTTCGGCTTTTGCACCGCGGAAACCGTTCTGACCGGCTTGACCGGCTGGGTGACAGTCCGGCTGACCGGCTGCGCGGCAGGAGGTTCGGCAGCCGCCACGGCCGTTTCGCCGGCGGGTTGTGCTTCCGCAAGGGCCTCGGCGGCCGCGGCTGCGGGATTTTCGTCGTCCGGCAACAGCGCCAGCGATTGACCGGCGTTGAGCGCCGGATTGTCATAGCCCGGCGACTTGATCGGCACGGGCAGGGCGAAAGGGGAGGCCGCGTCGCCCGGGGTGTCGGTCGCGGCAAGGGCGCTGCCATCCATGTTGTTGGACGTATCCGTCGGTGCGTCCTGCATGTCGGGCGATTCGAGGGCCACCGATTCGAGCGTATTGGTGACCTGGCTGCCGACACAGCCCGAAAGCATCAGGGCCGCCACGAGCGGCAGAAGGAGACGGCGCATGCCGCCGGCAACGATCGCCGGCCGTGCAACATCGGACCGCGCATCGCCCGGCCAGGCAATGTCAAGGCGCTCGATCTGGACGCCAGGCTGGTTCACCCGCATTCCCCGCTCAACTCCCGCAGGTTGTCAAAACCCCTGCCTTTACAACGATCCGGCTGGCTCGGGCCCATGCCCTTGCGGCGGCGGATCGCCCCTGAAACCGGTAGATCGCCCGCTCCAGACGGGCCTCCGCCGATCGATTATGATCGCCTCTTTGACGGTTATCCTGGGAGCCCCTCGCTCCCGTGGCGCCTGCCTGTGCGCCCGATATCCCTGCGATCTCCAGTTGCTGCCTATCGCGCCGGAAGGGTTAACAAAAGGTTAACCGGCGCAAAGGCAGCCTCACCCATCGGTTTGGCTAGTGGAAGAATGGGGCAAGACTGTGATCGGATTGCCGGTTTCCGCCGCAATTTCCGGCCGTGATCGGCACGGCAATTCGTGTCTTTCCAGCGATCTCGCGGCGTTTGGGCTGCCCGAAACACGGTTTTCGCGGAAGGCGGGGCAAAGTCCCGGTGAAATGACAAAATTGCAGCAACCGAAACAATTTTCAGGAAAATCCCGATTGCCCCTTGTCGCTCGACCGGTCGCGGATGCTAGTATCGTCCAGAATCAGTTGGGACTCCGCGCCGGGCAGGCAGAGCCGGGCGGAGTTTAGGGTCGAGGGTCCAGCGGCAATGGGGGCCAAAACAACCAGTTCGCAAGCGGGCGGGTTTGAGCGCGAAACAGGCTCCGGTGCCGGAAGCCGGGGCGTGGGCGATGCCTTGGGCCTGAGGGCGGGCGGCGCCGGCCTCGACGGCGAAGTGGTTCAGATCGCCGGTTCCATCAAATGGTTCGATGTCTCCAAGGGGTTCGGCTTCGTCGTGCCCGATGAGGATCTGCCCGATGTGCTGCTGCACGTCACCTGCCTTCGCAAAGACGGGTTCAACACGGTCCTGCCGGGTTCCCGCGTGGTGATCGAGGCCGTGCAGCGCGACAAGGGCTGGCAGACGCTGCGCGTTCTTTCCATGGACGACACCACCGCCGAACAGCCGTTGCAGGGGCAGGACCAGCGCACCCATGTGACCGTCAAGTCGGAAAGCCCGATCGAGCGCGTCCAGGTCAAATGGTTCAACCGCACCCGTGGCTATGGTTTCGTGGTCAAGGACGGCGCCGATATCTTCGTCCATATGGAGACGCTGCGGAAATTCGGCCTCGCCGAATTGCGGCCCGGCCAATGGGTGCTGGTGCGGTTCGGCAAGGGCCCCAAGGGCCTGATGGCGGCGGAAATCTATCCCGATGACGGCCGCTATCAGATGAAGCAGAACTGATAGAAGTCAGTTAGTTATACAAAAAACTTCAAGCAATTTATTGATTGATGTCGGGCAATTGCGCGCCTTGGCCCATCTCGTCTCTTTCAAATCCGGGCCGGATGCGGCATGAAGCGCGCTGGTGGCTTGCGGTGCGAAAGGGAAAGCGGTGCCGGGCAACGGGCGGACAGAGACGGGACGGGGCGGGGCGGGCGGTCGCCCGGCCGGTGCCGCATTGCCCCGATCGATCCGTGCCGGCGGCAAGGCGCGGCCCGAGGATATGAGGGGTCGCAAGGACAGGCGGGAGCGTGCGCGCGGCGAAGACCGGCGGGAGGGCCGGCTCGGCGTCACGATTGCCTCCAGCCTGCAATTCAGCCATGTCAGCCATCGCTACGGTCCGCATGAGACGATCCGCGATCTGTCGCTCGATATCGCGCCCGGCGAGGTGGTGTCGCTGCTCGGGCCGTCGGGCTCCGGCAAGACGACGCTGCTGCGCCTTGCCGCGGGGCTGCAGCGGCCGCTGTCGGGCGAGATCGCCATCAACCATCAGGTGGTTTCGAACGCCGGCGGCCTGGTGCCGCCGGAAAAGCGCGGCATCGGCCTCGTCTTCCAGGATTTCGCCCTGTTTCCCCATATGACGATCCGCACCAATGTGGAATTCGGCCTGACCAAGCTCGCCGCCGCCGAGCGCAAGGCCTATGCGCTCTACATGCTGAAGACCGTCGGCCTCGACGGCAAGGCCGACCGCTATCCGCACAACCTGTCGGGCGGCGAACAGCAGCGCGTGGCGCTGGCCCGCGCCTTGGCGCCGAAACCCGGCATATTGTTGATGGACGAGCCGTTTTCGGGCCTCGACGGGCGCCTGCGCGAAAGCGTGCGCAACGAGACGCTGGCCATTCTGCGCTCGACCCGGTCGACGGTCGTCGTCGTCACCCACGATCCCGAGGAAGCGCTGAACATCTCCGACCGCATCGCGCTGATGCGCGATGGCCGCATCGTCCAGTTCGGCGCTTGCGAGGAACTCTACCACCGCCCGGCCGATCTTTTCGCCGCCCGCTTCTTCTCCGAGGTCAACCAGTTCTCGGGCCGGCTGAGCGAGGGCATTGTCGACACGCCCGTCGGCAGTTTCCGCTATCGTGGCGACAGGCCGCTGCCCGACGGACCGGTGGTCGTCTGCGTCAGGCCGTCGGATGTCGGCATTCTGGCCGGCGAGGAAACCCCCGACCGGCGCAGGAGCGACGGCGGAAAAGCGCTGAAGACCGCCTATGTGCAGTCGAAACGCTTTATCGGGGAGAGCGAACTGGTCGCTCTCTACATTCCCGAGGGGGAAATCCGCCTGCAGGCGAAACTGCCCGACGGAACCGCCGGCAATCCGGGCGATGCGGTGCGCGTCATGCTCGATGCGGCGCGGGCGCTGGTTTTCGCGGCAGGCGATGACTGAGCCGGGCGGCAAGGCGCCTGCAAGTCGAACAAATCCGCGCCTTGCCGCAAAGTTGAGATGACAAGACCCGGACCAGACCCTATATGCGGGTGAGAAATGGGCCGCATCCGTGTTCACCATGTTGTCACACGGTGCCGCGTCGGCTTGCGGCGGGGGGCATGGGCGCGATAAGGTGCGCGCGGAGAAACAGGCCTGCAGGGACGGGCCCCGGAATGGAGAGGATCTCATCTCATGGGACAGATCGGCATTTGGCAGATCGTGATTATCGCCGTCGTGGTGGTGCTGCTGTTCGGCCGCGGCAAGATTTCGGAATTGATGGGCGACGTCGCCAAGGGCATCAATTCGTTCAAGAAGGGTCTGAAGGACGAGGAGACCGAGGTCGCCAGGACCATCGATCAGAAATCGTCCGAGACCGTCGCCGAGGCCAAGGAAAAAACCAACAGCTAGGCCCCGCTTCGACCCGGCGGCTCCGGCCTGCCGGGATGCGATAGCCATCTGGAAGCACGCACTTGTTTGACATCGGCTGGTCGGAAATGCTGGTGGTCGCCGTCGTGGCGATCATCGTGGTCGGTCCCAAGGACCTGCCGCGCATGCTGCGCGGCTTCGGCAAGGTGATGGGCAATCTGCGCCGGATGGCCGGCGATTTTCAGCGCCAGTTCGACGATGCGATGCGCGAGGCGGAACTGGACGAGGTGAAGAACTTAGCAAAGGGCAAGGGCTTCGCACCGCTCGAGGACGCCAGGAAGGCGGCCGAGAAGTTCAACCGCGATGTCAAGGAAAGCCTGGCGCAGACCGAAAAAAGCGTCAGCGCCTCGCTGAAGGATGAGGCCCCGGCGGCTTCGGCCGACGGTGCCGGATTGCCCGATCCGAAGCCTGCAAAACCCGCCGGACCGGCCTCCGCCGGGACCGGGAAGGCTGAGGCCGCCAAGCCCGTTGCGACCAAGCCCGTTGCCACCAAGCCCGTTGCAAAACCCGCCGCGAAGAAGCCGGCGGCGCGCAAGACCGCCGCCAAGAAGCCGGCGGCCGGGAAAACGGCCAGGAAGGCAGCCAGCGCATGAGCGCCGACGAGGACGATATCGATGCCTCGAGCGCGCCGCTGATCGAGCATCTGATCGAATTGCGCCAGCGCCTGATGAAGACGGTGATCGCCATCGCCGTCTTCTTCGTCCTCTGCTTCATCTTTGCCGACCGCATCTTCAACGTGCTGATCGTTCCCTATCAGTGGGGGGCGGGCACGACGGACGTCAAATTCATCTACACCGCGCTGGAAGAATATTTCTTCACCCAGTTGAAGATCGCCCTGTTCGGCTCGCTGTTCATTTCCTTCCCGGTCATCGCCACCCAGGTCTACGGCTTCGTCGCGCCCGGTCTCTACAAGAACGAGCGTCGCGCCTTCCTGCCGTTTCTGGTTGCAACCCCGGTCCTGTTCCTGATCGGCTCCTGTCTCGTCTATTTCCTCATCATGCCGCTGGCGACCAAGTTCTTCCTGTCCCAGCAGCAGGTGGGCGGCGACGGGCTCGCGACGATCGAGAACCTGCAGGCGGTCTCGACCTATCTGTCGCTGATCATGACGCTGATCTTCGCCTTCGGCCTGGTGTTCCAGTTGCCGGTGGCGATCACGCTGCTGGCGCGGGTCGGGCTTACCAGTTCCGACTGGCTCAGGGACAAGCGCAAATATGCGATCGTGCTGACCTTCATCGCCGCCGCCGTGCTGACGCCGCCCGATCCGATCAGCCAGCTGGGTCTCGCCATTCCGGCGCTGGCGCTTTACGAAGTGTCGATCTACATGGCGCGGATGGTCGAGCGCCAGCGCGCCCAGCGCGAAAAGGCCGAAGAGGAAGGTTCCTCCGCCTCGACCGCAACCGATGTTGCCACCGAGTAAGCTTGCCGCTACAGGGATGGCGCAATCACAGGGCGATCGATTCAAGCCTCGTTTCCGCTCCCTTCCTCCATCAAGCAGACACATCCCATGTTCGATATCAAATGGATCCGCGACAATTCAGATGCCTTTGACGCCGGTGTGAGGCGGCGTGGGCTGGAACCGCTGTCCGCCTCCCTGATCGCGCTCGATGAGAAACGCCGCGCCCATGTGACGAAAGTTCAGGAGGCGCAGCAGCGCCGCAATGCCGCCTCGAAGGAAATCGGCGCGGCTTTTGCTCAGGGTGATACCGGCAAGGCGGAGAAACTGAAGGCGGAAGTCGCCGAGTTGAAGACCTTCCTGTCGGAAGCCGAGGAAACCGAGCGCCAACTGACAGCGGAGCTTCGCGCGGCGCTCGAAGTCATTCCCAACCTGCCGCTCGACGACGTTCCTCACGGTCAGGACGAAGGCGGCAACGTGCTCTACCGCGAGCACGGCACCAGGCCCGCTTTCGCCTTTCAGCCGAAGGAGCATTTCGAGATCGGCGTGGCGCGGACGGGGATGGATTTCGACACGGCGGCAAAGCTTTCCGGCAGCCGTTTCGTCGTCCTCAAGGGCGAGATCGCCCGGCTCGAGCGCGCGCTCGGCCAGTTCATGCTCGACCTGCACACCAGCGAGCACGGCTATAGCGAGGTCTCGCCGCCGCTGCTGGTCAACGACGCCACCATGTACGGCACGGGGCAGTTGCCGAAATTTGCCGAAGACCTGTTCCGCACCACAGACGGCCGCTGGCTGATCCCCACCGCCGAAGTGCCGCTGACCAATATCGTGCGCGACGAGATCGTCGATCACGCAGCCCTGCCGATGCGCATGACGGCGCTGACCTACTGTTTCCGCGCCGAGGCGGGTTCCGCCGGCAAGGATACCCGCGGCATGCTGCGCCAGCACCAGTTTTCCAAGGTCGAGCTGGTGTCGGTAACCGACGCGGAAACCTCCCTCGATGAACTGGAGCGCATGCTGTCCTGCGCCGAAAAGACCCTGCAGGCACTGGGCCTTGCCTATCGCGTCATGACGCTGTGCGATGGCGATATGGGCTTCGGCGCGCGCAAGACCTACGATATCGAGGTCTGGCTGCCGGGACAGGACACCTATCGCGAAATCTCGTCCTGCTCGGTCTGCGGCGATTTTCAGGCCCGGCGCATGAATGCCCGCTACCGCGACAGGGACGGCAAGACGCTGCACCATCTCCACACGCTCAACGGTTCGGGCGTCGCGGTCGGCCGCATGCTGATCGCGGTTCTGGAAAACTATCAGCAGGAGGATGGCAGCGTGCGCATCCCCGAAGCCCTGCAGCCCTATATGGGCGGCAGGACCGTGATTGGAGTGGCTTCCTGATGCGCATCCTCATCACCAATGACGACGGCATCCATGCCGCGGGCCTTGAAGCCTGCTACCGGATCGCCAGGAGTTTCACCGAGGATGTATGGATCTGCGCGCCGGAAACCGACCAGTCGGGCCTCGCCCATTCGCTGACGCTTTCCGAGCCGCTGCGCCTGCGCAAGGTGACCGACAAGCGCTTCGCCCTCAAGGGCACACCGACCGATTGCGTCATCATGGCGGTACGCGAAATCCTGCCCGAGCCGCCCGATCTCATCCTGTCGGGCGTCAATTCCGGCCAGAACATCTCCGACGACGTGACCTATTCGGGCACCGTTGCCGGCGCGATCGAGGGCGCGCTGCTCGACATCCGCTCCATCGCGCTCTCCCAGGCTTATAGCTGGGAGGAGGGCCTGCGCACCGTGCCGTGGGAGACGGCGGAAGCCCATGCCCCCGCCATCATCGAGAAGCTCCTGGACATGGAGTTTCCGCGCCGCACCTGCGTCAATGTGAACTTCCCCAATTGTCCTCCCGACGAGATCGCCGGCCTCGAAGTCACCCGGCAGGGCACCTACAGCCACGGCCTGTTCATGGACAAGCGCCGGGACGGGCGCGGCTTTCCCTATTACTGGCTGCGCTTTGGCCGCGAGCGCGAGGCGCCGCGCGACGGCACCGATATCAAGGCGCTGGCGGAAAACCGCATCTCGGTGACGCCGCTCAAGCTTGATTTGACCGACGATGCCTTCGGTGCCAGTCTCAGGTCGAAGTTTTAGGGCCCGGGGCGAATGAGCGGGGTAAGACGTGCCGGTTGACAAGCGCGAGGCGGTGGCGGGCCTGCTGCTCAGGCTGAGGACGGCCGGCATCATGGACAAGCGCCTGTTCAAGGCGTTCGAGGCCGTGCCGCGGCAGAACTTCGTGCCGCTGATCTTTCTCGATCACTGCTATGAGCCCGGCTCCTTCCCGATCGAATGCGGGCAGATCATGACTTCCGGCGACCAGGTGGCCAAGACCCTGCTGGCGCTCGACGTGCAAGACAGCCACCGCGTGCTCGAAATCGGCACCGGCACCGGCTATCAGGCAGCCCTGCTCGCCCACCTCGCCAAGAAGGTGACGACCCTCGACCGCTACCGCACCCTGGTCGAGAAGGCGAAGACGCGCCTCGACACGCTCAAGATCACCAATGTGCTGGCAAGCCATGCCGACGGCATGGCGGGCCTGTCCAACGCGCTGTTCGACCGCATCGTGATCAACGGTTCGCTGCCCGAGGCGCCCAAGCACCTGATCGAGCAGCTTGCCTCCAACGGCGTGATGATCGTGCCGGTCGGGCCAGGCGACGGCGTCCAGCACCTGACGCGGATGACCAAGGTCGGCTCGCGCTTCAACAATGAGGTGCTGGCCGAGGTGCGCATGCAGCCGCTGAAGCCCGGCGTGTCGAAGGCGATCTAGGGCGAAGGCGAGATGAGCGGCATGGGTGGCTTTCACATTCGCGAGGCGCGGGATGCCGACTGGCCCTCCTGCTGGCGGATCATCCAGCCGGTCTTCGCGGCCGGCGAGACCTATCCCGCCTATGGCGGCATCGACAGCGAGGAGGCGCGGGCCTACTGGATGGTTTCCGCCCGCAAGACCTATGTCGCCGTGGACGAGGACGGCAGCCTGCTCGGCACCTATTACCTGCGGCCGAACCAGCCGGGGCGTGGCGACCATGTCTGCAATTGCGGCTATGTCACCGCCGATGTGGCGCGGGGCAGGGGCATCGCCACGGCCATGTGCGAGCACTCCCAGCGCGAGGCAACAAGGCTCGGCTTCACCGCCATGCAGTTCAATCTGGTGGTGGCGACCAATACCGCCGCCGTCCGGCTGTGGCGGAAACTCGGCTTTGAGATCATCGGCACCTTGCCCGGTGTCTTCCGCCACGACCGGCTCGGCCCGGTCGATGCCCATGTGATGTTCAAGCAACTGTCCGGCGGCTGATTTCGGACGGGCGGCAATTTTGCCGGAAAATCAGGCATCTTAACCCTGCGGTAACATTAACGCGGTCTAATCGGATTTGATTCAAGTTGCATCGCGTGAGTATCGAGTAATGCGTACACCAGTATTGCGTCACTGTTCCCGGCAGCGGGCCCGCCAGCTCGCCAGGGTCAGCCTCATCGCACTGACCGCCGCGACCGTTTCAGCCTGTAGTTCCGATTTTACCCGGTTCGACCGGACGCTCCGATCGGCGCTGCCGCAATCGGCAAACCAGCAGACGGCCCAGCAGAACCCCTATCCCGGCGAAGTCGATCCGGCGACCACCGCCTCGATCGCGCCCGCCAATGGCGCGCCGCAGCCGCTCGGCCAGGTCGATCCCTATCGCAGCGAACCCGACCATGCCGGCTACTCGCCGCAGCAGCCCAACTACAATTCGGGCGTGGTCAGCCAGAAATTGCCCGATCCGGTGGGCGCGCCGCGTCCTGCCGTCGACCGTACGGTGACCGGCTCGCTCGCGCCGCAACAGCCGGCCGCTGCCGGCGGCACGATCACCGTTCAGCCCGGCGATACGCTTCTGGGGCTGGCGCGGCGCCATGGCGTTTCGCTTTCCGCCATGATGCGCGCCAACCAGATCAGCGACGCTTCCAGCATCCGCATCGGCCAGCATCTGGTTCTGCCCGGCGCGGGCGGTACGGTCGCCAGGGCCGACGGCACTTATGGCCCCGCACCCAAGACCCCGATCAAAACCGCCGGGACTGCCAGGGTGTCGACGCCGGTCGCCGACACCGCCGGAACGCTCGGCGACCAGAAGAAGCTGATCGAGAACCGCCAGACGACCCTGCAGAGCCAGGCGAGCCGCCTCGGCGCGGATAGCGGGCGCTATGTGGTCAAGGCGGGCGATTCGCTTTCCTCGATCGCCGGCCGGCACGCGGTTTCCGTCAAATCGCTGATGGACATCAACAGGCTGACCAGCGCGTCGATCCATATCGGCCAGCAACTCACCATCCCGGGCGGCGGCGCCGCCGCGCCGGTGCGGGCAGCGGAAATAAAGTCCGCCGAGATGCAGGGGCCGAAAGCCTATACCAAGCCGACCGTCGACGACACGGTCACCGGTTCGGTCGATACCAAGGCGCCCGAGAGCACCGGCATCAAGACGCTGCGCTGGCCGGTCAATGGCCGCATCATCTCCGCCTATGGCGACCGGCACGGCGACGACCGCAATGACGGCATCGACATTTCCGTGCCCGAGGGCACGGTGGTGCGGGCGGCCGAGAACGGCGTGGTGATCTATTCGGGCAGCGATCTGGAGGATTTCGGCAATCTGGTTCTGATCCGCCACGATGGCGGCCTGGTCACCGCCTATGCCCACAACAAGCAGAACAGTGTCGCCAAGGGAGCCAAGGTCAGGCGCGGCGATCAGGTCGCCCTGTCGGGCCGCACGGGCGATGCCAGGGCGCCGATACTGCATTTCGAGGTTCGCAAGGATGCGAAGCCCGTCAATCCGGAGAAATATCTGGGGGGATAGGGGGTATTCCCCGCGTGGGGACGCATGATATTTCTTCGTGAACGAGCCCGTGCCGGACCCCGGCGCGGGCTTGCTTATTGGATGGGTGTTGCGGGGCTAACTATCAGGAAAGCGGCTTGCCGAGCCGGCCGGCAAGGTCCTGGATGAACTGCCAGGCGACGCGGCCCGAGCGCGCGCCGCGCGTCGTCGCCCATTCGAGCGCCTCGGCGCGCAGCGCGTCGGCCGGATAGTCGATGCCGAAATGGCCGGCATAGCCGTTGATCATGTCGAGATATTCGTCCTGGCTGCATTTGTGGAAACCGAGCCACAGGCCGAACCGGTCGGAAAGCGACACCTTTTCCTCGACCGCTTCCGACGGATTGATCGCCGTCGAACGCTCGTTCTCCATCATGTCGCGCGGCAGCAGATGGCGCCGGTTCGAGGTCGCATAAAACACCACATTGTCCGGCCGGCCCTCGATGCCGCCTTCGAGCGCCGCCTTGAGCGACTTGTAGGAACTGTCGTCATGATCGAAGGACAGATCGTCGCAGAACAGGATGATGCGCTCGGCGCGGTCGCGCAGCAGGTTGAGCAGCACGGGCAGGCTGTCGATATCCTCGCGGTGGATTTCGACGAGCTTGAGCTTGGCCTTCAGTTTCGCACCGACATCGGCCTGCGCCGCCTTGACCAGCGATGACTTGCCCATGCCGCGCGCGCCCCACAGCAATACGTTGTTGGCCGGCTTTCCGGCGGCGAACCGCTCGGTATTGTCGATCAGGATGTCGCGCACCCGGTCGATGCCCTTCAGCAGCGGCATGGCGACCCGGTTGACCCTTGCGATCGGTTGCAGGGTCAGGGTTTCGGCCTGCCAGACAAAGGCCTCCGCCGCGTCGAGATCGGGCTCGGCCGGCGCGCGCCGGGGCGACAGGGCGCGGACCGCCTCGATCAACGCTTCGAGCCTGGTATTGAGTTCGTTGATCGCCGACAATTCCGGCGATGGTCTGTTCTTGCCGTCCGACACGGGTTTCTCCGTCACAGTATCCGGCCGGTACTTTCCCAGGGGGTCCCCCGGCGGTTCGCATGCGGCCCCTGCAAAGCCGGTTAACACGGCTTTCGGATGCTTCACAACCCGTGCCTTCGCCCGGCGCGATCGGGCCCTGCGCGCAATGCCGCAACGGGCCGGATTTGCGCCGGTTTGATTTGCAATCCGGCTTGCAATCACTATATTCCGCGCAACCCGTTCGGGGGGAGGAGAATGTGCGTTTGCCGCCATGGCTTCCCGCGATACGCCACGCAATTGAAGAATTTGATTTGGAGACCGGTCCATGTTTGTGACCCCGGCTTATGCCCAGTCCTTTGGCGGCGGCAGCGAGATGATCATGAGCATCCTGCCCTTCGTGCTGATGTTCGTGATCTTCTATTTCCTGCTGATCCGCCCGCAGCGCCAGCAGATGAAGCAGCGCGACGAAATGCTGAAGAACATCCGCCGCAACGACACGATCGTCACCGGCGGCGGCGTCGTCGGCAAGGTTACCAAGGTCATCGACGATCACGAGGTGGAAGTCGAGATAGCCAAGGACGTCAAGGTGCGCGTCATGCGCAATCTGGTTGCCGATGTCCGGGTCAAGGGCGAGCCCGCCAAGTAGCTCCGGTTTGCGCATCTGTGTGCAGTGCATAGCAATTTAGGCCGGTGACAGGCCGGCAAACGGATAGGCCGACATGCTGTATTTCTCCCGTTGGAGCACCATTGCAATTCTTCTGACGGTTGTTGCCGGCCTGTTCCTGGCGCTGCCCAATCTGGTTTCCAGGGAAACGCTCGACGCTCTGCCGGACTGGCTGCCCAAGGATCAGATGACTTTGGGCCTCGACCTTCAGGGCGGCTCGCACCTTCTGATGCAGGTCGATCGCCAGGCGATGATCGCGGAACGCCAGAAGGCGCTGGAGGACGACGCCCGCCGCATCCTGCGCGAGGAGCGCATCGGCTATCGCTTCGCCAAGGTGCAGGGGCAGGCAGGCCTCGACATTCGCCTGCGCAATCCCGACCAGCGCGAATTGACGCTCGAAAAGCTCGAACCGCTGACGGCACCGGTCAATTCCGGCATTTTCGGCCAGGGTACGATTCGCGAGGTCGACCTCGCCGAGCCCGAAGCGGGCCTCATTCGTCTCACCATCAACGGGGATGGCGTCAACAACGCCATGTCGACCGCGGTCACCCAGTCGATCGAGGTCATTCGCCGCCGCATCGACGAACTGGGCACGACCGAGCCTCTGGTGCAGCGCCAGGGCGACGACCGGATCCTGGTGCAGGTTCCGGGCCTCGACGATCCGGCCAGGCTCAAGGCGCTGATCGGCACCACCGCCAAGCTGACCTTCCATCTGGTATCGGATGAAATGAGCCCGGCCGATGCGCTGCAGAGCCGGCCGCCGGCGGGAACGGAAGTCCTGTTCGAGGATTCCGATCCGCCCATTCCCTACCTCGTTCAGAGCCGCGCCATGGTCAATGGCGAGGATCTCGTCGATGCCCAGTCCGGCTTCGACCAGCAGACCGGCGAACCGATCGTCACCTTCCGCTTCAACTCCAAGGGCGGTTCGGTTTTCGGCCAGGTGACGTCCGCCAATGTCGGTCGCCCCTTCGCCATCGTGCTGGACGATGCGGTCATTTCCGCGCCGGTGATCCGCTCGCCCATTCTCGGCGGCTCGGGCCAGATCTCCGGCAATTTCACCGTCGAATCGGCCAACGACCTTGCCGTGCTGCTGCGCGCCGGCGCGCTGCCTGCCAAGCTCAACATCATCGAGGAGCGCACGGTGGGCCCGGGCCTCGGCGCCGATTCGATCGCGGCCGGCCAGATCGCCTCCATCATCGGCGCCCTCGGCGTTCTCGTCTTCATGGTGCTGGCCTATGGCCTGCTCGGCATCATCGCCGACATCGCGCTGTTCGCCAACGTCGCGCTGATCGTCGGCATCCTGTCCTATCTCGGCGCCACGCTCACCCTGCCGGGCATTGCCGGTATCGTGCTGACCATGGGGATGGCGGTCGATTCCAACGTGCTGATCTATGAGCGCATCCGCGAGGAGCGGCGCAACGGCCGCAATCTGATCCAGTCCTTCGATGCCGGTTTCCGCACCGCCTTCGGCACCATCCTCGATGCCAACATCACCACGCTGATCGCCGCCTTCATCCTGTTCTATCTCGGTTCCGGCCCGATCCGCGGTTTCGCCGTGACGCTCGCCATCGGTATCGTAACCACCGTCTTCACCGCCTATACCTTCACCCGGCTTATGATGGCCTTCTGGGTCAAGTGGAAGCGGCCCAAGGAACTGCCGGGCCGCCTGGTTTCCTTCGTCCCCGACGACACCCATCTCAAATTCATGGCCTATCGCCGCTGGTCCTTCCCGGTCAGCGGGCTGGCGATCATCGCCTCCATCATCCTGTTCTTCGCCGTCAGCCTCAATTTCGGCATCGACTTCAAGGGTGGTACCCTGGTCGAATTGCAGGCAAAGGGCGCGCAGGCCGACATTTCCGATGTGCGCTCGCGGCTCGGCGAACTCAATCTGGGCGATGTGCAGGTGCAGGAATTCGGCTCGCCGAAGGAAATCCTGGTCCGGGTCGAAAGCCAGGGCACGGTCGATAATGCCGAACAGAGCGTCGAGACGCTGGTGCGCCAGACGCTTGAGGACGATTACGATTTCCGCCGCGTCGAGGTCGTCGGGCCGACCGTGTCGGGCGAACTCGCCCAGACCGGTACGCTTGCCGTCATCGTCTCGCTGATCGCCATCATGATCTATATCTGGTTCCGCTTCGAGTGGCAGTTTGCCGTCGGCGCGGTGATCGCGACCCTGCATGACGTGATCCTGACCATCGGCATGTTCGCCGTGCTCAGGCTCGAATTCTCGCTGTCCTCGATCGCCGCGGTGCTGACCATTGTCGGCTACTCGCTCAACGATACCGTGGTCGTCTATGACCGCATCCGCGAGAATCTGCGCAAATACAAGAAGATGCCGATCCCGCAATTGCTCGACATGTCGATCAACAATACCCTGTCGCGCACCATCCTGACCTCGGCGACGACGCTGGTCGCCCTGCTCGCGCTCTATTTCCTCGGCGGCGAGGTGCTGGCCCCCTTCGTCTTCGCCATGATCTTCGGCATTGTGGTGGGCACCTATTCCTCGATCTTCATCGCCGCGCCCGTGCTGATCCTGTTCAAGCTGCGGCCGGGACAGGTCGCCGGCGTCGACAAGGAAGATGTCGAAAGCGAGAAGGCGGCAACCGCCAATACCCAGCCGGTCAATTTCGGCTGAAGCCTTGGCGGGGAGGGACACCGTGGCCGGAAAACTTTCCCCCAAACGTGCCCCTAGGCCTGTTCAGGGCATTGAAATCCGCGAGGCGCATTATCCCGGCCGCGCGCCGGTGGAAGCCTATGGCAATGGCGGCTTCCGCTTTGCCGGCATGAGCCACCGCGGCAGCATTCTCTGCCTGCCTTCGGGAATTTACGGCTGGGACGTCGCGACGCCCGACGATCTCACGCCCGAAACCCTCAACACCCTGTTTGCCGAGGCCGGGGAAATCGAGATATGCCTCATTGGTAGCGGCTGCGATCTCGTGCCGGTGCCGAAACCCCTGCGCGAGGCGTTTCGCGCCGCCGGCATCCAGGCCGACAGCATGGCGACAGGCGCGGCGGTCAGAACCTTCAACGTCCTGCTGGCGGAAGACCGGGCGGTGGCCGCCGCCCTGTTGGCGGTATGAGCGGCACGGGGCTGGATGCGGCCTTCGCCCATTGCGCGCGTTTGCTGCGCGACGAGAATCGTCCCCGCTATGCCGCAAGGCTGTTTGTCGCCGAACCCGCCCGCAACGCCGTTCTGGCGCTCGATGCGTTTCGGCTCGAAACCCGTCGCATCCCGTTTCTGGTCAGCGAGCCCATTCCGGGCGAAATCCGCCTGCAATGGTGGCGCGAGGTGTTGCGCGGCGAGCGAGCGGGCGAGGCCGAGGCCCATCCGGTGGCCCAGGCGCTTCTGGAGGTCGTGACCGGCCACCACCTGCCGGTACCGGCCTTTGAGCGCTATCTCGACGCGCTCGCCTTCGATCTCTATCACGATGCGATGCCCGATGCGGCGGCCTTCGAGGGGTGGATCGGCGAGACCGAGAGCTTCCTGCTGCAGATACAGGCCATCGTCTGTGGCGCACAAACCGGAACCGGTCTCGCCGATGCCTGCGGCCATGGCGGCATGGCGCTCGGCATCGCCAGGCTGCTGCGGCTCCTGTCCTGGTACCGCCGCCGCGAACAGCACCCGTTCCCGCCGCAATATCTCGACGGCATGGACCGCGAGACATGGCTTTCCGCGGCGGGTGCAGCCCATCACGGCCTTGTCCAATCGATTGCCGCGCGCGGCCTCGACCATGCCGCCAGGGCACGCTCCGCCATCCGCCGGCTCGACAAGCCGCACCGCGCCGTCTTCCTGCCTCTGTGCGAGGCCGAGGCGCTGCTGCAAAAGGCCAGCCGGGATGGAGCGGCCGCGTTCGGGCAAATGCTGGAAATCGCGCCGCTCGCGCTGCAATGGCGCTACTGGAAGACGGCCTT
Organism: Nitratireductor sp.; assembly: GCA_020441665.1. Classification (GTDB taxonomy): domain Bacteria; phylum Pseudomonadota; class Alphaproteobacteria; order Rhizobiales; family Rhizobiaceae; genus Salaquimonas. Next base: position 31,047 of record JAGRLT010000098.1, read on the forward strand.
GGCCGGGTTTTGATGCCGCCGGCAGCAGGCGCCATCACCATCTGAAAATCGAGCTGGGATGCAGCCTCCCCCGGGGGAGGATGGCCTACCAGCGGGCGACCTTGACGCCTTCATTGGCCTCGATCATGTCGTGCAGATAGCGCACCGCCGGCACATAGATGTTGGCCGGCGGCTTGATGCCGACCGAGCCGGCGATGCGCGTCATGAAGTGGTTGCAGTTGTTGGCGAAGAGCAGGTAGCTCGGCTTGTCCGCTTTCGCCTTCCTGATCTCCTTGAGCAGCATTTCGTAGCGCTGGGCGTTGAGCGAAACGCGATAGGCAAGATCGGGCCGGATGCGGCAATCGTCGGGATGCGGCGTCAGCACGCCCGGCATCGGCACGCCGGAGGCCATGGCGGCGCCCACATAGCCGCCGAACGGTGCCAGCATGATCAATTTCTCGTCCATGATTTCGCCGGCGGCATCCAGCCTGCCATAGGCGACATAGGTATGGCCGACGGGCATCAGCGGCGTCTGGCGCATGCGGATTTCGATGTAATAGGGATCGCCCGGATTGATCCGCTTGGCGCCCATCTGCTTCGGCTTCGGGCCGAAGCCGGAGCGGCACTGGCCATGGTCGATGCTGGCATAAAGCGCCGGAATGCGGGCCTGCGCCGCCTGTTCTTCCGGATCGACATAGGGAAGGGTCTCCGAGCCGATGGCAAAGCTGCTCGGGCCGCCGAGCAGGCTGCCGGGCCGCAGGCTGGCCTGCTGCTGCGGGTCGGCATAGGCCTTGATCTGCATGTCGGAACCGGGTGCGGCATCGACGCCCGGCAGCGGTGCCGGCGCAAGCGCCGCCGGCTGGGGCGCAAGCGTGGTGTCGATGACGGTCAGCAGTTCGGCATTGCCGGTCTCGCCGATCACCGTCGGATTGCCCGGCGAACTGGCCATGGAGCCGGCCTGTACGTCAGCCTGCGAGCCATCCGCCGGCGCGTTTCCCGCCATGATCTCGCCCGAGGGCTGCGGCGCTGGCTGAGCCGTTCCCGCCGGCGCAAGGGTTTGCTGGCGAACCGGATCGACCGTCAGCGCGGCAAGATCCTGCTGCGCGGCCTGTTGCTTGCGCGACGAATCGCGGCCGATGCTTTCGAAATAGGAGCCGGGGCCGCCGCCGACACAGCCGCCAAGCATGAGCGCGACCAATCCCACGCCAACCGGCAGAGGCATAAGCCGGGCAGGGCGCATCCGCGTCTTCTTGGGCGAAATTTGCGGATCAATCGGCACTGTTGCGTCCCTGTCACCACCCGGCGGCGTCACGGCCGGGAATATCCGTTTCATGCTGTCGGCCATCCGGCATCTCGACCGTGCCGCAATCGCCCTGGCAGGCATGGCCCGCGCTTCATTTTTACCGCAATCCCTGAGCCAACACAAATCACCTTGCAGGCCCCTGTCACACCGGGGTTGTATCGTATCGGGGGCGTATCGCATTGGGTAAGGCTGCCTGATCGATCCCCTGCAGCAGATTGAGGATAGCATCGGAATCGGGCCAAAAAGTGCCCGGGACCGGCAGTCTGACGCTGCAATGCAAAAGCCCCGCGACAGGGCGGGGCTTTGGATGCGCGATGTGTGAAAGTGCCGGGACAAGGCCCCTCAGGCCATCGCCTTGCCCTGTAGCGGCACGCCCTTCTCGGTCAGGAAGGTCTGCAATTCGCCCTGCTGGAACATTTCGCGCACGATATCGCAGCCGCCGATGAACTCGCCCTTGACATAGAGCTGCGGCACGGTCGGCCAGTTGGTATAGTCCTTGATGCCCTGGCGCAGATCGTCATCGGCAAGGACGTTGATGCCTTTGTAGTCGAGGCCGAGATAGTTGAGGATCTGCACGACCTGGCCGGAAAAGCCGCATTGGGGAAAATCCGGCGTGCCCTTCATGAACAGGACGACGTCGTTGTTCTTGACTTCGTTATCAATGAATTCGTTCATGCCGCTCATGGGACTATCCTTTCGATTGCGCATCCAGCCTGCGCCGACCGCTCTTGCCATCCGATATTGGTATTTCGCGGCCCTGCGTCAAGCGGCGGATTAGCCGAAAATCAGCCAGAGCACCACCATCCAGAACGCCGCAGCCAGGATGCCCCACCGGATGAGGCTGTCTTTCCACAGCGGCCGGGAAAGGATGGGCGGCACTTTTTCAAGCCCGCTGGTCTTGCGCTTCGCGGCCATGGGACGCGTTATTCCGGCGCGCTGGTCTGCAGCGCCAGCGCGTGCAGCACGCCGCCCATATTGCCCTGGAGCGCGTCATAGATCATCTGGTGCTGCTTGACGCGGGTCAGCCCGCGAAAGCTCTCCGACACCACTTCGGCCGAGTAGTGATCGCCATCGCCGGCAAGATCGGTGATCGTCACCTGCGCGTCGGGGATCGCCGCCTTGATCATTTTCTCGATATCGGATGCGTTCATCGGCATGGGGGTGTCCTCGTCTATTCGGCGGCGATGGCGGGATTCGCCTCGCCGTCCATGAAGCGAGGAAACCACGATTCATGCGCGGCGCGCAATTGCCCGACGCCAAGCGCTATCCACGGCCCGATGGCGAGGCGGTCGCCGCCGACCGTGCCGAGATCCGTGCAGGTAACACCCGATTCCGACGCATTGGCGGCGAACATCGCCGCAAGTTCCGCCGGCACGGCGCACAGATAGCGCGCCTGATCCTCGCCGAACAGGGCGGCATGGGGCAGGGACGCCTCAAGCTCGATCGCCATGCCCTTGCCCGATGCCATCGCCATTTCGGCGAGCGCGATCGCCAGTCCGCCATCGGAAAGGTCGTGACAGGCGGTGACGTAGCCCGAGCGGATCGCCGCGCGGACATAGTCGCCGCGGGCCTTTTCCTTCAGAAGATCGACCGGCGGCGGCGGGCCTTCCTCGCGGCCAAGGCAGGTGCGCAGATAGGAGGAGCGGCCGAGATGGGTGCCGGCTTCGCCGACCAGCAGGATGTGGTCGCCGTCCCCGGCGCCGCCGATCACCGCCATGGCGGCGGCATCGGGCAGCAGGCCGACCGCGCCGATGGTCGGCGTCGGCAGGATCGCCTGTCCGTTGGTCTCGTTGTAGAGCGAGACATTGCCCGAGACGATCGGCATGCCGAGCGCCGAACAGGCTTCGCCGATGCCCTTGATGGCAAAGACGAGCTGGCCCATGATCTCGGGCCGTTCGGGATTGCCGAAATTGAGGTTGTCGGTGGTCGCCAGCGGGGTGGCACCGGTGGCGGAGAGGTTGCGGAAACACTCGGCCACCGCCTGCCTGCCGCCCTCGAAGGGGTCCGCCTCGCAATAGCGCGGCGTCACATCCGAGGTGAAGGCGAGCGCCTTGGACGTGCCTTCGATGCGCACCACGCCGGCATCGCCCCCCGGCCGCTGCAGCGAATTGCCCTGAATATAGGTGTCGTACTGTTCCCAGACCCAGCGGCGCGAGGAAAGATCGGCCGAGCCGAGCAGGTGCAGCAGCGCCGCATTGTAATCTTCCGGCGCCTCGACGCTCGACGCATCGAGCGGCGAATGCCGGCCCGGCTCGATATAGGGCCGGTCGTATTCCGGCGCTTCGTCGCCCAGTTCCTTGATCGGCAGATTGGCGACTTCCTCTTGCCTGTGCAGGATGCGGAAGCGCAGATCGTCGGTCGTCCTGCCGACAATGGCGAAGTCGAGATCCCATTTGACGAAGATCGCCTTGGCCTCGTCCTCCCTTTCCGGCCGCAGCACCATCAGCATGCGCTCCTGGCTCTCCGACAACATCATCTCATAGGCCGTCATGCGCTCCTCGCGCACCGGAACCTTGTCCAGATCGAGTTCGATGCCGAGATCACCCTTGGCGCCCATCTCGACCGCCGAACAGGTCAGCCCCGCAGCCCCCATGTCCTGAATGGCGATGACGGCGCCCGTCGCCATCAGTTCGAGACAGGCTTCGAGCAGGCATTTTTCGGTGAACGGATCGCCGACTTGCACCGTCGGGCGCTTTTCGTCGATCTTCTCGTCGAATTCGGCCGATGCCATGGTGGCGCCGCCGACCCCGTCGCGGCCGGTCTTGGCGCCGAGATAGACCACCGGCAGGCCGACGCCCTCGGCCTTGGAATAGAAAATCGCGTCGCTCTTCGCCAGGCCCGCGGCGAAGGCGTTGACCAGGATGTTGCCATTGTAGCGGGCATGGAATTCCACTTCGCCGCCCACCGTCGGCACACCGAAGGAATTGCCGTAGCCGCCGACACCGGCCACGACGCCGGCCACCAGATGGCGGGTCTTGGGGTGGTCCGGTTCGCCGAAGCGCAGCGCGTTCATCGCCGCGATCGGCCGCGCGCCCATGGTGAAGACATCGCGCAGGATGCCGCCGACACCGGTCGCCGCCCCCTGATAGGGCTCGATATAGGAGGGGTGGTTGTGGCTCTCCATCTTGAAGACGACGCAATCGCCGTCGCCGATATCGACGACGCCGGCATTCTCCCCCGGTCCCTGAATGACCTGCGGCCCGGAAGTGGGCAGGGTGCGCAGCCATTTCTTGGAGGATTTGTAGGAACAGTGCTCGTTCCACATGGCGGAGAAAATGCCGAGTTCGGTAAAGCTCGGCACACGGCCGATGAGATCGAGAATGCGCTGATATTCGTCGGGCTTGAGCCCATGGGCGGCGATCAGCTCTTCGGTGATTTCGATGTCGTTGCGGATGGTCATGTCGGCTTGGGCGGGTCCGTTGGGGCGGTGGCAAGGCTGCCGCCTTGTTAGCGAAACCGGCGCCAAATGTGTATGCAAATCTCCGCCGATCCGCAGGAAATTTCGCCTTTGCGGGCCGATGTCAGGTTACCGCCAGATGCCCCGTCACGCCGCTTTCGAGCAGGTCGCGGATCGTCGCGAACGCCGCACGATAGGTGTCGTCGCCATAGCGTTGCGCAAACGAGATGCGCACCGCATGGAAGCTGACGCCCGATCGCGACGGTTTGAAATCGTCTTCATGCGAAATCATGATGCCGCGCTCGAGCGCTGCATTGCGGAAGGCGCCCGACAGCCAGGGCTCGGGCAGTCTCAGCCAGGCATAGGGGCAGGTCGGATTGATGCGGATGTCGTAGCCGTCGAGGCATTCGGCCAGCATCGCGGCGCGGTGGCGGATGACCTCCAGCGCCCTTGCCAGAATGCGGTCGGCCTCGCCCGACAACACGACACGGCTCGCCAATTCCTTCAGCACATGGGAATTGCCGCCTGAAAACATCCGGTGCGCCGACTGAATGCGCCCCGAAAAGCCCGACGGGCAGGCGATCCAGCCCGAGCGCAGCGCCGCCGAAACGGTCTTGGAAAGGCCGGCCACATGGAAGGTCAGTTCCGGACAGAGCGCGGCCATCGGCGCTTCGCGGTCGCCCGACAGCGGCGCATAGATCGCGTCCTCGATGATCCAAACATTGTAGCGCCGGCAGATCGCCACGATCGCCGCGCGGCGCTCGCCCGACAGGCGGGCAAGGGTGGGATTGTTGACCGCCGGCATCAGATAGAGCAGGCGCGGATGCTGGCGCGCGCACAATTTCTCGAATTCGTCCGGCAGGATGCCGTCGTCATCCATCGGCGTTTCGACGATGCGGCGCCCGGCAAGCGCCACGCTGCGCGCGATCGAGGCATAGGTGCCGGTTTCGAAGACGATCTTGTCGCCCGGGGCACTCACCGTCATCATGATCGCCATGATGCCGGCATGGCAGCCATTGACCGCGGCGATCGCGTCGGCCTGTGGTCGATAGCCGTTATGCGACAGATAGCGCACGCCCGCTGCGCGCCAGTGGTCGGGCAGGACATGGACATAATCCAGCAGGGCCTGCGGCATCGACCGGGCGATCTGCGCGAACATCTCGCTGAACTGCGCGGCCTGGCCGACATCGAGCGCCGCGGTGCTGTCGAAATTGAGCGGCTCGTTCCGCTCGACCTCCCTGCCGGCCAACGCCGCCGGCGGCTCGGCCCGGTCCGGGGTCGGCGGTGCGGGCGAGGGGACGGCGCTGCGGTCGAGCACATAGGTGCCGCGGCCGACTTCCCCGGCGACCAGGCCGCGCTCGGCGATGACGTTGTAGGCGCGGCTGATTGTACCGATTGTCACTCCGATATCGAAGGCGAGATTGCGCATCGGCGGCAGGCGGCTGCCTGCCGCCAGGGTGCCGTTGTCAATGTCGCGCTCGATGGCGTCGGCAAGGCGCAGATAGATCGGCTGATTGCCGGAAACGGGTTGGGGCAGGTAGTCGGTCTGGATTTGTGTCATGGGTACAATGTTTCAATTGATCGAAGGATAGTTTCCGAACAATAGAGACAATTGTCAACTGCTTTTGCCTTTCAGGGAATACAATTATGACAATTCAGAAACTGGACACCTTCGATCCGATCACCCGCAAAATGCAGAACCTCGATGCCCTGCGTGCCGAGCGCCTGCCCCTGCGGCTCTACCGCTGGCTGGTCTCGCTGGAGGGGCGTTTTGCAAAGCTGCGCAGCCGCCGTCAACTCGCCGCGCTCGAGGATTGGCAGCTCGAAGACATCGGCATCACGCCCGAGCGGCGCGACCGCGAACTCAATAAGAGCTTCTGGGATTGAGGTCGAGGCAGCGCCGGCTACGCCGTGCAGGCGGTGTCGCCCTTCGCCCAGCGCCGGACATCGCCGTGAATGCGGTCGCCGATCGCTTCCGAGACCAGCGGACCATAGCTTGAAAGCCGCGCCGGCGTGCCTTCCGCCTCGATGACGAGTTGCGGCAGGCCCTGGGCGGCTTTCGCGCTGACGATCAGGATGCGCGGCTTGCCGACCCGTGTGTCGAGCTCGGGAATGACGCGATAGGCGCGAAAATCCTTGTCCTTCGACTTGACCCAGCAGGTCTGGGCGCGATCGTTGACCGTTTGCAGCAGGGCGATCGCCGCACCGTTGCCGGATGCGCCGGGGCTCTCGCCGGCGGTCTGGCAGGCTGCCAGTATCGGCGCCGGGAGCACGAGCAGGAGGAAGCGCCGGATCGTCTTCATCGGGGATCAGGCTGCGGGCCGCGACAGCAGGCCGAGAGCCGCCTCGAACAGCGGCCGACCGTCCATTCCACCATGGGCGGGCTCGATCAGGTTCTCGGGATGCGGCATCAGGCCGAGCACATTGCCCGCCGCGTTGACGATGCCGGCAATGTCGTTGATCGAGCCGTTCGGATTGGTGCCGTTGGCATAGCGAAAGACCACCTGGCCCTTGTCTTCCAGCGTCTTCAGCGTCTTCTCGTCGGCAAAGTAGTTGCCATCGTGATGGGCGACGGGGCAGCGGATGATCTGTCCCTGGGTGTAGCCGCCGGTAAAGGCCGTTGAAGCATTGGCGACTTCCAGCAGCACTTCCCTCGAGACAAAATGCAGGCTGGCATTGCGCATCAGCGATCCCGGCAGCAATTGCGCTTCTGTAAGGATCTGAAAGCCGTTGCACACGCCGATGATGCGTTTTCCCGCCTCGGCCTTCTGCCGCAGCGCGGCCATCACCGGCGAGCGGGCGGCGATCGCGCCGGCGCGCAGATAATCGCCATAGGAAAACCCGCCCGGGATCACATAGAGATCGACATCGGGCAGCTCGGTCTCGGTGTGCCAGACCGGATGCGGCGCCTTGCCGCCGATCCTGGTCAGTGCCGCGATCATGTCACGGTCGCGGTTGAGGCCCGGAAAGAGAAGGACGGCTGAGTTCATCGGTCTGGATCGTAAGGGTGTTTGGGTTCGGCAAATTCTGAAATTTCCAGCCGCCGCTCAATGCGCTCCAGCCGATCGTCATGACGATCAAGCCGGCGGTTTACGCCAGCAAGGTTTTCTTCAACAGAGGTCAGTCGCCGCTTGATGTCCTGCATATCGAATTTGATATCGGCCACATCGCCCTGCATCTTGCGCAGAACTTCAAAAATCAATTCGTTTGTAGCTTCTGCCATCGAAGCGCCTTGTCGAGCTAAAGAAGAGTGACAGTGTAATCCTCGATCACCGTATTGGCGAGCAGCTTCTCGCACATGGCGGCAAGGTCGGCCTCGGCCTTCCCGCGGTCGGCGGTATCAAGCTGAACGTCGAACACCTTGCCCTGGCGCACCCCGCCGACGCCGTCAAAGCCGAGCGAGGCCAGCGAATGCTCGATCGCCTTGCCCTGGGGGTCGAGAACGCCGTTCTTGAGCGTTACGGTTACGCGTGCCTTGATCATTCGTGAATTGCCCAATCAGTCGTCATTGCTTGAGACCAGTACCGGCCCCTTGCCGCGCACCGGTTCGTTTTCGTTCATGATGCCGAGCCGGCTCGCCACCTCGCGATAGGCTTCCAGCATGCCGCCCATGTTGCGGCGGAAGCGGTCCTTGTCCATCTTCTCCTGGGTCTTGATGTCCCACAGCCGGCAGGAATCGGGCGAGATTTCATCGGCCAGGATGATGCGCATCATGTCGCCCTCGAACAGCCGGCCGAGCTCGATCTTGAAATCGACGAGCTGGATGCCGACGCCAAGGAAAAGGCCGCAGAGGAAATCGTTGATCCGCACCGCCAGCGACATCATGTCGTCGATCTCCGGCGGCGAGGCCCAGCCGAAGGCGGTGATGTGCTCTTCCGACACCATCGGATCGTTTAGCTCGTCCTTCTTGTAGTAGAATTCGATGATCGAGCGCGGCAGCACCTCGCCCTCGGGAATGCCGAGCCGCTCGGCGAGCGAACCGGCCGCCACGTTGCGCACCACCACTTCGAGCGGAATGATCTCGACCTCGCGGATCAGTTGCTCGCGCATGTTGAGACGGCGGATGAAATGGGTCGGAATGCCGATCCGGTTGAGATGGGTGAAGATGTGCTCGGAGATGCGGTTGTTGAGCACCCCCTTGCCATCGACGATCTCGTGCTTCTTCTTGTTGAAGGCGGTGGCGTCATCCTTGAAGAACTGGATCAAAGTGCCCGGCTCGGGGCCCTCATAGAGAATCTTTGCCTTGCCTTCGTAAATGCGGCGGCGTTTCGACATGGTCATGTTCCCGGCTGTGGAGATTTCACGTCCGAAGCGCTTGCTCGGTGCGGGCGGCGCCAAACGCCGCTGTCTGCGCCCTCATAGTGAAGTTGCGCGATTTTCACAATATTGCTGCGGTCGCCTTTCACCAATATTCTGCCTGCCGGGCATTGTTTGCCCTTCAAATCGGCGCAGAAGCATCCTATATCGCAGGCGGACGCCACAGGAGGTCACCCACGGGAGATGAAGATGAGCGGAATGGACGATCGCGAGGACGCGTTTGAAAAGAAATTTGCCCATGACGAGGCGTTGCAGTTCAAGGCGGAAGCCCGGCGCAACAAGCTTCTCGGCCTCTGGGCTGCCGAATTGCTCGGCAAATCGGGCGATGCCGCCCAGGACTATGCGAAGGAAGTGATTCGCGCCGATTTCGAGGAGGCGGGCGATGCCGACGTCTTCCGCAAGATCCGCGCCGATTTCGACGCTGCGGGCATAGCCCAGTCCGATCACCAGATTCGCCGCACCATGGACGAGTTGATGGCAACGGCCGTCGAGCAGATCCGCACCGAGGGCTGAGCGGGCTGAGCGGCCCGACCCTGTGTCGCATGCGACAGGAACCCGGCACCGGACAATCCGGCGGCCGGGTTTTTTGCGTCAATCGGTCAATGAGGCAGCGCCGACGGGTCAATGAGGCAGCGCCGGCGCCTTGAGATGCTTGAGGAAGCGGGAAAACACCATCAGCCCCTCGGGCCAGGGGCCATGGCCGCTTTCGCCGTTGATATGGCCGCTCTCGCCCGCATCCATGAACAGCGAGCCCCAATCGGCCGCCATGCGCTCGGCGACGTCGAACGCGCAGAACGGATCGTTGCGGCTGGCGATCGTCACCGAGGGAAAGGGCAGGGGATCGGTCGGCGCCGGTCCGAAGGTCAGCAGGTGGCGCGGCCGGATATCGGGATTGGCGACATCGGGCGGCGCGACCAATAGGGCGCCGGCGACGGGTTTGGCAAACTCCCGTGCTGCCTGAACGATCACCTGGCTGCCGATCGAGTGGCCGACCAGAATGACCGGCTTGGTGGTCTCATCAACCGCGTCGACGAGGTTCTTCTTCCAGTCCTCGAAGACCGGCTTGTGCCAGTCGCCCATCTGGACCCGGCGCGCGGCGGAAAGATTGTTCTCCCAGCGCGTCTGCCAGTGGTCTTCGCCGGAGCCCTTGTAGCCCGGAACGATCAGGATATCTGCGTCGCTGGTCTTCATGCCCCGCAAATGGGCGTTCGAACCCGGCCTGTCAAGGCGCGCCGACAGCAAACCGGTGGCTGATCAGGAGCGGGTTCGAAGCCGCGTCTGCCCGATAGGGATGCGACTATGTCGCAGCTACTGCGTCACGCGGTTCGCCTCGCCGGGGGCGGTCTGGGTCGATGCAAGACCCGGCTCGTCCGCCGGCGTCGAACTGAAGTTGGCGATGCCGAGCAGGATCGCGGTGGCGACGGCGATCACGCCGAGGGCGATCAGAATGCCGCGCGAGTTGCCGGGCTCCCGGTAGCCGTGCGGGCCGGTTTGCGGGCTGGTCTTCGGGTTGGCACCGAGCGGGTGGCCGGCAGGATTGAGTGGATCATGATATTCCATGGCTTTTCTCCTTTCAGCGGGAAAACGATGGAACTCGATCCGGGCGGTTTTCCGGCGCCGAAGTCAAATCGGGTTTCGCGCCGAAACGAAACGGGATGGTGGTTTCCGGATCGATTGTGTAGATAAAAAATACAATTTTCGAGGGTGGAAGCCTGCGCGTGCCCGTTATCCTTTTCGCCATGTTCGCGGTGGCCATGGCCATGCCGGCCTCAGCGCAGGAATTTTCCTGTTTTCCGTCAAAAACCTGCGGCCGTATGCGCAACTGCGCCGAGGCCTATTTTCATCTTACCCAATGCGGCGATACCGCCCGGGACGGCGATGGCGACGGCATTCCGTGTGAAAAACTCTGCGGTAAGTCCCTTGAGACAATGGCGGCCCGTCTGGCTGCGCAGGGATATCCTTCACCTTCCGCGCCTTCTGCCGCTCAGCCGCTGGCCGACTTCTCATGCGAACCCAGAAAGAGCTGCGGCCAGATGCTGACCTGCGACGAGGCCTACTATCATCTGCAACAATGCGGCAATAGCCAACTGGACGGCAATGGCGACGGCATTCCCTGCAACAGTCTGTGCCGGAACCGCTGAGGTCGATACAGCCTAGCCGAACACCCGCTTGAAGATCGTGCCGACATGCTTGGTGTGGTAGCCGAGATCGAATTTCTCGCGGATCTCGGCTTCCGAAAGCGCGGCGCGCACTTCCGGGTCGCCCAGCAATTCCTCGAGAAAGTCCTTGCCCTCTTCCCACACCTTCATCGCATTGCGCTGGACGATGGCGTAGGCGTCCTCGCGCGAGACGCCTGCCTGCGTCAGCGCCAGCAGGACGCGCTGGGACATGATCAGCCCTTTGAATTTGTTCATGTTGGCGAGCATGTTGTCGGGATAGATCACCAGTTTCTCGACCACGCCGGCGAGCCGGTTAAGCGCGAAATCGAGCGTCACGGTGGCGTCCGGCGCAATGCCGCGCTCGACGGAGGAGTGCGAGATGTCGCGCTCGTGCCACAGCGCCACATTCTCCATTGCCGGGACGACGGTCATGCGAACGAGGCGCGCCAGCCCGGTCAGATTCTCGGTCAGCACCGGATTGCGCTTGTGCGGCATGGCGGACGAGCCCTTCTGGCCGGCGGAGAAGAATTCCTCCGCCTCCAGCACTTCCGTGCGCTGCATGTGGCGGATCTCGATGGCCACGTTCTCGATCGACGAGGCGATGACGCCCAGCGTCGCGAAGAACATCGCATGGCGGTCGCGCGGAATGACCTGGGTCGAGATCGGCTCGGGCCTGAGCCCCAGCTTGCCGCAGACATATTCCTCCACATAGGGGTCGATATTGGCGAAGGTGCCGACCGCGCCGGAAATCGCCCCGGTCGCGACTTCCGCCCGGGCGCGCTCAAGCCGCTCGCGGTTGCGGTCCATCTCGGCATAGAAGCGCGCAAAGGTCAGTCCCATGGTGGTCGGCTCGGCATGGATGCCGTGCGAGCGACCGATGCGCACCGTGTCCTTGTGCTCGAAGGCGCGCTTCTTCAGCGCCGCCAGCAGCCTGTCCATGTCGGCGAGCAGTAGGTCGGCGGCGCGCACGAGCTGCACGTTGAGCGTCGTGTCGAGCACGTCCGACGAGGTCATGCCCTGATGCACGAAGCGCGCCTCGTCCGAGCCGATATGTTCGGCAAGATGGGTGAGGAAGGCGATGACGTCGTGCTTGGTCACGGCCTCGATCGCGTCGATGCGCGCGACGTCGAATTCGACGTCCTTGGCCTTCCAGGCGGCGGCGGCATTTTCCTTCGGGATGACGCCGAGCTCGGCCTGCGCGTCGCAGGCATGGGCCTCGATCTCGTACCAGATGCGGAACTTGGTGGCCGGTTCCCAGATTTCGGTCATTTCCGGGCGGGCATAGCGCGGGATCATGGCAGGCGTCCTTGCAGATAAGTCGTTTCGCAATATGCGAAACGCATAACGCCGATGCGCTACCAGACCGCCGCCCCGCGGACAACCGGACAGCGGGCGGAAAATGGGGAGAAACGCCGGCCCGACAGCTCTATCGCTGCTGGGCGGCGTGGGTCGTCACCGCCAGATAGCGGCCGTCCGGCCCCTCGAAGCCGCGTTTTTCCATCAGGATCAGCACCGCGACGACGAGGTCCTGATCGTCGCCCGGATAGAAGGTGACGATATCGGCAAGATGATAGTCGAGCGGGCAGCCGCGGCTTGAGGGTATGGAAGTGTCCTCGTGGATCTTCCGCGTCGCCTCGCCCGGCGTGTTCGATATCTGCAACAGGGTGAAGCCGACCGGCCCGCCGAACTCGACGCACCATTCCTCGCCCGAAAAGTGCCGCGTGACCAGCCGGAACTCCAGTCCGACGCTGCCGTCGCGCGGCGAAAACCAGAACGGCCGGGCAGCCATGCGTTTGGAATCGGCGGGAAGTTCAAGCACCGTATTGGTGGCGTTCACCGTGCCGGGATGAACGATCCCGGCCAGCGCGCCGGCCGCCTGCGCCCGTGCCTGTTGGCGCGCCACTTCCACGTCGGGAGCGTCTTCCTCGATCCGCGCGCGATAGGGCGAGCCGTCGGTCCACTGATCGGTGGCCGTGTCGATGATATAGATGTTGGAATAGGTATAGCCCGAACCGTCCTCCTGGCCGTATTCCTCGAAGGCAAAGCGGCTGCCATCGTCGGAAAATCCGAGAATGACGCGCTCGGCATAGTCGCCGGCAAGCGCGGGAAACGCCAGGGCGGACAAGGCGACCAGGGTAAGGGCGGTTGCGCGCAGCGCTTGCAGGGCAGGGTGGAAAGGCAGGTCGTTCATCATTGGCCTCATCGGGTTAATCCGCGCCCCAGTGTTTCTGCCAGCAGGCGAAGAGATCGTCTTCCGCCTCGCTCGCCTCGTAGACCCCCCGCGCGATCGCCCGCGCCATGGTGGCGGCGGCGGCGGCGCAAAGGTCGATCCACTGATCGATGTCCGGCGCCGCATGCTTGCCCGTCGATACGGCGAAAATCAGGTCGCCGTCGAGCGGTGTGTGCGCCGGCCACAGCGCCCGCGCGAAACCGTCATGGGCCGCCATGGCGAGCCGCTGGCATTCGGCCTTGGTCAGCGCCAGATCGGTCGCGATGATGCCGATCGTCGTATTGGCGCCCGCCGCCTGCTGCTCGCGGAACTTGATGCGCAGTTCCCCGGCATCTCGCGGCATGGGAGCCGGCAGGCCGTGCCCGCCGAACTCCCCGTCTTGCTCGAACGGTGCCGCCCAGAAATGTTTCGTATCGCCGACACAGGGCGTGCCGAGCGCATTGACGGCGACCAGCGCGCCGACGGTTCCGCCATTCGGCAGGCTGGCCGAGGCCGAGCCGAGCCCGCCCTTGAGCCCGGCCACCAGCGCGCCGGTTCCAGCCCCCGCCGTGCCCAGTTCGAAGTCGCGGGCGGCGGCGTTCGTGGCCTTGTGGCCAAGTTCGCGATGCGGCGGATAGCGACCCCAATCCTTGTTGCCGCCATTGAGCATGTCGAACAGGATGGCGCCTGGAGCGATCGGAATGGACTGGTCGCCGACGATGAACCCGCGCCCCTGTTCCTTCAGCGCCGCCTGAACCCCGCCGCCCGCATCGATGCCGAAGGCCGATCCGCCCGACAGGAACAGTGCATCGACGGCGGGAACCGTGCCGTGCGGCGCCAACAGGTCCGTGTCGCGCGTGCCCGGCGCTCCGCCCATGACGTGGCAGGAGGCGGCGGCCGGTTCGTCGCAGATAAGAACCGTCACGCCGGTCTTGGCAACTGGGTCGGCGGCATTGCCGACGCGCAGCCCCTCGATATCGGTGATCAGATTGCGGCGGGGTGTCGTAATCGTGGGTGTCGAGGTCATGGATCAAGTCTCCTGAATGCGCCGTCCCGCCACTCGAAAAGCCCGTGAATGGGAAGCATATTGGCGCCGTTCCCGTCGAATTCAACCGGACCGAGCAGGGTGTCGAACCGGCTCCGGTCGAGGTTGTCGGCGGTCGCGGCAGTGGTATCGCCGAGGGCCGCCAGGGCCACCTCGAGCGCGCGATAGCCCTGCAGGGCGTAAGGTTCCGGCTCGACGCCGGCGGCAAGAAACCGCTCGGCGATCGCCGCATCCGTGGTCGCGGCCGTTTCATAGGCCGAAAGAACGGCCAGCAGGCCGTCCGGCGGCTGCTGGTCGGCTGCGGAAAAGGGCAGGATCGACAGGACATCGCCGCCGGCAAGCGTCAGCGGAACGCCGATCTCCCGGGCGTTGCGGGCGATCATCGCCGTGTCCTCGGCATCGGCGCCGACAAAGGCATGGGTGACGCCCGAGCGCCGGAGCCGCCGCACGAGGCGCGCCTGGGTCGACTGGGTCGGCCGGAAATTGTCCTGAAACTGCGGCGGCAGGCCCGCTTCCTCCATCGCCTCGCGAAACCGGTCGGCCAGGCCGCGGCCATAGACCGTACCGTCATCGACAATGGCGTAGGCCTTGCCGTTCCAGCGCTTCGACAGGGCAAGGGCGGCAACCCGCGCGGCCTCGCCATCGCCCGGCGCCAGACGCCACAGCTTCCAGCGAAGGCGGTTGCGGTCGGCGGTGAGCCGTTCCGACCGGGCGCCGGCGACGAGGATCGCAGTCCCGTCCGGTTGCAGTGCGTCGGCGAGCACCCGCGCCACGCCGTTGCACAGAATGCCGGTGACGAGCGACACGCCAGACTGGCGCAGTTCGTCGGCCGCAAGGGCGGCAACACCCTCATCGCAGCGGTCGTCGACGATGGCGAGATCCGCCGTCCCGCCGGCCTCGGCGTTGAACTCCTGCAGCTTCAGCCGCGCGCCCGCCAGAAACTGCCGGCCGAGCCGCTCCACATCGCCCGAAAGCGGCAGGGAAATGCCGATCCGCCGTTGATTGTCGCGCTGGGCGGCGGCCGGTAGCGGCGCAATCGCGACCGCCAGCAGCGCCAATGCCAGCGCGACCCGAGGTGAGCAGGACGGTAGGCGCGGGGTTGGTGGCGGGATAGCGGACATCTGGAAAGCGGACGGGTGGAAAGCGGACATAAAGTTCGTTTAGCGGAAGCTTGCCGGTTTTCCTATTGTCAGTTTGGCGCGTCCGAAACCTGACGGTTGATACCGCCTAATCCTCCAGGCGGGATGTTTCGTCCCGGTCGCGCTCGTAGTGATTCTTCAGGGGAAACGGCGGCAGCCAGGATTCGCGCCGGATGGTCCAGCTCTCATAGGTCGGCATCAGCTGGTCGGGGGCATCGAGCGATCCGAGATTGACCTCGATTTCATCGCCGCTGCGCGCGAATACCGGCGAGCCGCAGCGCGGACAGAAATACCGCTCTTCATAGCTGCGGGTTTCGCCCAGGATCACCACCGCATCCTGCGGAAATATGGCGGAGGCATGAAACAGCGCGCCGTGATGCTTGCGGCAGTCCATGCAATGGCACAGCCCGACCCGGTAGGGACGTCCCGTCGCCCGGATCAGGACGTTACCGCAGCGGCAGCCGCCGGTATGTCGCTCCATGCTCTTTCTCCTCGGATATCTCGAAGCGGCAACAGGTATCGCGAATGCCATGGCGATGGCAATCGCCGCCCGCATGGCGCAGACTCAGACGGGCCCTGGCGCAGGATTGCAATTGCCTTTGGCGCACAGCCCTTGCATAAGTCGCGGCAAATGCAGATATGGCGCTCCATGGCGGCCTTTCAGGGAAAACCGGTGCTCAAACACGCCCACATCTCGACCCAGGACTATCGCGATTGCATGGCGCGCTTCGGCAGCGCCGTGCACATCGTGGCGACCGATGGCAGGGCAGGGCGGCGCGGCGTGACGGTGATCGCCGTCGCATCGGTTTCCGACAATCCGCCGACGGTACTCGTCTGCCTCAATCGCAATCGCGACGAAAACCGCTGGTTCGAGAAAAACGGCGTCTTCACCCTCAACACCTTGTGCGCCGACCAGATCGACCTTGCGCGCGCCTTTGCCGGCGAAGACCATCTCGACATGGAAGCGCGCTTCGGCCTCGGCCGGTGGCAGACGTTGGTGACCGGCGCGCCGGCACTGGCCGGCGCCCGCATGACGCTCGACTGCATCGTCACCGACGTGCAGCCCATCGCCACCCACTATGTGATCTTCGGCGAGGTGGTGGGCCACCGTCTGCCCGATCACGGCGACACGCCGCCCGCCGCGCTAACCTATATCGACCGCGACTACAAAGCCCTGTAAAGGGTTGGCCCCGGTTGGACGCGAGGCCTGATTGGTCCAAAGTACCAGTGAAAATCCGCTTGCGACCGGGCACAGTCGCGAAATCGTACCGGCGGCCCGCCGATGCGCAACCGCATGGAATGATGATGGCAACAGGCGCACCTCCCACCTCTATCCCGGCCTCCATCGATGAAACCGTCGAATTGCTCTCCGCGGGCGGCTATGTCGCCGACCGGTCGCTGGCGACGGTGCTCTTCCTGTCGCTTGCCATGGGCCGGCCGCTGTTTCTCGAGGGCGAGGCCGGCGTCGGCAAGACCGAGATCGCCAAGGTGCTGAGCGACCGGCTCGGGCGCGATCTCATCCGCCTGCAATGCTATGAAGGGCTCGACGTTTCCACCGCGCTCTATGAGTGGAACTATGCCGCCCAGATGGTCGAAATCCGCATGCGCGAAGCCTCGGGCGAGGTCGACCGGGCGGCGATGGAG
The DNA here is from genome assembly GCA_020441665.1 of Nitratireductor sp. Lineage (GTDB taxonomy): Bacteria > Pseudomonadota > Alphaproteobacteria > Rhizobiales > Rhizobiaceae > Salaquimonas. The sequence continues at coordinate 48,239 of JAGRLT010000098.1, forward strand.
AAGGGCGTCTTTTCCGACCGCTTCCTGATCCGCCGGCCGCTATTGCAGGCGCTGGAAGGCAGGAAGGGCCGCGCACCGGTCCTGCTGATCGACGAACTCGACCGCACCGATGAGGCTTTCGAGGCCTTCCTGCTGGAAATCCTGTCCGATTTCCAGGTGACGATCCCCGAACTCGGCACGATCCGGGCGGCAGAACCGCCCATCGTCATCATCACCACCAACCGGACGCGGGAAATCCACGATGCGCTCAAGCGCCGCTGTCTCTATCACTGGGTCGACTATCCCGATGCGGAGCGCGAACTGGCGATCATCAAGGCCAAGGTGCCGGGCGCCGGCGAGGCCCTGTCGCGCGAAATCGTCGCCTATGTGCAGAAGCTGCGCCAGATCGACCTGTTCAAGAATCCCGGCGTTGCCGAAACCCTAGACTGGGCAAGCGCGCTGATAGAACTCGACAAGCTGGCGCTCGATCCGCAGACCGTGTCCGACACGATCGGCGTCCTGCTCAAATATCAGGATGACATTGCCCGCATCCAGGCGAGCGAGGGCCGGCAATTGCTCGATGAGGTAAAGGCGGAGTTGAGAGCGGCGGAATAGCCGTAAAGCAGGATGAGTGAACCGGTAGAAACGCCCAACCGCATTCAGGAAGCCGGCAGGCTGCCGGACAACATCCTCTATTTTGCCCGCACCTTGCGCGGTGCCGGCCTGCGGGTCGGCCCGGCAAGCGTTGTCGACGCGGTGCGGGCGGTAGCCGTGGCGGGCATGACCGACCGCGACGATTTCTACTGGGTTCTCCATTCCGTCTTCGTCACCCGGCATGAGGATCACGCCGTCTTCGATGAGGCCTTCCGGCTCTATTGGCGCTCGCGCGAACTGGTCGAGAAGATGTTGCAGATGTTCTCGCCATCGACCGCCGGCCGCGACCGCGCCGAAGAAAGGCGCGCCGGCCAGACCCGGGTTTCCCAATCGCTGTTCTCCGGCCAGGAAAGCAAAAGGGAAGTCGAAAAGCCGGAAATCGAGATCGATGCGCTGATGACGGCGTCGGGAAGGGAAGTGTTGCGCAAGAAGGACTTCGCCCAGATGACGGCGGCCGAGCTGGCCACCGCCCGCATCGCCATGCAGAAGCTCGTCCTGCCGGTGCACCCGGTCCGCACCCGCCGCCACCGGCCGGTCAATCGCATCGCCCGCATGGACCCGCGCCGCACGCTTTCCGCCTCGCTCAGGAGCGGCGGCGACCTCGTCCTGCCGAAATTCCGCGAGGTGCGGAAAATCCATCCGCCGCTGGTGATCCTGGCCGACATTTCCGGTTCGATGGCGAATTATTCGCGCACCTTCCTGCATTTCATCCATGCGCTGGCCGAAAGCCGCCGCAAGGTGAACACCTTCCTGTTCGGCACAAGGCTGACCAATGTGACGCGGCAATTGCGCAACAAGGACATCGACGAGGCGCTTGCCGAGTGCACCGATGCCGTCGAGGACTGGTCCGGCGGCACGCGGATCGGCACCACGCTCCACGAATTCAACCACAAATGGTCGCGCCGGGTCCTGGGGCAGGGCGCGGTCGTGCTGCTGATCACCGACGGGCTGGAGCGCGACGAGGACGATGGTCTGGAACGGGAGATCGACCGGCTGCACCGCTCCTGCCGGCGCCTGATCTGGCTCAATCCGCTGCTGCGCTTCGAGGGGTTTCGTGCCAGGGCGAAGGGTATCCGCACCATGCTGCCCCATGTCGACGAATTCCGCCCGGTGCATTCGCTCGACGCGCTGGCCGATCTGTGCCTGGCGCTGTCGGCGCCGTCCTCGGCGCGCAACGATCCCAGAAGCTGGCTTGAAGCCATGCGGGCCGCATGACTACATAATGGCGAAGGACACCGAGGCTCGAAGACCATGACGACTGAGACCGCACCCGTTCATACCCCGCCCGTTCACGCCCCATCCATTCACGCATTGGGCCAGGAACTCGACATAGCCGAAGCCTGGCACAAGCAGGGCCGCGACGTGGCGATCGCCACCGTGGTCGAAACCTGGGGCTCGGCGCCGCGCCCCACCGGCTCGCATCTCGTCATCGATGCCGAGGGCAATTTCGAGGGGTCGGTTTCGGGCGGCTGCGTCGAGGGCGCGGTCATTGCCGATGCCATGGACGTGCTTGCCACCGGCAAGCCGCGAATGCTCGAATTCGGCGTTGCCGACGAGACCGCCTGGCAGGTCGGCCTGTCGTGTGGCGGGCGCATCCGCGTCTATGTTGAAAGGTTGGGCTGATGGACATCGCCGCGCTCGCGGAGCTCAATGCGGCGCGCCATGAGCGCCGGGCCGCGATCCTGCTGACCGATATCGCCGGCGGCGCGGGCAGGGTGATCCTGGAAAGCCATGGCGAGACCGGGGAACTGGGCGATATCGTCGAAAGGGCGTTCCGCTCCGGCCGGTCTGGCCTCTATGCGCTTGAGGGCGGGGAGGTCTTTCTCAACGTCCACGTGCCCGCGCCGCGCATCGCGGTGATCGGCGCGGTTCATATCAGCCAGGCGCTGGCGGGCATCGCGGCGATTGCCGGCTATGATCTCAGGGTGATCGATCCGCGCACTGCCTTCGCCACGCCCGAGCGCTTTGCCGGCATCGATCTCGCCGCCGAATGGCCGCAGGACGAATTGGCGAAGCGCCCGCTGGATGCCTTCACCGCCCTGGTCGCGGTGACCCATGACCCGAAGATCGACGACTTTCCGATTGCCCAGGCGTTGCGCACCGGCTGCTTCTATGTCGGCGCGCTGGGCAGCCGCAAGACCCATGCAAAGCGTGTCGATCGCCTTGAGGCCGAGGGCCTGAGCGCGGCGCAGATCGCCCGCATCCATGCGCCGATCGGGCTCGATATCGCCGCCGCAAATCCGATGGAGATCGCCGTCGCGATCATGGCCGAGGTGATCGACGCCTATCGCAGGCGGCCGATCGGCGCGCCGGCTTCCGCCGCGGAAGCGCAGGCTGCCGGCGCATGAGGTTCGGTCGCTTCCCGCTTGCCGATTGCAAGGGCGCGGTGCTCGCCCACAGCCTGCGCCAGGACGATCTCGTCATCCGCAAGGGCGCGAAGCTGACCGCCGACCTGCTCGGCACGATCGCCGAAAAGGGGATCGAAACGCTGACCGTGGCGATCCCCGAACCGGGCGATGTCGATGAGGATAGCGCCGCGCGCCGCATCGCCGCCGCCTTCAAACTGACCGGCATCGAGGCGGCCGACGCGGGCACCGGCCGGGTCAATCTGCATGCCAGTTGCTCCGGCGTGTTCACCGCGTCGCGTCCATTGGTCGATGCGATCAACGCCATCGATCCCGACATCACCCTTGCGACCCTCGATGATCACGAGCCGGTGCGTGACGGCCGCATGGTGGCGACCGTCAAGATCATCCCCTATTTCGTCGCCGGCGCGGCGCTCGAGGCGGTCGAGCGCATCGCGGCAGGCGGCGAGGTGATCGCCGTGCATGCTTATGCGGCAAAGCGCGTCGGCGTGATTTCAACCAGCCTGCCATCGCTCAAGGACAGCGTCATCGCCAAGACCGGGCGCGTGCTGCAATCGCGGCTCGATGCCAGCGGGTCCGAAATCGCCTTTCACGAGCGCACCGCCCACGATGCCGGCGAGGTCGAGGCCGCGATTCGCAGGCATTCCGGCGATTGCGACATGCTGATCATCTTCGGCGCCTCGGCGATTTCCGATGCGCTGGACGTCATTCCCGCCGGCCTGCGCGCCGCCGGCGGCGACATCGTCCATCTCGGCATGCCGGTCGATCCGGGCAATCTGCTGATGCTGGGCGCGCTTGACGGCAAGCCGGTTCTGGGCGCGCCGGGCTGCGCCCGCTCGGCGGCCCGCAACGGGTTCGACTTCGTGCTGGAGCGCCTGCTGGCCGGCATTGCGGTCACCGCGCGGGATGTCGCCGGCATGGGGGTCGGTGGACTGCTGATGGAAATCGCCAGCCGTCCGCAGCCGCGCGAAACGGCCGCCGCCGATGGCGGGTCCGCCCCGCATCTTGCCGCGATCATTCTCGCCGCCGGCCAGTCGCGCCGCATGGGCGGAAGGAACAAGCTGCTGCTCACCCATGACGGCAAGCCGCTCGTCGCCCATGTGGCCGATGCCGCGCTGGCCGCAGGCGCTGTCGAGGACGTCATCGTCGTGACCGGCCATCAGCGCGGCGAGGTCGAGGCGGCGCTTGCCGGCAGACCTGTCCGCCTTGTCCACAATCCGGCCTATGAGGAGGGACTGTCCTCCTCGCTGCGCGCCGGCATCGAGGCACTGGCGGGCACGGTGACCCATGCCATGATCCTGCTGGGCGACATGCCGCAGATCACCTCGGCGATGCTCGAGACGATGGCCGGCGGTCTTGCCGAAGCGCCTTCGGCACAGATTCGCATCGCCACGGCCAATGGCAAGCGCGGCAATCCGGTGCTCTGGCCACGCGCCTATTTCGAGCAACTGGCGGCGATCAGCGGCGATACCGGCGCGCGCCATGTGATCGGCCAGCATCGCGACCATGTGATGGAAATCGAACTGGGCGGGGCGGCAGCACTCGACGTCGACACGCCCGAGGCATACCAGGCGCTCGAAGCGCAAGGCTGATTATTCGCGCCAGTCCATCGCCAGGCTGTAGCCGCCATCGGCATGGCGCTGCACCCGCCGGTAGAAGCAGGTGACCCGCCCGGTATGGCAGGCGACGCGGTCGCCGCTCATCGTCACCTTGATAAGCACGGCATCCTGATCGCAATCGACCAGCACCGATTGCACCAGTTGAACATTGCCCGAGGTCTCGCCCTTGAGCCATATCTGCTGGCGCGAGCGGCTGTAATAATGCGCCTTGCCGGTTTCCAGCGTCAGCCGCAGCGCTTCGGCATTCATATGGGCGAGCATCAGGATTTCGCCGGTTTCCCCGTCCTGGGCGATCGCGGTAATCAGTCCCGCCGCATCGAAGCGCGGCCGCAGGTCGGTCCCTTCCTCCTGACCGCTGCCCTTGGTTGCCGGTTCGAATGGGGCCATGACAGTTCCTCGGTCCGGCGGTGCCTTACTCGCGATGCATGCGCAGCAGGGTCATGAAGCTGACCTGTTCGGCGGGATCGTTGCGGAAGGCGCCGGTAAAGCAGGTGGTGGTGGTGGTCGAACCCTGCTTGCGGATGCCGCGCATCGCCATGCACATATGCTCGGCCTCGATCATCACGGCGACGCCGCGCGGATGCAGCGCCTCGTCGATGGCATAGGCGATCTGGGCGGTCATGTTTTCCTGCGTCTGCAGGCGGCGGGCGAAGATTTCCACGGTGCGGGCGATCTTCGACAGGCCGAGCACCTTGCCGTCGGGCAGGTAGGCGACATGGGCCTTGCCGATGATCGGCACCATGTGATGCTCGCAATGGGAATGGAAGTCGATACCCTTGACGAGCACCATGTCGTCATAGCCGCCGACCTCTTCAAAGGTGCGGCCGAGCACTTCCGCCGGATCCTGACTGTATCCCGAAAACAGCTCGCCATAGGCCTTGGCGACGCGGGCAGGGGTGTCGACAAGCCCTTCGCGGCCGATGTCCTCGCCCATCCAGCGCAACAGCGTACGCACCGCTTCCTCGGCCTCCTGGCGGCTCGGGCGGTCCTTCTCGGGGAGCACGACGCGGCCGGTGCGCTCCTTCAAATCCTTGATAATCGCGTCCATGTCGATCTCCCGCAAGGACAGTTTCCTTTGGCTATCGTTGACCGTTGTCGGACCAGACGCAGCCGGGAGATCGGGATGTTCGGCAAAACCTGCCATCCCTATCGGGCTTTGGCCGGGTTCCGGGGCTTTCGGCGCCCGTTTTCGCGGATGCTGTCGCGAACACAGACGCTTCCGGCACGGTGACCAGACTTTGCGGGCGGCGACCCGCGCTGACGAATATAAACCTTGCCCGGCGCAGTTCAACCATCGAAAAACGACACAGACTGTCATCATTCAGAATCGGGAACCTCCAAGCGGGGCGGTATCCGTAGCTGGGACGGGAAGGGGCTAACGCTCTCGGTTGTCCTGCTGGCGCAAGCCACCCGAAGCGCGCAAGCGCAAGCGGTGCTGATGGAAAAGGTTCGAATCGGACAGATGCCGCGGAACCAACGCGCGAAGAGCGCGTCGCGTAGCGGAGCGAGCATTGCGCGGCAATTTGCGAGCGATACAGGAAATTGGTGGGCGCTGACGGGATCGAACCGCCGACCTACTCGGTGTAAACGAGTTGCTCTCCCAGCTGAGCTAAGCGCCCTTGCAAGGATCCGGGGGACAGGCCGTCCGCATCCGCAAGTCATCCTGCGTGGCCACTTTGGCCCGGAACGCATTCCGGGAAAGTGGCGCGAGTGACGGGGCTCGAACCCGCGACCTCCGGCGTGACAGGCCGGCACTCTAACCAACTGAGCTACACCCGCAAGATTTCGCGAGGCGGCGCCGCCGCCCCGTGGGTGCCGGTGGATTACGGCGTCCGCATATTGAAGTCAAGCGCCGAAAAACCGCCGTCCGATTTTTTTACCGAACGCCGCCATTTCCGACTTTCCGCGGCTCGCCCGATCGGCAAAATCCCGGCGATTGTTCGCCGCTTTTGCGGCGCCGACAGGCCCGAACGGGAAAGCCGGTGCAACTCTCCCGTTCAAATTACCGCCTTATCCCTTGCGTTGCGCCATTGGCTGGGCTAACCCACGCCGGAATGTCTCTTGCCGTTTCGGCAATCGCACAAGGCAGCCCTCGTCATGGCGGAATTGCTCGCTTCCTATCTTCCGGTGATCATCTTTTTCGGTATTGCGCTGGTGATCGGCATCGCGCTTGCGGTGGCTCCGTTCGTCGTCGCCTACAAGGCACCGGACTCGGAAAAGCTCTCCGCCTATGAATGCGGCTTCAACGCCTTCGACGATGCGCGGATGAAGTTCGATGTGCGCTATTATCTCGTCGCCATCCTGTTCATCATCTTCGATCTCGAAGTGGCGTTCCTGTTTCCCTGGGCGGCGAGTTTCGGCGATCTTGGCTGGTTCGGTTTCTGGTCGATGATGGTGTTCCTCGGCGTGCTCACCATCGGCTTTGTCTATGAATGGAAGAAGGGCGCGCTGGAATGGGATTGATCCTTTCCTCGGCATCCGTTTTCCCGGTGATCTTGCAGGTCTATCAACATGCGTGACGGTTCAACGACGCTCATAGCTCCGCAGCCAAGGGGGATCGTCGATCCCGCCACCGGCAAGCCTGTCGGCAGCGACGACGCATTCTTCGGCGAGATCAACAACGAGCTCGCCGACAAGGGCTTCATCGTCACCTCGACACAGGACCTGATCACCTGGGCGCGCACCGGCTCGCTGATGTGGATGACGTTTGGCCTGGCCTGCTGCGCCGTCGAGATGATGCAGATGTCGATGCCGCGCTATGATTCCGAGCGGTTCGGATTCGCCCCGCGCGCCTCACCCCGCCAGTCGGACGTGATGATCGTCGCCGGCACGCTGACCAACAAGATGGCGCCGGCCCTGCGCAAGGTCTACGACCAGATGCCCGAGCCGCGCTACGTCATCTCCATGGGGTCGTGCGCCAATGGCGGCGGCTACTATCACTATTCCTATTCGGTGGTACGCGGCTGCGACCGCGTCGTGCCGGTCGACATCTATGTCCCCGGCTGTCCGCCCACCGCCGAGGCGCTGCTCTACGGCGTGATGCTGCTGCAAAAGAAGATCCGCCGCACCGGCACGATCGAGCGCTGAGAAACAAGGCTGGGGGATCCAAATGGCAATCAGGCCCGCAATCAGGCCCGCAATCAGGGATGAGGCGCTCAACGAACTGGCCGAGGTGATCGAGGCCGGTGTCGGCGACAAGATCCTTTCCATGGACTATGCCTATGGCGAGCTGACGGTCCACGCAAAGCGCGAGACGATCGTCGAGCTGATGCGTTTCCTCAAGAATGACAGCCAGACCCTGTTCTGGAACATCATCGACCTGTGCGGTGTCGATTATCCCGAGCGCGCCGAGCGGTTCGACGTCGTCTACCACCTGCTGTCGCCGCGGCTCAACGCCCGCCTCAGGGTCAAGGTGACGACCGACGAGGAGACCCCGGTCGCCTCGATTACGGAAATCTTTCCCGGCGCCAACTGGTTCGAACGCGAAGCCTGGGACATGTACGGCATCCTGTTTACCGGCCATCCCGATCTGCGCCGGCTGTTGACCGATTACGGTTTCGAGGGCCATCCGCTGCGCAAGGATTTCCCGCTGACGGGCTATGTCGAGGTGCGCTACGACGACGCGTTGAAGCGCGTCGTCTACGAGCCGGTCAGATTGCGCCAGGAATTCCGCGATTTCGATTTCGAAAGTCCCTGGGAGGGGACGGATTATGTGCTGCCGGGGGATGAGAAGGCGGCAGGCTAGAGTGTGATTAGTGAAGTAGTGAATGGAAGCGAATAGGGAGTAGTGAGTAGCGAATAGGGGAAGGGCCGTGGCAATCAATTCCTATCGGGATTTGAAAGTGTGGCAGGCATCGATGGAGTTGGCGGTGGCGTGTTACAAAGTCACAGGGACCTTCCCGAAAAGCGAATTGTATGGACTGGTCGGCCAGATCCGGCGGGCTGCCGCCTCGATCGCCGCCAACATCGCCGAAGGCCACGGACGCGAGAATACCGGTGCCTTCATACAATTTTGCAGGATCGCTCAGGGCTCTCTGAAGGAATTGGAAACCCATCTGATGCTTGCCCGCCGGCTCGACTATCTTGATGGGGACATGGAAAGGGGCCTGCTCGGACAGGCCGAAGAGATTGGGAAGATGATCAGGGCAATGATCAGACGGCTGCAGGAGAAGGCGCGGTGAAACCCACGATCGCTATTCGCTATTCGCTATTCGCTACTGGCCGTCATTGCGCCGGAGGCGCATCATGAACGAACATACCGTCCGCAACTTTAACATTAACTTCGGGCCACAACACCCTGCGGCACATGGCGTGTTACGTCTGGTGCTGGAGCTCGATGGCGAGGTGGTCGAGCGCGTCGACCCGCATATCGGCCTGTTGCATCGCGGCACGGAAAAGCTGATCGAGTACAAGACCTATCTGCAGGCCGTGCCCTATTTCGATCGGCTCGACTACGTTGCGCCGATGAACCAGGAACACGCCTTTGCGCTCGCCGTCGAGCGGCTGCTCGGCATCGAGGTGCCGCGCCGCGGGCAACTGATCCGGGTGCTCTATTCCGAGATCGGCCGCATCCTGTCGCATCTCCTCAATGTGACGACCCAGGCGCTCGATGTCGGTGCGTTCACCCCCTCGCTGTGGGGCTTCGAAGAACGCGAGAAACTGATGGTCTTCTACGAGCGCGCCTGCGGTTCGCGCATGCATGCGGCCTATGTGCGGCCCGGCGGCGTGCATCAGGACCTGCCCCAGGCGCTGATCGATGACATCGGCACCTGGTGCGACGAATTCCCCAAACTTCTGGGTGATATCGAGAAGCTTCTGACGGGCAACCGCATCTTCAAGCAGCGCAATGTCGATATCGGCGTGATCTCGCTCGAGGATGCCTGGGAGTACGGATTTTCCGGCGTCATGGTGCGCGGCTCGGGCGCGGCCTGGGACCTGCGCAGGTCGCAGCCCTATGAGTGCTACGAGGAAATGGATTTCGACATTCCCGTCGGCAAGAATGGCGACTGTTACGATCGCTACCTGATCCGCGTCGAGGAAATGCACCAGGCCTGTTCGATCATGAAGCAATGCGTCGAAAAGCTGAACGCGCCCGACGGCAAGGGCCCGGTCTCCCACACCGACAACAAGATCGTGCCGCCCAAGCGCGGCGAGATGAAGAAGTCGATGGAAGCGCTGATCCATCACTTCAAGCTCTATACCGAGGGCTATCACGTGCCGGCCGGCGAAGTGTATGCCGCCGTCGAGGCGCCCAAGGGCGAGTTCGGCGTCTACCTCGTCTCCGACGGCTCGAACCGGCCCTATCGCTGCAAGGTGCGGGCGCCGGGCTTCACCCATCTCGCCGGGCTGGATTACATGGGCAAGGGCCATCTGCTGGCGGATGTTTCCGCCATTCTGGGCTCGCTCGACATCGTGTTTGGGGAAGTAGACCGCTAATGTCCGTCCGTCGTCTCGCAGAAGAAACCGTCCAGCCGAAGGATTTCGCCTTCAACAAGGCCAATGGCGCGCTGGCAAAGACCTGGATCGCGAAATATCCCGAAGGCCGACAGGCCTCTGCCGTCATTCCGCTCCTGATGATCGCCCAGGAGCAGGAAGGCTGGGTGACGCGCGCCTCGATCGAGCACGTCGCCGGGATGCTGTCCATGCCCTATATCCGGGTGCTGGAAGTGGCGACCTTCTACACCCAGTTCATGCTCGCCCCGGTCGGCACGAGGGCGCATATCCAGGTCTGCGGCACCACGCCCTGCATGCTGCGCGGCTCCGAAGCGCTGATGGCGGTCTGCAAGCAGAAGATCCATCCCGAGCCGTTCCATACCAATAAGGACGGCACGCTGTCCTGGGAGGAGGTCGAGTGCCAGGGCGCCTGCGTCAACGCGCCGATGGTGATGATCTTCAAGGACGCCTATGAGGACCTGACGTCGGAGCGGCTCGCTGAAATCATCGATGCCTTCGAGGCAGGTAAGGGGAGCACCGTCACGCCCGGCCCGCAGATCGATCGCATCCATTCTGCCCCCGAGGGCGGCTTGACCTCGCTGGCCGATGAAAAGATGGTCACCAAATCGGGAGGCCGCGCCAAAAAGACCGAGTCCAAGGGCAAGCGTAGCGGCAAAAAAGAGCCGAGGTGAGCGGGATGGCTGAAGTGACGAACGAACTGCTGTTGGAAGTCCTGAAACAGGTTCAGGGAAGGCTTGCCAATGTCGAAGATCGGTTGGGGGGCATTGATGGCCGGCTGCATTCGATTTCCGAGCAGGTTCGTGGCGTGTCGAATGAAGTTGGCGCGGCACACACCGATATCGCCAATATCTACGTAAGCCTCGGCAAGCTTGACCAAAGACTGACCAGAATTGAACGTCGGCTCGATCTGACCGGCGAACCGGCGGAATAAATGATGCTTCACGACAAAGACCGCATCTTCACCAACATCTACGGCACGTTCGACAAGTCGCTTGCCGGTGCGATGGCGCGCGGCCATTGGGACGGCACCAAGACGCTGATCGACAAGGGCGCCGACTGGATCATCAACGAGATCAAGGCCTCGGGCCTGCGCGGGCGCGGCGGGGCAGGCTTCCCGACCGGGCTCAAATGGTCGTTCATGCCGAAACAGTCCGACGGCCGCCCATCCTACCTCGTCATCAATGCCGATGAGTCCGAACCTGGCACCTGCAAGGACCGGGACATCATGCGGCATGATCCGCACACGCTGATCGAGGGCTGCCTGATCGCCTCCTTCGCGATGAATGCCCATGTCTGCTACATCTACATTCGCGGCGAATACATGCGCGAGCGCGAGGCGCTGCAGGCGGCGATCGACGAATGCTATGACGCCGGCCTGATCGGCAAGAAGAACAAGCATGGCTGGCCGTTCGACCTCTACCTGCATCACGGCGCCGGCGCCTATATCTGCGGCGAGGAAACGGCGCTGCTCGAATCGCTCGAGGGCAAGAAGGGCCAGCCGCGCCTCAAGCCGCCCTTTCCCGCCAATGTCGGTCTCTATGGCTGCCCGACCACGGTCAACAACGTCGAATCGATTGCCGTGGCGCCGACCATCCTGCGCCGGGGCGCCGGCTGGTTTTCCTCCTTCGGGGCGGAAAACAACAAGGGCACCAAGCTGTTCTGCATCTCCGGCCACGTCAACAGGCCCTGTACCGTCGAAGAGGCGATGTCGATCCCGTTCCGCGAACTGATCGACCGCCATTGCGGCGGCATCAGAGGCGGCTGGGACAATCTGAAAGCCGTCATTCCGGGCGGCTCGTCCGTGCCCTGCGTGCCGGCCGAGCAGATCATCGATGCGCCGATGGATTTCGACACGCTGCGCGGTCTGCAATCGGGCCTCGGCACGGCGGCGGTGATCGTCATGGACAAGTCGACCGACATGATCAAGGCGATCCAGCGGCTGGCCTATTTCTACAAGCATGAAAGCTGCGGCCAGTGTACGCCCTGCCGCGAGGGCACGGGCTGGATGTGGCGGGTTCTGACCCGCATGGTCGAGGGCAGGGCGCAGAAGCGCGAAATCGACATGCTGCTCGATGTTTCCAAGCAGGTCGAGGGCCACACGATCTGTGCGCTTGGCGATGCGGCGGCCTGGCCGGTGCAGGGTCTCATCCGCCATTTCCGCCACGAGATCGAAGCGCGCATCGACGAATTTTCCCGCAATGCCGACGCCCATGGCGCGGTGAGCGAAAGACGCGTCATGGAGGCGGCGGAATAGCGATGCACCTCGCCGAGCTCAACATTTCAAAGTGGAAGATCGATCCCGCCACCGATCCGGTGGCGCGCGCGTTCACGGACAATATCGAGCGCATCAACGCGCTGGCCGAACGCACCGACGGTTTCATCTGGCGGCTGAAGGACGAGAACCGCGACGCATACGGTCATACCCCGATCGGCGGGCCGCTGGCGCTTGTCACGCTGTCGGTCTGGGAAGACGCGCACAAGCTGGAGCATTTCGTCTGGAACACGGTTCACAAACGGATTTACCAGCAGAAAAGCAAATGGTTCGAGATCATGGACAGCCACCATTTCGCGATGTGGTGGGTGGAGGAAGGACGCCGGCCGACGCTTGAAGAGGCCAAGCAGCGGCTCGATCATCTCGACGAACATGGCGACAGCGACTTTGCCTTTGGCTGGTCGCATCTGCCGCATGTCAAGCTCTGGCAGCAGCAGCGCTGCGCCTAGACAGGAAAACGGACTGAAAGAGACACGATGGCAAAGCTGATCATCGACGGCAAGGAAACCGAGGTTCCCGATCACTACACGGTCTTGCAGGCCTGTGAGGAAGCGGGCGCGGAAGTGCCGCGTTTCTGCTTTCACGAGCGGCTGTCGATCGCCGGCAATTGCCGCATGTGCCTGGTCGAGGTGAAGGGCGGGCCGCCCAAGCCCCAGGCATCCTGTGCGCTTGGCGTGCGCGACCTGCGCCCCGGCCCGAACGGCGAGCCGCCGGTCGTCTCGACCAAGTCGCCGATGGTCAAGAAGGCGCGCGAAGGGGTGATGGAATTCCTGCTGATCAACCATCCGCTCGATTGCCCGATCTGCGATCAGGGCGGCGAATGCGACCTGCAGGACCAGGCCATGGCCTATGGCATCGACAAGAA
>JAGRLT010000099.1 GCA_020441665.1 Nitratireductor sp.
TCTCATAACGAACTTCGGATTCAATAGGGTGACTAGCAAATTTATGATTCTAGTGTGGTTTTTGAATTTGAAATACGCTTCGAAGTCGGCTGCCGGAATGATGCGTATTTCAAATTCACCACACTAGCCGGTGTTACGATGCGCGACGGGTGGCCGCCCTGTTCGACACCGGGCGGCGATAGCGGTCATGGCCGAGATTTTCCGTCTTGCCCATGGTTTCCAGCACGCGCGAGCGGGGGAAACTTGCGGTGACGATGGTGCCCTCGCGCAGCACCGATTTCAGATCGAAGCGGCCATCATGCATGTGGACCAGCGCCTGGACGATGGGAAGGCCGAGGCCGGTTCCCTGTTCGGCACTCTTGATCGCGATCGAGCCCTGGCCGAAGGAGGACAGCACCACCGGAATTTCCTCCTCGGGAATGCCGGGGCCAGTGTCGCGAACGGAAAAATACTGGCCGCCGCGGCTGGTCCAGCCGACCGTGATGCTGATCTTGCCGCCCGTCGGCGTGAATTTGAGCGCATTGGACAGCAGGTTGAGCGCGATCTGCCGCATCGCCCGTTCGTCTGCCCACAGCATGGGCATGTTTTCCTCGGCCTGCAGCGTGATCTCGACGCCCTTGGTGCGCGCCTTCAGCGCCACCATCTGGCGGGCATCCTCCAGCACATGGGTCAGGCGAACGGCTTCCTCGCGCAGTTCCTGGCGCCCGGCCTCGATCCGCGACAGGTCGAGAATCTCGTTGATCAGTTTCAGCAGATGCGTACCCGAGGCGTGGATATCGCCGACATAGCCCTTGTAGGTCTCGTTGCCGAGCGGGCCCAGAACCTCGGTCTGCATCACTTCCGAAAAGCCGAGAATGGCGTTGAGCGGCGTGCGCAGTTCATGGCTCATCGTGGCCAGGAAGCGCGACTTCGCCAGGTTCGCCTCCTCGGCGCGGCGGCGCGCCTCATCGGACATGGAGCGGGCGGTTTCCAGTTCGGCGATCAGGTTTTCGCGTTCGTGGCGATGGGCGAGCGCCGACAGGATCGACAGGCGCATGCGGTCGGCCATGAAATAGAAGAAGACCTGCGCGCCGATCAATATGCCGCCCATGACGAAGCCGGCGGGTTCGAGCGACAGCATCAGCCGGCCGGCGAGCAGAATGGTCGGTGGCGCCGAGGTCAGCAGCAGGCTCGCGCCGAAACCGTGTGACAGGCCCATGGTGACCGCCTGGAAGACCAGCAGCGCTGAAAACGGCATGATGCTGTAGGCGTCGGTGAGGCTGCAGGCCGCGCAGTGATAGATCGCCAGCAGCGACCAGTTGAGAGCGACGATCAACTGACCGGCCATGAAACGGCGGCGCCAATAGGCGAGGTTCTTTTCGTCGTCGCCGGACTTCAGAAAGCGGTGGCAGATCGCGAGCAGGACGCCATAGCCGATGACGGTCGTCACCGTCCAGTAGGCGGCGGGAAGCGCACCGACCCACTGCGCCGAGACGATTGCGACGATGAGCACGAAGAGCGGCAGTGCCAGCGTCGCGTTGACATGGTTCTCCGCATAGGCCTGCAGCCGCTCGAACTCGTATTCGATCGGGCGGTACATGGCGGAGGACGCGAATTTGCGCGCCTCGCGCACCACTTCGCCGGAGGCGGAGCGACGGCGTCGGCGGTCGACAATGTTCTTGTCGGCGGTGCTGGATTGCCTTTCGCTCATGCCGGTATGGCGCCAATTTCCGATTGTCCGAACAGGGCTCCCGCTACCCCTCGCGCTCTGGTTTCCCGATGGAAAGTCCTGGCGGATGGCCCCGTTGGAAGGCTAGGGAGGATTGGTTAACATCCTGTTTAGATTCCATCCCGGTGAGGCGGGTTGCAGCGATTTGGAGACATCCTCTTTGGGCTTCTTGGGGAAAACCCGGCAAAGACGCAGGCAGCGCCGGTCCGGCCGGCACACCGGGCTGCGACGGGTCGCCGACTGGCTGTCGGTGATCGGGCTTTTTGCCGGCCTTGCCATCGCAGCCGCCTGGCTGGCCGATTTGGGCGGGCAGTCGGTATCGGGTCCCTACCGGGTCAAGGATGGCGACAGTTTCGAAACCGCCGACGGCAGGCGGTTCCGCCTGAGGGGCATCGATGCGCCGGAATACCGCCAGACCTGCGAGCGCGACGGCGACGCCTGGCCATGCGGGAGGGATGCGGCCCGGCGGCTGCGGGCGCTGATGACGCGCGAGGCGACCTGTACGGGGAGCGAACTCGACCGTTTCGACCGGCTGCTGGTCATCTGCCGCGCCGGCGACACGGAGATCAACCGGGAAATGGTGCAATCGGGCTTTGCGGTTTCCTTTGGCGGCTATTACGCCGAGGAAGGACAGGCGCGGCGGCAGGGGGCCGGCATCTGGGCCGGCAGTTTCGAGCGGCCGCAGCACTGGCGCGACCGCGAAAGGGCGATCGGCGGCGATATGGCCGGCGAGAGCGATCACGGCATAGTGACGGCGGTGATGCGCCGCCTGAGGCTATGGTTGCATCTTGCCGGACAATGGCTTTCAGCGAAGGAGGGGGCGGCATGAGACTGCATGACGGGGGAAGGGCGCCCAATCCGCGCCGGGTGCAGATCTTCCTCAAGGAAAAGGGCATCGAGATCGAACGGCTGCAATACGACATCAACGCATTGGAGCAGAAGTCGGACGCCTTTACCCGGCTCAACCCGATGCAGACCCTGCCGGTGCTCGAACTCGATGACGGCACGGCGATCGCCGAGACGGTCGCCATCTGCCGCTATTTCGAGGCACTTCAGCCCGAGCCGCCGCTGATGGGCACGACCCCGCTCGAAAAGGCGCTGATCGAGATGTGGCAGCGGCGGATCGAGATCCGCTTTCTGCTGCCGGTCGCCTATGCCTTCCGCCATCTGCATCCCGGCGCGCTGTCGATCGAGCCGGTGCAGGTCGCCGATTGGGGCCGGATGAACCAGAGCCGCGCGCGGGACTTCATGGCGATTCTCGATACGGAGCTGAAATCGCGCGCCCATGTCGCCGGCGCGGCGTTTTCGATCGCCGACATCACCTGCTACGTCGCCTGCCGGTTCCTGAAACCCGCCCAGCTTGCGATTGCCGAAGAACACACCGCCCTGCGCGACTGGCTCGAGCGCGTTTCCGCCCGGCCGTCGACGCGATACGATTGAGCGCAAGGGAAGGGGCGATATGACGGCCGCAACGATCAGGCGCTTGCAGCGCGACATCGCCGCCTGCCGAATCTGCGCCGATGCGCCGCTCAAGGCACCCCTGCCGCACGAGCCGAGGCCGGTCTGCGTCCTGTCGCAAACGGCGAGGATCGCCATCTGCGGCCAGGCGCCGGGCCTGCGCGTGCACCAGTCGGGACGGCCGTTCACCGATCCGTCGGGCGACCGGCTGCGCGACTGGATGGGTGTTTCGCCGGAAGTCTTCTACGATGCGTCGCGAATTGCCATCGTGCCGATGGGGTTCTGCTTTCCCGGCTATGACAGGCATGGCGGCGACCTGCCGCCGCGCCGCGAATGCCGGCTTGCCTGGCACGACCGCATCTTCGCCGCCATGCCGCAGCTCGAGCTCAAGATCGTGATCGGCGGCGCGGCGCATGCCTATCATCTCGGCGGGCGATCGGGCGGGCGGGCGGCAGGCAAGGCGGAGGGGCAGCCAGCAGGGCAGGCAAAGCGCTCGGTAACGCAAACCGTGCGCGACTGGCGCGGCCCGTTCGAAGCGCCGGACGGCGCCTGCCGGCTGCTGCCACTGCCGCATCCCTCCTGGCGCAACAATGCCTGGATCAGGAAAAACCCGTGGTTCGAAGCGGAATTGCTGCCGGTGCTGCGCGGCGCCGTCCGCGACCTGATCTGACCGCCGTCCCGATGGCGGGGGAGCGGGCTGGACGGCATGTCTATGCAGGGGACGCCGGCTGGCGAATTGGAATAATAATTCTTTGGCAAAAAGCGCCGGGCGCATTTGAAAAATCGTGTTCTTTCATTTAGCGGTATTGCGGAATTATTTCCCCGCCGCGAGGCGATGCCGCAGATAGGGCCACCCCACGGGGCCGCCCCTCTGGTCACCCAAGGGGCCACCCCATGGGGCCACCCCAGGGGCTAATGAGCAGGACCGATGGACAAGACCGACCGCAAGATACTGATGCTCCTACAAAAGGATTCGACCATGCCGGTCGCCGATATCGCCCGGCGCGTCGGCCTGTCGACGACGCCGTGCTGGCGGCGCATCCAGAAACTGGAGGAAGACAAGGTGATCGAGCGGCGCGTCGCCGTGCTCGATCCCGCCAAGGTCAATGTCGGGGTGACCGTGTTCGTCTCGATCCGCACCGACAAGCACAATGCCGAATGGCTGAAGCGGTTTACCGAAGTGATCTCGAAAATGCCCGAAGTGGTCGGCTTCTACCGGATGAGCGGCCAGATCGACTATCTGCTCAAGGTCGTGGTGCCGGACATCGCCGCCTATGACGCGGTCTACAAGCGGCTGGTCTCGGAAATCGAGATCGAGGACGTCTCTTCGGCCTTCGCCATGGAGCGGATCAAGGACACGCAGGAACTGCCGCTCGAATACCTGATGCTGGAAAAGGGTTAGGGGCGGGGCAGAAACTTTCGCCCCCTTGGGGGCTCGTGGCGCAATCTTTCTGTCGTCATCCTCGGACCGCCCGCGCATGCGGGCGCGATCCGGGGTCCCGGAAATGATAGGTACTGGATCCTCGGATCAAGTCCGAGGGCGAGGATGACGACTGGTGAACCTGCCGCACCGTTCACTCGACGCGTCGTGCAGTGGTATGGGCACTTCACAGAACGTGCAAACACAGGGCGGCTGCGCCAAACCCTGGTGTGTGTGCAGCCCCCATGGGTTTTGGGCGCGCCCCGCGCTATGGCTTCGCGCGTTCGTTCGCTTCAATCGCCAAATCGTTGGCGATTGATCGCCGATGGAGACCGCTCCTCACCCATCGGGCCCGTCACAAGAGGCGTGGAGCGCTGAAGGCGCGACAGGGAAACAAAACCATGCAGGAGACGGGGTTGCCGCTGGCGATCGGCGTGACCGAGCCGAGCTTGTTCTCGCTGGTCCAGGTCAGCAGGCGCTCCCCGTCATCGAGCGACCCTCGACAGCGTCTCGGGTGTTCAGCCCCTGCAAACGATACTCAATCGTTTGCTGCCACGCTAACGTGGCACCGGGGCTTCACTGCCATTGGCGCGCCCGGGGTATTCAAACCATCACGGGGTGGTGAAGGCCGGGGATGACAATGTTAGGAATGCCGGGCGCGCGATACGGGCCATACAGCCCGAAGGCGAGGGGTTTATTCCACTGCGTGGATACCAAACGAAGGAAAGCCGAAGAAGCGCATCCTCACCGCCATCATGAGAAAGATCATCATCACCCTCAACGCCATGGTCAAACAAAATCAAAAATGGCGCGATGCAACCGCATACATGCCTACCCAATGGCCCAATCGTCGCAACTAAGACCAAGACAGTCGCTGTCACCGTAATTCCGGTAATTCCTCCTGATCAAACCGCCCTCAGGCAGCGACTGTCAGGTGAATACCGTCTCTGTACATTTTTCATCTTACTGAATACGAAGTTCCAAGATTGTTACTTCACCTTTAAAAAATGGCTTAGAAAAAATTTTATCCCAATCTGGATTATAATAATATTTCTTTAGTTCAGATTTCCCTTTTATATATATCAAAAATTTCTCATATTCATCTGATAAATCCTCCTCATAAAATGAGATATTATTATCATTAAAATAGAAGTTATAAACTAAATCATCATATGTGATTAAGTCAATTTTCGAGCATGATAATTTTAAAAATCCTCCTATCTCAAATGATTTTCCATCGATAAAAATTACTTCATTTTCAAAGTCAAAATCATATCTATGTTTTTTGGCAAACATGCCCCTTCCTTTCGCTGTGTTTCGGGCAGTAACAATGGCCTAACTATCGCAAAGATTCATATGCTTGAGAGCCAGCATCGTAACCTTGATATCCACCATAAATAGCGCCAGAAATACCCCCGACAATGGCGCCTCCAGCTACGCCCCAAGGTCCTCCAATTACACCCGCACTAGCACCTATCTGAGCGCCGGCCCAACCGCCAGCCCAGCCGCCAAAAAAAGAGCCAACATTTGCGGCTGTTGCCTTTGCCGGATCATCGGACGTGGCTATATCGTGTGCAGCAAAGCCGAGACCTAGACCAAAAGAGACTCTACCGAGCATTCCCAGACTACGCGCTAGTCTGTCAGCATTAATATTTGTCTTGTGGGCGCTTGAATTAGATCCAGCCTTAGGTCCAAGGCCAGGCCTAATTGCGTTAATAGTGGCAGCAACCTCGGTTGGGGTTTTGGCGCGTGTTTCTGCCTTAATGGATGTTCGTGCTGCTCGATCGGTTGGATCAAGTTTGCTCACTTTGGCATTATATTCACTTCGTGCTTTTTCCGATTTTAGTCCAACGTAGCCAGCTCTCGCCGCAAGTCCAGTAATAGCTCCAGTATTATCTTCTTCACTATTTTCTGTCGCGTCACCCCTTGAATCATATCCGCTATCCCCCTCATTTCCGTTAATTGCTTCTGGCGATCCTCCGGGCGTTGATGAGCCGAGTGAATGCCCCGTCGGATCGCTCTTGTTCACCGGATCGTTGTGGGCGTAGGCATAGCGGTTGGTGCCGACGCCGGGCAGGGTCGGGTCCCAGTCGTCGGGTGAGATGAAGCGGCCGGTGGCGGGATCCATGTAGCGGGCGTTGAGGTAGAGCAGCCCGGTCTCGGGATCGTGACGCTCGCCGATGAAGCCCTTGGTGGCGGCGGGCGAGGGCGTGGTGCCGTCCAGCGTCCGGTCGCCGTATGGGGCGTAGGTCGAGAGTTCGACGGCAGCACCGGTTTCGCCGGTGACGACGCGCACCGAGTTGAGATGATCGCGGTGCAGGAACTGAGTTGCTCCGTGATCGATCTTGATGTCGGGATGGGGGTAGAGGAGATAGCCGCCATCGGGCGCGATCTCGAAGTCGGCATCGGCATAGATGCGCTTGCCCGATGCCGTGGAGAGCTTGGCGATCCGCGCGCCATCGGGGCCGTATTCGAACGACACCGCCGCGCCGCCGCCAAGCGGCGTGACCGAGCCGAGCTTGTTCTCGCTGGTCCAGGTCAGCAGACGCTCCCCGTCGTCAAGCGTGTTGCCATTGGCGTCATAGGTGAAGCCGCGCACCGGCAGGCCGCTGCCACCTTGTGATGGGGGCGGCGGCACGATGGAGGTCTGGGCATGCGGGCGGATGGCGGCGGGACCGGAGGCCGGATAGATGTAGGTGCCCACCTTGGAGTTCGACACCATGTTGCCGAGCGCATCATAGGCAAACGTCTGGTCGAGGCCGTCGAGATCGCGGTTGTCGGCGCCGGTCAGCTCGTCGAAACCATTGTAAGTGTAGGTCCACTTGTCGTTGAGGCCGGTCGCATTGCCGGTGCTGGATTCGATGCGGCCGGTGGCCGCGCGGGTGTAGGAGACATCCTGCAACGTCCCGCCGGGGCCTGTGGTCACGACCCGATCGAGCCAGAGGCGCAGTTCGGAATAGGCAAAGTCGGTGCGCGCGCCGTTGGCATAGGTGATGAACTTCGTATTGCCGTCGGCCTCGTATTCGATGTCGGTGATATAGCCCGGGATTGCGATCAGGTTGTTGGCGAGGTCATAGCTCCAGGGAGTGGCGGCGGAACCGACCTCGGTGAGGTTGCTGACCGTGGCCGGATCGCCCTCGGGGTGCTGATAATATTTGCGCCAGAGCGGCAGATTGCCGGCATCGAAGCCGGTTTCCGTGACATAGGCCGTGCCGTCGACCACCGTGGCCTTGCGGGCGAGATTGCCGCGCCGGTCGCGGTCGTAACGCTGGCTGCCGGCGGGATTGGCGGCCGTCGTCAGCGTGCCGATGTTGAAGTAGCCGACGCGTTCCTCGTCATAGGTGTTGGATGTGTGGACGACGCCGGAGGCCTGGTCGGACTTCACAAGAAGCCGGTTGAGGGCGTCATAGGTCAGGAGCGTGGTGACGCCGCGGGCATCGGTCTGGCTGACGAGATTGTTGTCGAGATCGTAAGCGTAGGACCAGTCGCCGAGATCGGGATCGGAAGCCGTCAGCCGGTTGCCGGCCATGTCGTAGGTGTAGGCCCACAGATTGCCGCCCTGGTCCTTGACGGCGGTCAGCCGGTCGAGCGCGTCATAGGCGCGGTATTCATGGCGCACCGTGCTGTCGCGATAGAGCGAGACGCGAACCGCATTGCCGCGCGCATCGCTCACAACCTGGGTCAGGCGCCCAAGCTCGTCGGTGGTGTCGACACGGGAGACGGGCACGGCGAGATCGGCGGCGAGCGGCGCGGCAACGACGGAATAGGCCATCTGCCGGGTCGCGCCGTCGGGATGGGTGATCAGCACGGGCCTGTCGAGGGCGTCGTATTGGGTCACCGTGTAGACGAAGGGATCGGTGGCGTTGAATTCGGGGTTGGAGACTTCGCGGATATTGCCGCGCGCATCGCGGCGGGTATAGGTGACGATGTTGGTCTGCCCGGTGCGATGGGCGTTTTGCATGTTGATATAGGCGCGGCCGAGCCCGTCGAAATAGGTCTGTTGGTAGTGCCAGCCGGCCTGGCCGGCGCGGCGCTGCTGGACGATGACATATTGCGAGACCAGCGTGCCGAAATTGACATAGCGGCGCAGTTCGACAAGGCCGTCGCCGGTGCGACTGGTGTTATAGAGCCGGCAGAAAGCATCGTATTCGAGTGTGGTGACGGTGCCGTTGAGATCGGTGGCGTTCGCGGGCAGGCGACAGGTGGGGTCGTAAGTCTGGCTGGTTGTCTGGCGCGTGTCTCCGGTAAAATAGAGCGGGTTGCGCTCGGCGACCGGGAAGAGGTGGAAGGTGGCGTCGTAGTCCCATTCGGTGCGGTTGCCCTCGCCATCGATGGCCGCAATGCGGTTGCCGGCGCTGTCATACTCGTAGAGCGCATCGAAATAGACATTGGGCAGGCCCTGGGGCGCGCCCAGAACCTGGAACGTCCGTCGCCGGGTCAGATTGCCCTTGACCGCACCATACTGCCAGGAGGCGGTATCATCATAGACAAAGGTCTGCCGGCTCAGGAGGTTGGCGGTGGCGCTGTCGCCGTCATAGATCCATTCCTGGCCGACCAGCGAGACGATGTAGTCGGCCGTATTGGGTGCGAAGTCGCGATAGGTGAAGCGCTCGTCGCCGGGCAGATCAGAGCGGCCGAAATCGCGTTCCTGCGTGACATTGCCATGGGGGTCGAAGTCGCGCTCGAGGCGGCGCGAAACGCTGCCATTGCTTTCGTATTGCGTGCTCTCGGTGGCCGTGTTGAGCGCGGTGTAGGGTTTCGCCTGGTCCTGCACGGTCCAGGTATCGACGCGCTCGGAAAGCAGGGTGCCAGCGCCATCGAAGCGCTTCTCGGTCTCGAGTTCGCCATAGGAGGCAAGATCCTGCCTGTACGTGCGCTCGGTATAGGGAGCCGCCGTCTCATAGGCGAGCTTCGGATGGGTCTCGATGATCTTCCTGAAGCCGAGAAACTTGCGGTTTGCGGCATCGTATTTGCCGCCCTCATAGGCGAACTCACTGACCGACACCGTGCCGGCATTGGTGGTCAGGCCGTTCTCCACCGTGATCTTCGAGGCGGTCTGGACCACGAAGGGCAGATACTCGTTCTCCCATTGCGAGGACGGCGTGTAGTCCACCGAGACCTTGCCGCCATAGCCGTTCTCGACCGTGCGGAGCAGGCCCTCGACCGTGCCGGTGGCGAAATGAGGATTGCGGTTGAATAGATTGGTGTTATTCGGATTTCCATTGTTGAATTTGGCCAGGTCGGCAAGGCCATCGCCATCGAAGTCAAGACCTCCGGAGAACCAGGCGCCTGGCTCGGAGAGCAGCACAAGCTGGTCATGACGAATGGAGTAAAGGCGCTGGAACCACGTATTGCCGCTACCGACCATGATTTCGCTGATGCCATCTCCATTTATGTCTAAAAGAGAGACGCGGTTGATCTCGGGCCACTTATTACGGGGAAGATCCTTATCAGGGCTTGGGCCTTCTGGACCTGTGTGCTCGAACTTTCCAACAGCATAAGGCAGTGTGATCTGGAAGGTCGGCGTCAGGCTTATGAATTTGCCATCGGAGAGATGAATATCCAGGCGCGCATTCTTCACCCGCACCAGATCGGTCGCCCCGTCTCCATTCAGGTCAGCGAAATGGCAGGAGGCATCTTCAATTGAGGAGCATTCATCGTTTAGGCCGAATGCCGGGCGCTCCGGAGTATTGAAGAATAGTTGTCCAGCAAGTTGATGAACCGGGGTTTCGCGTCCATTTCCATTGAAATCGATACCATCATAGAAGCGAAGCGCCTTGCGTTCTCCACTGCTGAGATAGGCTGACGCGATGCCCCTGTGGTCGTAGTAGAAATAGAGTTCATCAATGCCGTCGCCGTTTTGGTCTACCGGCTTTGCAGTTCCCTCATTGCCGACACTTGGTTCGGTTTGTCTGTTGATGAAGTAAAACTCTCTCTTCGGTAGCGGGCTTTGGCAAAAGTGGGCATTCTCGGGAAGAGTGCAATCAATCTCGACGATCTCATGGCTTCCATCAAGCTCCAAGAATTCTGGTTCTACTGTGATATTATAGTCACAATTTCCATCATCGCATGCATATTTTTGTTTTGTAAATTTTGTTTTCAGGAAAATATTTCTATTTCTGGAAATATGGAATATATCATATTCTTGCATGTCAATACTTTTTAATGTTATTTGAGACCCGCATTTATTCCCGCTTCCAGAAATAAATTCTTGAAAATTTATTTCTCTATTTTCATATATATCGGAAATTGCAAGATAGTGAGGTATGTAAGTGTATTCCGGCTCGTCGCCGCCATTATTTCGCTTCTTTACCTCACAATACTGCCGCCCGTTGAATAGCGCGTAGCTTCCGTCCATATCGCGATCAACATAGAGGGCTTTCTGCGTTCCTGGATAGGCCTCCCCGGTAAAGACTGGTGCCGCAAAGGTCGTCTCGGTCCCCGAATACCCGAACACCGTCGCCGGCAGGGATGATCCTGCCGTAATCGTGCCGCTGGCATCGAGGACGGCGTCATTGCCGTAGCGGGTGACGGAGGCGGTGAGCGAGGCGCCAGAGAAGGCGCTTTCCGTGTAGGCGATGGCGTAAGCGGCGTGCATGTTTCCGGCGGAGATGATCTCGACCGTCTTCAGCCGCTGGTCGAGGATCGCGATGCCGACGCCGGTGGCATAGGATTTGACATCGGGACGCGCCTCCCAATGGAAACGCAATTGGATGCCGTTATAGCTGATCGTGTCGGGATAGCAGACCGGCGCATCCGCGCAGGTGTAGTCGTAATCGACCCGGTTGCCATTGGTGTCTTCGACCGAAGCCAGCAGCCAGCGGTAGTCCTCCGCCTCGGTGATCTCGTCGGGATCGGTGGGAGCCGTCGCCATGAAGTCGACCACCGGGGCGAAGACCGATTTCGTGCCGACCCGGTTGGTCACCGTCCAGCGGTTGGTTGTCTCATCAAAGGCGATGCGCTGGTAGTTCTCGACTTCGGTCGAATGGCTGCCGCCGGCGACACAGGACGGCGACACGGACTCGGCCGCACAGGGCACCAGTTCAGTGCCGTTGATCAGGAATATGTCAAAGTCTGACGGCCCGGGCTCAGGCGTTTCCGAGCACGTCGAGCCGCCAATCTCCGTGGTGCACTCATCAGGTGTTCCGCCACCATCATTCTCCTCAACATAATACGGCGCGCCGCGGCCGGGGCTTGCCCGCTCGATCACATCGAGCCCGCTCATGCCCCAGCCATAGCCGAGCCAGCCCTGATAGGTGCCGCCGAGCCGCGACTTGCGCGCCGAAGAGTAGTTGAGCACCAGATCGGGTTCGAGGCCGCGAAATTCTGGCGCCGCGATCGAAACGTCATAGACGAAGCTGCCATTCACGGTGCGGTAGTCGGCGCTGGCTTCCGCAACCGCAGGGGCGGTCGGATCGGCCGCAGCCTCGCCTTCGCCCTCGGCCATCGAAGCGACCTCGGAATCGGACCCTACGGCATTCTCATCCGGCGAAGCCTCCTCTCCGGCGCCTGACGTCGCCTCATCATCGTCGGTTGTCCCGTCCGCCGTTCCGCCGGAGACCTCATCGGCGAGATCGACATCCCGCGACGAGGCATTCGGGGAGGGCGGCGTGGCATAGGATGGCGACTGATTGGAAAGGCCGGTGCCCGTCGCACCATCGGCCCGCGCGCCGCCTGTCGCGCAGACCGCAATCAGCAGGAATGCCAGCAGGTGGAAGAGGCCGGTCGGCCGCGGGGCCATAACCCGCCGAGCAACCATGGCAAAAAACCGCGCAACAAAACCCGCCCCGCCAAATGCAGGGTCATTTCCAGCCGTCATAATAGTATCCCGATACCCGTTCGTTGGACGGGATTTGCTCAACCGGTCACCCGAATGTCAACCATAAATTGTAGAAAATTGCAGTATTCCCAAGAATACTTGCTGCGGATGGTATATTGCCGGGATTTACTGGAAAGGATCGGTGCGGGGAAAAGCGATAAATGCCCGGGTTCCTTCGGCCGAGAACGGCATTGCCGTTACGTCAGGCCGAGCCTGTCCCGCACGGCGGCGCTGTCCAGCTCCCTTGCCGCGTCGCGTCCGATCCAGGCCGCCGCCCGGCTGTCGGTAGCGCTTAGTTTGCGGGCAAGTTCGAGCGCCGGGCCGTGCAGGGCGGCGCTGCGCTTGCCGATCTGGCGCAGGGCCCAGCTCACCGCCTTCTTGACGTAGTTGCGGCCGTCGCCGGCGGCGTTCTCGATCAGCGGCAGATAGCCGAGGAAGGTTTCGTCCGGCGCTTCCTTCAGATGCACGGCCTGCCAGGCGAGTATGGCGAAGGCTGCCCGGCGGACGAATTCGCGCTCGTCGCCCGCCCAGTCGCACACCGCGCCGGGCGCCCATTCGGCACGGCAGAACAGGGAGCCGCAGACCTGGTCGCACAGATCCCAGGCGTCGAAATCGGCGACCCATCGATCGGCGGTCCCACGGTCGGTCCGGGCGGGCTCGGCGACGAAGCCGGCCAGGATGCGCGCTTCGTGAAAGCCCGATTGCCACAGGCCTTCGGCGGTTTCCTGGCTGCGGCGCGTCAGCCGGGCGACGGCCCTCGTCTCGGGCATGGAGACGCCGAGCGCCCGCTCGATGGGAATGCCGTAGCGGGCCATGCCCTCGCGGTAGCGCGGATCGGCGCGCGATTTCAACTCGCCGAGCAGCGTTTCGGAAGAAAGGAGCGGTTTTGCCATGCCGGGATTCCGATAGGGGGATCGACGGGAGTTGCAGCTTGCCATCGGCGCGCACCGGCGGCAATCTCCTGAAAAGAGATCAGGCGGGCGGGACAGATGAAGCGGATTTTGAAATGGGCGGTAAGGGGGCTTCTTGCGCTCGTGCTGGTTGCTGTCGTGGCCCTGGGCGCGCTGTATGTTCTGCTGCGCAATACGGTCGCGCCCGCCGATGGCGAGGCACCGGTTGCCGGCCTGTCGGCGCCGGTGACGATCTTCAGGGACGCATACGCCATCCCCCATATCGAGGCGGAAAACCGGCTCGATGCGGTGCGGGCGCTCGGCTGGCTGCATGCCAGCGAGCGGCTGTGGCAGATGGAAGTGCTGCGCATGGCGGGGCAGGGGCGGCTGGCCGAAATGTTCGGCGATCAGGCGCTCGCCTCCGACCGGTTTCTGCGCACCCTCGACATCCCGACCGCCTCGCGACAATCCCTCGACAGGCTGAACGACCGGACCCGGGCGGTGGTCGATGCCTATGTCGCCGGCATCAATGCCTGGATCGGGCGCGACACGGGCGCCACCGAACCCACCCTGCCGGTGGAGTTCCTGATCCTCGGCCACAGGCCGGAGCCGTGGCAGGCCTGGCATTCGGTGATGATCCCGAAGGTGATGGCGCTGACCCTCGACGCCAACATGAACGAGGAGATCGGCCGGCTGGCGCTTGCGGGCCGGCGTTTCACGCCGGAGATGATCGGCGAAATCTTTCCGCCGAACGATCGCGACCGGCCGCCGCCTCTGCCCGATCTTGCCGCGCTGTACGGGTTCGATACCGCCCCGCGCAGCGCATCGCTACAGCCGGCGGAGGCGGCCGAGGCGCCGTGGCGGCTGCAATTGCCGGCCTCCAACAATTGGGCGATCTCCGGCAGCCGGACGGAAAGCGGCAGGCCGCTGCTCGCCAACGATCCGCATCTGGGGTTCACCGCGCCGTCGACCTTCTATCTCGCCCATATGCGCTGGCAGGAGGAGGGCGCCGGCCGCAATCTGGTCGGCGGCACCCTGCCGGGCGTGCCGCTGGTGCTTTCCGGCCGCAATGACCGCATCGCCTGGGGGCTTACGACCACCTATCTCGATTCCCAGGATCTGTTCCTGGAGAAGATCAATCCGGACGATCCGCGGCAATATCTGACGCCCGACGGGTACCGGGAGTTCGAGCGCGACGAGGCGATACTCAAGGTCAAGGGCGGCGGGGATGTCACCCTCGAACGGTTGCGCACCCGGCACGGGCCGGTGCTGCCGATGGGCTACCGGCGGCTCGGCGAATTGCTGCCGCCGGGCCATGTGGCGGCAATTGCCTGGACCGCGCTTTCTCCCGACGACACGACGCTCGAAGCGCTGCTCGCCATGGGGGACGCCCGGTCGGTCGGCGAATTTCTTGCCCGGTCGCAAAAGAGCGTCTCACCGATGCAGTCGGTGGTGGTCGCGGATGCGGACGGCAATATCGGCCTGACGGCGGCGGGGCTGATCCCCGAACGCTCACCCGCCAATCCGGTTGCCGGCCGGGCGCCGGTGCCGGGCTGGGACGCGGCGTATGACTGGCAGGGCACGGTCGACAAGCGGGAAAATCCGGTCGTCGTGAACCCTTTGCGAGGCGCCGTGGCGACGGCCAATTCCAACTGGCTGCCGGAAGGCTATCCCGAAGGCTATCCCCATCATATCACCTATGACTGGGCCGAGCCGCAGCGCCAGGCGCGGGTGGAGCAATTGTTCGTCGATTCATCGCAGATGCAGTCGGTGCAGACCATGCTGGACGGTCAGGCCGACCGCTATTCCGGCGGCATGGTGGCGCTGCGCGACACGATCCTGCGGCTGTTGCCCCAGGGCGTACGCATCGATGAGGAACTGATCCGCGGGCTTGCCGGCTGGGACGGCAGGATGACGGCCGATTCCCCCTTTCCGCTGATCATCACCGCCTGGCACAGGCATCTCGGTGAAACGGTGCTGCGCGACGATCTGGGCGAGGACTACGGCTCCATTCCGCCGGCCAATCTCGACCGCCTGATGGAAATCCTGCGCGATGCGGGCGCGCGCAACTGGTGCGACAACATCGCAACGTCCGAGGCGGAGGATTGCGGCGATGCGATCTTTGCGGCGGGACAGGCGATGCTTGCCGAGCTCAAGGCGGATTATGGCGACGACTGGCATCGCTGGCGCTGGGGCACTGCGCATGAAACCGTGCACGAGCACCGGCCGTTCAGCCGGGTGGGCGCGCTGTCGGGGTTCTTTACCATCCGGGCCGAGATGGATGGCGGCCGCTACACGCTGCTGCGCAACAGCACCGACTTCGCCGGCAAGATGCCCTATGCCGGCGTTCATGGCTCTGCGCTGCGCACGGTCTATGATTTCGCCGATCTGGAAAAATCGCTCTACATGATCTCGACCGGCCAAAGCGGCAACGTGTTCTCGCCGCACTACAGGGACCTCAACGCGCTTTGGGCGCGGCTCGACTATGTCACCATTCCCACCGAGCCTGCGGCCTATCGCGCGGCGGCGGCAGGCACCTTCACGCTCACGCCCGGCACCGCTCAGTGACCGCCGCGCTCGGCGCGGATCATGCGTTGCAGAACGTGGTCCCGGTCGATGATGGCGTGTTTGAGGGCGCCCAGCACATGCAGGATGACCAGCGGAACCAGAGCGTGGCCGGCGAAGTCGTGAATCTCCTCGATGGCCTCATGCAGGTCGCGTGAACGCGCCAGGGGCGAGGGGATTTCGATCAGGCCGAGAATGTCGAGCGGCGCGCCGACGCTCCAGGGCAGGAAGTAGCCGGTCAGGAAAACCGCCAGCATGGCGGCGAGCATCGCCCAGAGCACGAGGGTCGACACCAGATTGAGCAACACCGGCTGATCGGGCTTCGGCGCGAAGCCGCGCAGCGGCCGCCGCAGGACGCGCCACAGTACCGCCAGGCCAAGCAGCGAGCCAAGGCCGACATGGATGGCATATTGCGTGCTGCCGCGATCGCCTTCATGGGTGACGAACAGCAGGACGACCGCAATGGCGGCAATCCAGTGCAGCGCGATCGAAAGGCCGGAATAGCCGTTGCTGGCGGGGGTCATGGCAGGGCTCCGAGTTGATTCCGTCGACCGTCATGCTGCTGCCGCGCCGACGCCATGGCAACTTACAATGTGGTAAGGATCGGCGTTGTCGAGATGGAAGGCCCGGGCCGCGATAGAATACCCGGCGCTGTCTACAGGCCGAATTCGCTCCACGGGATGAAGCGCAACAGGTCTCCCGGTTTCACCGACGTCACCGCTTCCGGCACCTCGATCAGGCCGTCGGCCCGGCGCAGGCCGGTGATCAGGCCGGAGCCGTCGCGTTCGAACTTGTCGAGCGCCGGCCGTCCCTGCGGACCGGCGACGACCATGCCGCGCCAGAATTCGCGCCGGTCGGGTTTCTTGGCGGTCGAG
The DNA here is from genome assembly GCA_020441665.1 of Nitratireductor sp. Taxonomy (GTDB): domain Bacteria; phylum Pseudomonadota; class Alphaproteobacteria; order Rhizobiales; family Rhizobiaceae; genus Salaquimonas. The sequence goes on from JAGRLT010000099.1 coordinate 16,736, forward strand.
AACGCCGCCGGCAGAAGATAGCGCCTCGGCTCGGCCCAGTCCGCACCGGCGAGCCGGATCAGCGCCGGCCGGATGTAGAGAAGAAAGCACACCAGGCAGGCGACGGGATTTCCCGGCAGGCCGAAGAAGACCGCGTCGCCGATCTGGCCGAAGCTCATCGGCCGGCCGGGCTTGATCGCCAACTGCCATAGATGCCGTTTGCCGAGCCTGTCGAGGGTGGCGATGATATGGTCTTCCTCGCCGGCGGACGTGCCGCCGCTCGACAGGATCGCGTCATGGCTTCGGGCTGCCGATGCGAGGGTTTTCTCGATCACCTCGGGCCGGTCGGGCAGAATGCCGAGATCGTCGATCTCGACCGGAAGGCCGGCCAGCAGCGCCTTCAGCATGTGCCGGTTGGTGTCGTAGATCTGGCCCGTGCCGGCGCTCTTGCCCGGTTCGACCAGCTCGTCGCCGCCCGACAGGAGGGCAATTCTGAGCGGCGTCCGGACCCGCACTTCGGCAAGCCCCATCGAAGCGAGCGCCGCAATGGCGCGGGCGTCGAGCCGGCTGCCGGCGGCGGCGATGATGTCGCCGGGCTTCACGTCCTCGCCCGCCTTGCGGCGGTTGGCGCCCGGCTTGAGGCCGGCAGGGATGCGCACCCCGCCGTCGGCGCCGGTCTCGCAATCTTCCTGCATGGCGACCGTGTCGGCGCCAGGCGGCATCAGGGCGCCGGTGAAGATGCGGGCAGCCGTCGCGCCGATAAGCGGCTCGGATCGTATCTGGCCCGCCGCCAGCCGCGCCGATACGGGCAGATTGCCGCCGGTCGAAAGATAGTCGGCATGGGCGAAGGCATAGCCGTCGACCGCGCTGTTGTCGGCCGGCGGCACGAGGCGCTGCGCCGCGATGTCCTCCGCCAGGATATGGCCGCATGCCCGGTCGAGCGGCAGGGTCTGGCTTCCGGTCAGCGGCAAAATCCGTTCGCGCAGCAGGTTCACCGCCTCTTGATGGTGCAGGCGGTCGCGATCGTGCAGGAAGCAGTCGTCCAGCAGGCGGCGGGCGGGATCGCCCTTACTCGGCGGCATTGCGGGCCGCCTTGCGGAGATAATCGAGAATGAAATCGGCGATCGCGGCGATTGCGTCCGGATCGAAACGGGGCAGGGGGCAATCCTCGATTTTTCCCGCGCTGCCGATCATCACGATGGCCGGATCGTCGGGCCAGAGCGGCGGATTGGATCTCGTCGCCTCGGCGCTCGGTGCGGGCGTGTTGCCGCTGCGGATCATCTCGATCTTGGGATGGGCCTCGCGCTTGTAGCCCTCGACGATCACCAGGTCGCAGGGCGACAGGCGATCGAGGATGCTGTCGAGTTCCGGTTCGTCCTCGCCGCGCAGTTCATGCATCAGCGCCCAGCGGTTGCGCGACACCAGGGCGACTTCGCTGGCGCCCGCCTGGCGGTGCTGCCAGGAATCACGGCCTTCCTGATCGATGTCGAAGCTGTGATGGGCGTGCTTGACCGTCGAAACCCTGAGACCCCGGGCGGAGAATTCGGCAACCAGGCAAGCGACCATGCGGGTCTTGCCGGAATTCTTCCAGCCGGTGACGCCGAAAATGCCGAGCCGCGCCTTCACCGGACGGCCTCGCTCAACAGGGCTTCGGCGGTGGCGAGATCGCCCGGCGTGTTGATGTTGAAGAACGGGTCGCGATCCGCGCCCGCCTCGAATTCCACCCGGACCAGCCGGTAGCGCTGGGCGAACAGCATCACTTTCCTCTCCATTTCCACCGCCAGAAAGTGGCGCAACGCGCCGGCCAGAGCAATGGGCCATAAGGCAAAGGTCGGGTGGCGGTTGCCGCCGCTGAAAGCCATGGCGATGGTTGCCTCGCGGGCCTGCGATGCGTCGCGCGTCGCACCAAGGCGGGCGACGAGATCGGCGGGGAAAAACGGCGTGTCGCCCGCAACCGTGACGATCGCCGCATCGCTGTCGGCCAGCTCCGGGTCGCGGTCAATGAGCCATTCCATGGCCGCAAGCGTTCCGGCAAGCGGGCCGGCAAATCCGCTCACCGTGTCGGCGACGACCGGCAGGCCGAGAAAGGCAAAGCGTGCCGGATCGCCATTGGCGTTGACGAGGACGGGAGCGATCTGCCGCGCCAGCCGGTCGCGGACATGCGCGATCAGCGGCTTGCCGGCGAGTTCGAGCAGGGTCTTCTCGGGCCCCTCCATGCGGCGCGACAGGCCGCCGGCAAGGATCACTCCGGTGAGGGCGGCAGGCTCAGTCATCGCGGCCCCGGCTGCCCTTGCGGCGGGCTCTTGCTTCTTCCTCGGCGATTGCCTCGGGATCGACGTCGAAGACGATGCGCTCGGCGCCCGACAGAGCGATGAAGCGCCTGCCCCGGGCGCGCCCGATCAGCGTCAGCCCGGCCTGGCGGGCAAGCTCGACGCCCCAGGCGGTAAAGCCCGAGCGGGAGACAAGGATCGGGATGCCCATCATCACCGTCTTGATCACCATTTCGGAGGTCAGCCTTCCGGTGGTGTAGAAGATCTTGGTTTTCGGATCGGCCTTGTTGACCATCATCCAGCCGGCGATCTTGTCGACCGCATTGTGCCGGCCGACATCCTCCATGTAGACGAGCGGCCGGTCTTCCTCGCACAGGACGCAGCCATGGATGGCGCCAGCCTTCAGATACAGGCTGGGCTGGGTGTTGATCGACCGGGTGAGCGCGTAGAGCCAGGAGGTCCTGAGGCGGGCATCGGAATCGAGCTTTACCTTGTCGAACTGATCGATGACATCGCCGAACACCGTTCCCTGGGCACAGCCCGAGGTGCGCACCTTCTTCTTCATCTTTGCTTCGTAATTGGTCCGCCGCCCGGTGCGCACGACAATGACATCGAGATCCTCGTCGTGCTCGACGCCGGTAATGACATCGTCGCGGGTCAGCATGTTCTGGTTCAGAAGATAGCCGATGGCGAGCAGGTCGGGATGATCGCCGATCGTCATCATGGTGACGATCTCCTGGGAATTGAGGAACAGCGTCAGGGGGCGCTCGGTGATGACGTCCGTGCACACCCTTGCGCCGGTATGGTCGATGCCCTCGACGGCGGTTGAAAGCGCCGGATTGTCGGGATCGGGTGCGATGAGAAGTTTGGCACTCATGCCGGCAGGTTAGCTTTTCGATGCCGGCTTCGCCATCTGAATATCCACATGGCGGGTATAGAGCGTGGCGAGGATGGCCAGGAGGCCGGTCGCGATCATCAGCAGCAGCAGCGGCGCCGGGCCGCTTTCACGCGTCAGCAGATGACCGGCGAAGACCGACAGGACAGCCCCGCCGCCGATCTGCATGGCGCCGCCGAGGCCGGCAGCCGACCCGGCAAGATGCGGCCGGACATTGACCATGCCGGCCAGCGCCGAGGGCAGCAACATGCCATTGCCCATGCCGACAAAGAACAGCGGCCCGAAAAATCCGAAGGCGTGAACGTGTCCGCTGACAAACCACAGCAGGCTGGCAAAAACGCCGCTCACCGCGAGGGTGCAGCCGGCAAGCATCAGCGTGAAGATGCCAAACCGGCCCGAATAGCGCCCGATGACGAAATTGCCGGACATGTAGCCGAGTGCCACGAACATGAAATAGAGGCCGAGCGTCGAGGGCGCCAGATGCAGGTATTCGGTCGCGATGAAGGGCGCGCCGCCGAGAAAGGCGAAGAACATGCCCGAGGCAAAGGTCGCCGAAAGGACGAAGCCCCAGAACCGGCGCGAGGTGAAGAGTTCGGGATAGGAGCGGAACTGGCTCGCCATGCTGGCGGCTCGGTGCAGGTTGGTTTCCTGCAGATCGAAGAATATGATCAGCAGAACGATGCTGCCCATGGCGAGCGTCATCCCGTGGACGGCCTGCCAGCCATAGGCCTCCTGCAACAGGCCGCCAACCGTCGGAGAGACCATCGGCACGAGGCTCATGCCCATGCTGACATAGCCGATCATGCTGGCCGCTTCCTCGAGCGGCACCATGTCGCGAACGATGGCGCGGGCAAGCACCAGGCCGCTGACCACGGTCGCCTGCACCATGCGTGCCGCGAGAAAGATCTCGACAGTGGGCGAGTAGATCGCGGCGAGGGTCGCGGCCAGGAAGATCGCGAGACAGACCAGCAATACGGGGCGGCGGCCAAACCGGTCGGACAGCGGACCAACGATCAGTTGCAGGATGGCGGTGCAGGCGAGATAGGCGGAAATCGCCAACTGCATCGTCGCGTAGTCGGTTTTGAAATAATGCGCCATCGCCGTCAGCGATGGCAGCATGATGTTCATGTTGAGCGCGCCAAGGCCCGCAACGAGCACGAGGGTCAGGATGTGCGGCGGCGTGCGGCGGTTGAGGAAGCGCGAACGCTGGCGCGGCGCCAACTCGCCTTTCAGGATCTCCGGCGCCGCGGGCAACGGCAGGTGATGTAGCTGGTCCATGCGTGCCTGTGTCGGGGTCAGTGCCGTTGTGGCGGCGGCGTGATGGCCTGGCGGTGAACGACGCGCTCGCGATACAGCATGTAGATGCCGCTTGCGACGATGATGGCGGAGCCGGCCAGGGTGAAGCGGTCGGGCACCTCGTCGAAAAAGACGATGCCGCCGGCAATCGAGAACAGGAGAACGGAATAGCGGAACGGGCTGACGAAACCGATATCGCCGCTGCGCATGGCGGTGACGACGAAATAGTAGCCGACCACCAGAAAGACCGAGGTGGCTGCGAGCTTGGCGAGGCCGACGGCCTGGACCGGGGCCCAGGATTCGAAAAGGCTCATCACCGGCCCGCCGACCGTCACCGTGGCGGCGGTGGTGAA
>JAGRLT010000100.1 GCA_020441665.1 Nitratireductor sp.
GTCTCATTTGCCAGCACTCTCATAACGAACTTTGGATTCAATAGGGTGACTAGCAAATTTATGATTCTAGTGTGGTTTTTGAATTTGAAATACGCTTCGAAGTCTGCTGCCGGAATGATACGTATTTCAAATTCACCACACTAGCCGGCAACCAGACTGCATTCTCCGCAGAGATCGACGGAAATTTCGAACCCGCCGCCTGGATGCCAGCGCGGCGGGTTTTGTTTGCGCCGAGATGCGTTCGATGGGCCGTGACGGGGCCATCTTTTCGATGGCATCGTGGCAGTGTGCCTGCTTGCCGGGCGTCGCGGAACCGGCGGTTTTGCCGTGGAGCATTCGATGGCTTGCAACGCATATGCAACCTTAAGGCGAGCGTCGCCCATTGCTGCCGTGAGTCGTGAATTGGTTGCGTCCGGCAATCATCACCGGTCGCGCAGGACGGGCATGAAGCGGCCTTCCGGTTGCGGACGGACCGGGAATTGGAGGCCTGAAAGCGCTTTCCGCGGGCAAGCTTTGAATAGAAGGAAAGGGCGCAGGAAATAATTCCGTGAATTATTAATTCAGGCAAATCAATGCCTTATTGACTGGTCTGATAGGAAATATATCCTTTTTGTCAATTTACGTGGTTTTTTCGAGTCAATACCCCAAGGCGAAAAAAATCCGTGCCGGAACGCCGCCGGCCGTATCGCGCGCGCCTTTCGGCGAAGAAAAGCGTTTGATTCTCAAGCCGTTCCGGCCTTCCTCCGCTGCCTGCGACCCGTGGCCAAAAAACCGCAAATGGCGGCATTAAAGAATTTTTTACGATTCACAGTTGAACCCGCCCGCCCCCCTGTGTAGGTTTGTTTTGCCGGCGCCAAGCCAGACTGAGCTTGGACTTGGCGCACCCGCGAGGGGATTTCTTGAAGCAGGTTTACCGGAGGAAATCCGGAGGGTCGTAGCGCAGAAATGCGTTCGCGAGCCAGCGAAGTATTGCCTGATTTCAAGCGGGGCGGGTCAATCCGGCGGAGCACGGCGCAAGGCCGGTGTGATGTCTGATTGGCGGCGGATCGGGTTTGGCGGTTCCGGAGCGAGATCCGGTTCTTCCGTCGGGCTCTGGGCATGGCGTACCGGCTGTGAGGTGACCGGGGTGTTTTCCCGGTCATACGCCGGATGGCGGGCTCTGGCGGCTGGCTAGGGGGCTAAGTCAAAAAGGACGGTTCAGGCGTCCGGCTCCGCGGAATTGCATTTCCGCGGACGGAATTTGCTGTGCTCTGAAAGGCCGGGAGAAGCCCTGGCGGATTGGAGCGGCCGGCCGGGTTTTTGCGCAGGATCGCGCTGTGGGGCGGGATCTTGCGGCGGGAACGCTTGCGGATAGGGAAGGGAAGAAAGCAGCGCTGGATGCGGACTGTTGGATGCGGACAATGAGAACTTGCGGCCGTTCCAGCGGCTGCGGCACGGCGAAAACGTCAGCCAATCACAAAAACCAAAGATAAAAATTCATGATTGTGGGTAGGGCCAATGACACGAACGAGCGGCGAAAACATCAGGACGGGAACGAATGGGGGCGCCAGGGTTGCCAAGCTGGCACCCATGGAGGACGGCGACATGGATGCGACCGGGCCAGCCGCCGCCCGGTCCCGCGACAAGGCTGTTGCCGATAGCGAGCCGGTCAGGGCCGAGGGGGACCATTCCGGTTGGCTCAAGGTACGCCAGAGCCTTCAGGCCCAGCTCGGAACCGAAATCTTCAACAGCTGGTTCGGCCGCATCAAGCTGGTCGGCACCGAAGGCGGCGTCGCGGTCCATTCGGTTCCCACCGCCTTTCTCAAGAGCTGGATCAACTCCCACTACCGCGATCTGTTGCTGGAACTCTGGCAGAAGGAGGACAAGGCCATCCTGCGCGCCGATGTGATCGTGCGCAGCGCGGTGCGCCGCCTGCCGGCGCGCCCGGCAGAACCCGGCGAAACTGCCGCAAAGCCGGCACCCGCGCCGTCCCAGCGCAAACCGGCCCAGCCCTTCCTGCCGCGCGAGAACGGCGCTGCCCGCGGTGCACGCTCCGAGCAGGAGCCGGGCTTTGCCGGCTCGCCGCTGGACCCCAAATACACCTTCGCCAATTTCATCGAGGGCAAGTCGAACCGCATCGCCTATGCCGCCGCCCGATCGGTTGCCGAGGGCGAGGGCGCCGCCGTGCGCTTCAACCCGCTTTTCATCCATGCGAGCGTCGGTCTCGGCAAGACGCATCTGCTGCAGGCGATCGCCTGGGAAACCCGCCAGCGTGATCCCGCCAAGAAGGTGCGCTACCTGACCGCCGATTATTTCATGTGGGTCTTTGCCAAGGCGCTGCACAACCAAACCGCCCTGTCGCTCAAGGAAACCCTTCGCGACATCGATCTCCTGCTGATCGACGACATGCAGTTCCTCCAGGGCAAAGCGATCCAGGCCGAGTTCTGCCACCTGCTCAACGAACTGATCGACAGCGCCCGTCAGGTCGTGGTGGCGGCAGACCGTCCCCCGGCGGAACTCGAAAGCCTCAACGAGCGCGTCCGTTCCCGCCTCAAGGGAGGGGTTTCCCTCGACATCGAGACGCCGGATTACGAATTGCGCAAATCGATCCTCAACATGCGCTACGAAGAGGCCCGGCGCGACCAGCCCGGCCTCGACATCCCCGAGGACATCCGCCACTACGTCGCGCGCCAAGTCAATACCAGCTGCCGCGACATCGACGGCGCCTTCAACCAGCTTTTGTTGCAGCACAAATATTCCGACGGGCCGGAGGGCTTCGAGGAACTCGACAAGATGCTGCGCCATCTCATCAAGTCGGGCGACCAGAAGCGCGTCCGCATCGAGGACATTCAGCGTGTCGTCGCGCGCCAGTTCAACGTGGCGCGCAACGATCTTCTGTCGAACCGCCGCACCCAGCAGATCGTCCGCCCGCGCCAGATCGCCATGTACCTGTCCAAGGTGATGACGCCGCGCTCGCTGCCGGAAATCGGCCGGCGTTTCGGCGGCAGGGACCACACCACGGTGCTGCATGCCGTGCGCAAGATCGAGGACCTGATGTCGCAGGATCACAAGCTGGCGCAGGAGATCGAACTGCTCAAGCGGCTCATTCTGGACTGACCCCCGATCGTATGACGGCGTTGGAGCGCGGGCGGCTGCCTTTCGGGCGCCGGCCCGCTTTCTTTTCCCCAATTTCCCGTTTGGACGGGCTGTCAAATCACGCCGAAGCATTGCAAAATGCCCCGGAGTTTCGCACTCTGCGCGCCCGCCAAGCCGGGAAGAGGCAGTCCAGCAGCCAGCGGATGAAAAGACCATGCCGCCGGGCATCCGCCCGCCGCGGCCACAGACAGGAACAGGTATCATGCGTGTCACGATTGAACGATCGAACCTTCTGAAATCGCTCAGCCATGTTCATCGGGTGGTCGAACGCCGCAACACGATCCCGATCCTGTCGAATGTGATGCTGGCGGCGGAAGGCGGCGAACTGCATCTGAAGGCCACCGACCTCGATCTCGAAATCTTCGAGAAGGTGCCGGCCATGGTCGAGCAGGCCGGCTCCACCACCGTTCCCGCCCATATGCTGCACGACATCGTGCGCAAGCTGCCCGAGGGGTCGGAGGTCATGCTGTCGATTGCCGAGGACGGCAATTCGGTCAAGATCGCCGCCGGCCGCTCGCGCTTTACCCTGCAATGCCTGCCGGCAAGCGATTTTCCCGATATCACCGCCGGCGATTTCTCGCATCTGTTCCGCCTGCCGGCCACGGGCCTCAAGGCGTTGATCGAGCATACCCAGTTCGCGATTTCGACCGAGGAAACGCGCTACTATCTCAACGGCATCTATTTCCACGCGGTGGAGGACGAAGGCAGGCTGGTACTGCGCGCGGTAGCGACCGACGGCCACCGGCTGGCGCGCGCTCAGGCCGAGGCGCCGGCGGGGTCGGAAGGCATGCCGGGCATCATCGTGCCGCGCAAGGCGGTGGGCGAAATCCAGAAGCTCGTCGAAGACCCTGACGCCACGGTCACGGTGGAAGTGTCCGACACCAAGATCCGCCTCTCGGTCAACGAGGTGGTGCTGACGTCGAAACTCATCGACGGCACCTTTCCCGACTACACCCGCGTCATTCCGACCGGCAACGACAAGGAAATGCGCATGGAGCGGGCGAGCTTCGCCGCCGCCGTCGATCGCGTTTCGACGATTTCCTCCGAGCGCGGCCGGGCGGTGAAGCTGGCGATCGGCGACGGCCAGGTCGTTTTGACCGTCAACAATCCCGAATCCGGCAGCGCGACGGAGGAGGTCGCCGCCGGCTACGATGCCGAGCCGATCGAGATCGGTTTCAATTCGCGCTATCTCCTCGACATTGCCGGCCAGCTTTCCGGCAACGAGGCGGTCTTCCTGCTTGCCGATTCCGGTTCGCCCACCCTGATCCGCGATGCCGGCGACGAGGCCATGCTCTATGTGCTGATGCCGATGCGGGTGTGACGGAGTTCCCGTGGGAATTCAGTTTTTTCCTCGTGCCGGGCAAGTATTAGTTTGCGACTTTCGAGGGTTCGAAGCACCGGAAATGATAAAACGGCGCCCGGTTATCATCATTTCTCCACGCCTGCCTAATCGCGGTGAGATTGTTACGGTTGTGCCGATAAGCACTACAGAGCCGCTCCGTGAGCTTCCTTTCACGGTAAGATTGTCAAAAAACTATCATCCAGATGAAGATGATGGTCTGGCCTGCTGGGCCAAATGCGACATGCTGATGAACTTATCAATCCAGCGACTGGACGGTTTCAAGGTAGGCCGTCGCCGATGGCAATACCCTCAATTGACCGGCGATGATCTGCAAGCAGTTAGAAGAGGTGTCTTATTCGGCCTTGGAATGGGGGACTTGTCTCCCGACTAGGCATCGCTTACATTATGGAGGTTCCCGGTCATCGGGCACTAAGACCTAGATTACTAGGCAGGTTGCTCACCGAGCGATGACAAGCTTAGAGCAGCCTAGATATTTGTCAGCGTCCCAAAGCCCCGCGTTAGCGGGGTTTTGTGTTTCCGGTATGGATAGCGTCATAGTAGCCGTGATTCGCAACAACTTCTTGGGTGTTATGACCAGACCCGCCGAAAGACCCGCTCTCCAGCCGGTGCACCTCACCGGCCTTCGGCTGACGGATTTCCGCAACTATGCCAGCCTGTCGCTTGTACTGGATCCGCGCCATGTGGTGCTGACCGGGGAAAACGGTTCCGGCAAGACCAATCTGATGGAGGCGGTTTCCTTCCTGTCACCGGGTCGCGGGCTGCGCCGCGCCTCCTATGATCAGGTCGGCCGGGCGGGCGGATCTGGTGCCTGGTCGGTCTTCGCCAGGCTCGAAGGGGCCGCGGGCCCCGCCGATATCGGCACCGGGCTGATGGAGACGGCAGCCGGCGTCGAGACCCAGCGCCGGGTGCGCGTCAACGGGGCGCAGGCGAAGGCGATCGATGATCTGCTGGAGCACTCCCGCATCGTCTGGCTGACGCCGGCGATGGACGGGCTCTTTACCGGGTCCGCCGGCGAGCGGCGCAAGTTTCTCGATCGCATGGTGCTCGCCATCGATCCCCTGCATGGCCGCCGCGTCGCCGATTTTGAAAAGGCGATGCGTGGCCGCAACCGGCTGTTGTCGGAGGAAACTTCCCCCGGTCCCTGGCTCGATGCGGTCGAGGCGCAGATGGCCGAACTCGGCACGGCGATCGCGGCCGCCCGCTCGGAGCTCGTCTCGCTGCTGACGGCTTCGATCATCGCCCAGCACGATACCGCTTCGCCCTTTCCCGATGCGATCGTCTCGCTTGAGGGCACGCTCGAAAACGCCCATGGCGATATGGCGGCAAGCGATCTGGAAGCCGAATATGCCGACCGGCTGAAACAGAATCGATGGTCGGACAAGGGGGCGGGGCGGACGCTTGAGGGGCCCCATCGCAGCGACATCGCCGTGCTGCATCGTCCCAAGGGCATGGCGGCGGCGCTGTGTTCCACCGGCGAACAGAAGGCGCTGCTCACCGGCCTCGTGCTTGCCCATGCGGCGCTCACGGCGCAGATCAACGGCTTTCCGCCGATCCTGCTGCTCGATGAGATCGCAGCCCATCTCGATGCACGCCGCCGCGCCGCCCTGTTCGACCTCATTGACGGACTGCAATGCCAGGCCTTCATGACCGGGACGGACAGAGCGTTGTTCGACGCCCTCGGCGACCGCGGTCAGTTCTTCACGGTCGCCGATGGCGATGTTACAAGCGGATAGACGTCTGCCAATATCGGGTTTTCCATGCTGAGCCAGGAAGAGTTGGAGCGCTATGCCCGCCACATCGTGCTGGCTGAGTTGGGCGGCGCGGGCCAGCAGAAGCTGAAACAGGCCAGGGTGCTGGTGGTCGGCGCCGGCGGGCTGGGTTCGCCGGTACTGCAATATCTCGCGGCAGCCGGTATCGGCACGCTCGGCATCGTCGACGACGACGCGGTCGCGCTCTCCAACCTTCAACGCCAGGTTATCCATGACACCGGCAGTGTCGGTGATGCCAAGACCGCATCCGCCGAAAGATCGCTGGCCCGCATCAATCCGCATGTCGCCGTCATCCGCCATGACGAGCGGCTGACGGCGGAAAACGCCGAAAGCCTGATCGGCGGCTATGACATCGTCGCCGACGGCTCCGACAATTTCGCCACCCGTTATCTTGCCGCCGATACCTGCGAAAGACTTGCAACGCCGCTGGTGACCGCCGCTGTCGGCCGTTTCGACGGCACGCTGACGACGCTGGTGCCCCACTGGAGAGATGAAGCGGGCAATCCCAATCCGCGCTATCGCGACGTCTTTCCCGCCGAGCCGCCCGAGGGCCTGCTCCCGACCTGCGCGCAAGCCGGCATCCTCGGCGCGCTGACCGGCGTGCTCGGCTCGCTGCAGGCGCTGGAAGTCATCAAGCTTGTCACCGGCATCGGCGAACCGCTGATCGGCCGGCTGCTGATGGTCGATGGCCGCGCCATGCGGTTCGAGACCGTGCGATACAAACGGTGCCGCTGAAGACGATGGCAGAGCGTTCCAAGATCCGCCGCCTAGAACCGGAAGACACCGACTGGCAGGCGGTGCTCGAGCTCATCCTGTCCTCCTTCGCCTACATGACCGGTATCATCGATCCGCCGTCCTCGGCCCATCGGCTGACGGTCGGGGCGCTGCGGGAAAAGGCCGGCAGGGAACAGGGGTATGCGATCTTCCACGGCGCGGTTCCGGTCGCCTGCATGTTCTGCGATCCGCGCCCCGGCTGCCTCTATGTCGGCAAGCTGGCAATAGCGCGCGACTGGCAGGGCCGGGGGCTCGGCCGGAAACTGATGGCCCATGCCGAACAGGTCGCCCGCTCCCTGGGGCAGGATACGCTCGAACTCCAGACCCGGGTGGAACTCACCGGCAATCATCTGTTCTTTCAGGGCCTCGGCTACCATAAGACCGGCGAAACCGCCCATGCCGGCTATTCGCGCGCGACCTCGATCACCCTGCGCAAGCAGCTGAAGTGAGTTGCATCAATCCATGTTCGGCAGCACCCGGTCCGGCGGCTTGTCGCCATCCATGAAGACCCGGATGTTGATGATGACGCGTTCGCCCATTTCCTGCCGGCCCTCGATCGTCGCCGATCCCATATGGGGCAGCAGCACCGCCTTGCCCTGGTGCGACAGCTCCATCAGTTCCGGCGAAACGGCGGGCTCGTGCTCGAGGACGTCGAGGCCCGCGCCCGCCAGCTGGCCCTGCTGAAGGGCGCTTACCAGCGCGTTCTGGTCGATGATCTCGCCACGCGCCGTGTTGACGATGATCGAGCCGGGCGGCATCAGTTGCAGCCGCCGCGCCGAGATGAGGTGGAAGGTCGCCGGCGTGTGCGGGCAATTGACCGAGACGATGTCCATATGGGCCAGCATGCGGTCGAGCGATTCCCAATAGGTGGCCTCGAGTTCCTGCTCGATCTGTTCGGCGACGCGGTTGCGGTTGTGGTAATGGATATTCAGGCCGAAGGCCTTCGCCCGCCGCGCCACCGCCGTGCCGATGCGGCCCATGCCGACAATGCCCAGCTTCTTGCCCCAGATCCGGCGGCCCAGCATCCAGGTCGGCGACCAGCCCTTGAACGCGCCCTCGCGCAGCGCGTCGACACCCTCGTCGAACCGCCGCGCCACCGCGATCATCAGTCCAATCGTCATGTCGGCCGTGTCCTCGGTCAGCACGTTCGGCGTATTGGTGACCAGGATGCCCTTCTCGCCGGCTGCCGCCACGTCGATATTGTCGGTTCCATTGCCGAAATTGGCGATCAGCTTCAATTGTCCGCCCGCCTGCGAAAGGACCGAACGGTCGATCCGGTCGGTCACCGTCGGCACGAGGCATTCGGCGGTCCGGACCGCCTCGATCAGTTGCGCCCGCGAAAACGGTATGTCGTCGCCATTGAAGGTTGCCTCGAACAGTTCGGCCATTCGGGCTTCCACCGCTTCGGGCAGCCTGCGCGTCACGATCACCTTCGGCTTGCGGTTGGTCATGAAATCTCCCGTCTGTGTCCGCCTGCTTGCCGCCGGATATCCGGCCCGGCTTCCCGCAGTCCAGCTTGCCCGCAACGCGCCCGCGTTGCAAATCCGGCCGGTCCGTTGACGCCTCCTTAACCCTGTCCGGTATAACATCGTTGACCAGGATCAGGGCCGTCTCCCGCCTGTTTATCAAAGGCGTGGGGCAAGGTCACGGTCTCATGGAAATCACATTCTCACCGAACCGCGCCCCTGCGCGATCGAACCGGACAGATCATGCTTTCGATTTCAAGGCTTTTGCTTGCTTCCGCCCTTCTTGTCGCCGGCCTTGCCCTGCCGGCCGGCCAGACCGCCCAGGCCGCCCAGCGTGGTGCATCGGGCCTGCCGCTGCCGCGTTTCGTGTCGCTCAAGTCGAGCCGGGTCAACATGCGGGTCGGGCCGGGGCGCGAATATCAGGTCGACTGGATGTTCACCAAGCGCGGCCTGCCGCTCGAAATCATTCAGGAATACGACAATTGGCGCAAGGTGCGCGACGCCGATGGCGATGAGGGCTGGATCCTGCAATCCCTGCTGACGGGAAAGCGCACCGCGATCGTCTCGCCCTGGCTGCGCGATGAAAGCGGCAGGGTGCCGCTCAAATCGGCGCCGGAAACCGGCGCCACCGTGGTCGCGGTGATGGAGGCGGGCGTGCTCGCCGATGTCGAGACCTGCAACCAGGGCTGGTGCGAGGTCAAGGCCGGCGGCATGAAGGGCTATGCCGAACAGGTCAAGCTCTGGGGCGTCTATCCCGACGAAGCGGTGAAATAGGCGCAAAGCTCGCTATCGCGTCGGCCTCGGTGTCGGGATCGGCACCGGCCCGGTCAAATCGGCAAATCCGCTATCCTGCACCAGGTCGCCGATCGTGCTGGCCGTTTTCACCTTGGCGCTCGCCTCGATCGGGCGGCTTGAAAGGGCTGCCAGCGGGTCGAACTTCTTCGGCAGGTCGAGATCGGGTGCGGCGAAGCCCGACAGAGAGGGCGCGTTGAAGACGGCCGCCTGCAGGTCCTTGTTGTCGGCGCCGACCACCGCCTGACAGGTCGAGGGCAGGTCGCGGACGGTGATGATCTTCGGCTTCTTCGCCGGCGCCTTCTTGTCCTTCTTCGAAGGTTTCTTCGGTGCCAGCGCCACGTCGAACCACCATTTCAGGCTGGCATCGCAGCCGTCGCCGGCTGGCGTCGGGTCCTGCCGCCTGCAATCGGAGGAGCCCGGCGGGCAGCCGATGCGCAGATGGAAATGATAGTGATGGCCGTAATAGGGACGAACCTTGCGCAGCCATGAGCGGTCGCCCGTCACCGTATCGCACAGCTTCTTCTTGATGCCGGGGTGGACCAGGATACGCTCGACCTCGCGGAAGCTTGCCGCATCGCGGAGCAGCCGTTCATAGGTGGGGTTCCAGCGTCGGTCGTCGACGTAGTTGCTGCCCTTCTTGAGCATGGAAACGGCACTGGTCTCCTCGCGCTCCTTGAAGGACAGGCGCCGGTTCGGCATCGGCGTGAACCACAGATCGGCATCGAGACCGATCTGGTGCGAGGCATGGCCGGTCAGCATCGGTCCGCCGCGCGGCTGGGAAATATCGCCGATCAGAAGCCCGTTCCAGCCATCCTTGTGGGCCTTGATCGACAGCTTCTCGATCAGTGCGATGAGATCGGGATGGCCCCAGCGGCGATTGCGCGAAATCCGCATCACCTGCCAGGTCGGCCCGTCATAGGGCATGGCGATCGCGCCGGCGAGACAGCCGCGTGAGTAGAAGCCGTGCGAGGCGGGCTTGAGCGCGGCCGCGCTCGACATGGCGCCAAAGACCTGTTTGGCGGGCTTGTCGGCGGCCAGGCTCACTTCACCTATGGGCGCGGCGAGCAGGGCGGCGGCAAGGCACAACCCGGCCAGCCGGCGAAGAGGTCCGCCTGTGCCGCAACTCTCGGAATCCGTTTCTCGTGTCATGCCAGTCCTGCCAAGCCTGTCCGGCTGTTTCCCGATCCGGCGTCCCGGCCCGCCATTGCGTCCGGGATCGGCCAGGGAATCATGCCGCAGAATATCGCGGCTTGCGGCCCGATGACAAGGAAGCGTGTCGCGCCCACAATTCACCCGAACAGGAACAGTGCGGCGATCCCGGCGCTCACCAGCAGGACACCGGCCAGTTCCGTCAGGCTGATTTTCTCGCGGAAAAAGAACCAGGAAGTGACGATGATGAACAGGATCTCGACCTGGGCAAGCGTCTTGACGATGGCGGCCTGCTGCAACGTCATGGCGGCGAACCAGCAGAACGAAGCCAGCGCGCCCGCCAGTCCGACAATGGCCGAAACCTTCCAGGCGGCGAGAATGCGGGCAAATTCGCCGCGGTCGCGCCAGAAAATCCAGGCCGCGACGACAATCGATTGCAGAACGATGGCCGCGCATAGCGTGACCGCGGCCTGGACCAGATAGCCCGGGCCGGCGAGCGCCGTCGAGGCGCCGCGATAGCCGACGGCGGCAAGCCCGAAAAACGTGCCCGAAAGGAGGCCGATCCCGGCACTTGGCGTGAACAGGGCCGTCACCAGCGCTGTCGCCGTCACCTTGCCCTTGCCGCCCTGCGCCACCGACATCAGCAGCACGCCGGTCATCGCCACCATGATGGCGACCAGCGTGCCGACACTGGCGCCTTCACCCAGAAAGACAAGCCCGAACAGCGCCGCCTGCAGCGGTTCGGTGCGCGAATAGGCGGAGCCAACGACGAAGTTGCGCCGGGAGAACATCGCGATCAGCAGCGCCTGGGCGATGATCTGCGACAGGGCGGCAACGACCACCCAGATTGCGAAACGGATGTTGAGCATCGGCAGGACCGTCATGTCGCCGCCGATCAGCAGCGCCAGCAGTACGAAGGCCACCGGCACGCCGAAGCCGAACCGCACGAACGTCGCGCCCGCCGTGCCCATCACCCCCTTGAGATGCTTTTGCAGCGAGGAACGGATGTTTTGCAGGAAGGCGGCGATCAGGGTGATGATCACCCAGGGCTCGAAGGGAAGGGTGTCGAACTGGAAATTCATGCGGCTTCCCTACACCGTACGGCGAAGCAGGGAAATCGGGAATGTCGATACAGTCTAGTGTGGTGAATTTGAAATACGCATCATTCCGGCAGCCGACTTCGAAGCGTATTTCAAATTCAAAAACCACACTAGAATCATAAATTTGCTAGTCACCCTATTGAATCCGAAGTTCGTTATGAGA
>JAGRLT010000101.1 GCA_020441665.1 Nitratireductor sp.
CGGTTTCCTTCTTCAGAGCCTCGCGCTCGATCTTGAGCTGGATGATCCTGCGATCAAGTTCGTCGAGTTCTTCCGGTTTCGAATCCACCTGCATGCGCAAGCGCGCAGCGGCCTCGTCCATCAGGTCGATTGCCTTGTCCGGCAGGAAGCGGTCGGTGATGTAGCGGTTCGACAGGGTGGCGGCCGCGACCAGCGCCGAATCGGTGATCCGCACACCGTGATGCAGTTCGTATTTTTCCTTGATGCCGCGCAGGATCGATATCGTGTCCTCGACCGTCGGCTCGGTAACGAAAACCGGCTGGAAACGGCGGGCAAGGGCCGCGTCCTTTTCCACATGCTTGCGGTATTCATCGAGCGTGGTCGCGCCGACGCAGTGCAGTTCGCCGCGCGCCAGCGCCGGCTTCAGCAGGTTGGAGGCATCCATGGCCCCGTCAGCCTTGCCCGCGCCGACCAGCGTATGCATCTCGTCGATGAACAGGACGATCTGGCCGTTGGCGGCCTGCACTTCCGACAGCACGGCCTTCAACCGCTCCTCGAACTCGCCGCGATATTTCGCCCCGGCGATCAGCGCACCCATGTCGAGCGCCAGCAGCTTCTTGTCCTTGAGCGATTCGGGCACGTCGCCATTGACGATCCTCAGTGCCAGCCCCTCGGCGATCGCCGTCTTGCCGACGCCGGGTTCGCCGATCAGCACCGGATTGTTCTTGGTGCGCCGCGACAGGACCTGGATCGCCCGGCGGATTTCGTCGTCCCGGCCGATCACCGGATCGAGCTTGCCCTCGCGCGCATCCTTGGTCAGGTCGCGGGCATATTTCTTCAGCGCGTCATAGCCGGCCTCGGCGTTGGCCGAATCCGCCGTGCGGCCCTGGCGCAATTCATTGATCGCCGCATTGAGCGCATTGGCGGTCAAGCCCGCCTTTTCCAGAATCTGCGACGTGGGCGCCGATTTCTCGATCGCCAGCGCCAGCAGCAAGCGCTCGACGGTGACATAGCTGTCGCCTGCCTTCTCGGCCGCCTTTTCCGCCGTGGTGAACACCTTGGACAATGGCTGCGACATGTAGAGCTGGCCATTGCCGCCCTCGACCTTCGGCATCTTGCCGAGCGCCAGGTCGACGGCCATCAGCGCATCCTTCGGCCGCCCGCCGGCGCGCTGCATGAGCGAGGCCGCCAGGCCCTCCGGATCTTCCAGAAGAACCTTGAGAATGTGCTCGGCTGAAAACTGCTGATGACCCTCATTGAGAGCCTTGGTCTGGGCCGACTGGATGAAGCCCTTCACCCGGTCGGAATACTTCTCGATATCCATGTTGATCTCCCGCTTCCGCCACCCGTTCCGGCATGACGGACAGATTGAAGACAAGACCCCCACATCGGGCAGGTCCGTTCCTGAATGGATATGGGGAGGGCATTGAAAATTTTAAAGCCCCATTTCCCTTGCCGGAAAACGGGGCTTCACCAAAACCGCAATGCGGTTGCCTGGGCCTATTCCTCGGCGGATACCGCCTCGCGTGCGGCGGCGCCACCGCCGAGCAGGCCCTGTGGCAGGGAGGCCGCGTCCTCGGTCATGCCTTCCGCCGGCTCCGCCTTGCGGCGACCGGGGCGGCGGCCGCGGCTCTTCGGCTTCTCTTCCGTGTCGGCGCGTTCGTCATCGTCGTGCGAGCCGCCATTCGCGCCCTTGGCGCCATTGACTTCCCTGGCAGCCTCCCGGGCGACGGTCTCGGGCGCGGTGTCGACCTCGTCATCCTCGTCCTGCACTTCCTCGCGGCGCGGCTGGCGGCGCTGCGGGCGCTCGTCTCCGGCCGCATTGCGGCGCTGACGCCCCCCGAAATCGTTTTCATTCTCGCCGTCGGCATCATCCCCGTCGCGGTCATCGGAAATGTCCGGCTGATCGTCGCTCTCGGTCATCTGCTGGCGGCTGCGCTGCGCTTCGTCGCGCTGCGCCTGGGCGGCCAGCACGATGCGGTTGTAGTGCTCGGCATGCTGGAGATAGTTCTCGGCGATCACGGTGTCGCCGGAGGACAGGGCATCGCGCGCCAGCGTCGTATATTTCTCGGCGATATGAGCGGCATTTCCGCGAATCTTGACGTCCGGCCCGTTACTTTCGTAATTGCGGTTCAGATTGTTCGAAGGCTTGTTCCGGCCGCGGCCGCGCATCCGGTTCTTGTTATTCTGCTGCTGCCTCATGGACTTTCTGCTTTTCCCTTTTCGGAAACCGGCACGTCAGGTGTGCGGTGTCATATCGGTCCCACTTCGCCCGAAGTGTCCAGACCCCGTTTGCGTCAATCGGAAACCGGCAACCTGCCGCGCCCCATATCCGCCATGCTAAAAGGCTTCAATCCCTGCTTCTCGATAATCCCCAGGAAGCAATTGCTTCGCGCTGCCCCGAACCGTTTGCCGTGATCCATCTCATGACCGGCTCTGGCACCCGGAGGGTAGCGCAGCATCAACGTGGGGGAACCATGTGGCATCCGGACCCTGCCGGTCACTGCCACAGCAGTGTCGCCTTACCCCCAAATTGCGGCGATTCCAAGTGTTTTCTTGCCAATAGGCTAACATGCGGTTTCCGCCGTTGCATAAATACACCGGCGCGCTTCAAGCCCTCCGCAGCACCAGGATGCGCTCAAGTCCGGCCAGGTCCCTGCTGGCGGAAACGAAGCCGAAGCCACGGGCAGCGGCAAGCCCTCGCAAAGCCGCGTGCTGGTCATGCCCGGTTTCGAGATAGACCAGCCCGCCGGGTTTGAGATGCATCGGCGCCTGATCCAGAATGGCGCGATAGACGGCAAGGCCGTCCTCGCCGCCATCCAGTGCGGCGACGGGATCGTGTTCGCGCACCTCGCGCGACAGGCCGGCAATGTCGCCGCTTGGAATATAGGGCGGGTTGGAAACGATGAAATCGAACGGGCCCGCCACGCCCGCCAGAACGCTCGTCCGCTTCGCCACAAGACGGTCGGCGACGCCGAGGCGCTCCGCATTTCGACCGGTCATGGCAATCGCGCCCTCCGCGATGTCGGTCGCGCGCGCCTCAAGTCCCGGCCGCTCGGCGAGCAGCGTCAGCACGATCGCACCGCTGCCGCAGCCGATATCGGCAAACCGCGCTGTCGCGTCAACGGGCCAGTCCTCGAGCACCCGCTCCACCAGCAATTCGGTCTCGGGTCTCGGTTCGAGGCAATCGGCAGCGAGTTCGAACCGCCGGCTGTAGAAATCGCGCCAGCCAAGAATGCGATGCACCGGCTCGCCGGCCGCGCGGCGATCCGTCCAGTCGTGAAATCGCATCATCGCGGCGATGCCCACCGGCTCCGAACCGCGCGCCGGCAGCAAGGCCGGATCCGCGTCCAGTGCCGCGCCCAGCAGCAGCCGCGCATCGAGCGCCGCGGTCTCGACACCGGCGGCCAGCAGGGTTTTTCGCGATTGTGCAAGCAGCGCCTGTACGCTTGCGCTCATTCGGCTTCCTCGGCCGCGAGCAAGCTCGCCTGGTGGTCGGTCACCAGCGCATCGATGATCTCGTCGAGCCCCTCGCCCTCGATGATCCGGTCGAGCTTGTAGAGCGTCATATTGATCCGGTGATCAGTGACCCGGCCCTGCGGAAAATTATAGGTACGGATGCGCTCCGAGCGGTCGCCCGAACCGACCTGGCCCTTGCGCGAGGAGGCGCGTTCGTTGTCGGCCCGCCGGCGCTCCATGTCGTACAGTTTGGCGCGCAGCGCCTTCATCGCATTGGCCCGGTTCTGGTGCTGCGACTTTTCCGACGAGGTGACCACGATGCCGGTCGGCAGATGGGTGATGCGCACCGCCGAATCGGTGGTGTTGACATGCTGGCCGCCGGCGCCCGACGAGCGCATCGTGTCGATGCGGATATCCTCCGCCCTGATCTCGATATCGATCTCCTCGGCCTCCGGCAGCACGGCTACGGTTGCCGCCGAGGTGTGCACCCGTCCGCCGGCCTCCGTCTCGGGCACGCGCTGCACCCGGTGCACGCCGGATTCGAACTTGAGCCTGGCAAAGACGCTCTTGCCGATCACCGAGGCGATGATCTCCTTGTAGCCGCCGACATCCCCCTCGCTTGCCGAAAGCACCTCCACCTTCCAGCCCTTTCCGGCGGCGAAGCGCTCATACATGCGGAAGAGATCGCCGGCAAACAACGCCGCCTCGCTGCCGCCCGTGCCGGCGCGGATTTCCAGCACCGCGCTCTTGTCGTCGGCTTCGTCCTTCGGCAGCAGCAGCAGCCGGATTTCGCCGGCCAGGGTCTCGATCGTCTCTTCGAGCTCGGGATATTCGGCCTCCGCCAGATCGCGCATCTCCCTGTCGGTCGACTTGTCGGCCAGCAATTCGTCCAGCCCCCGCAAGGAGGCCTGCGCGGCGTTGAGCGCGCGGATCTTGCCCACCACCGGCTCGAGCCCCGAATATTCCGACGCCAGCGCCACATAGGTAGCCGCATCGGGATTGTCCGCCATGCGCGCTTCAATCACCGCAAAGCGGCTGGTCAATTGGTCGAGTTTTGCCGGATCGAGCATGGGCTTGTTCGCAGGTATTCGTGTTATTGGAACAACTTTGGCGCTGCCGAAGCCTGAGCCCTAAAGACCGTTCCTGAATTGCAGATTTGAGCCGAAAATGGCGGCTTTCGAGAACCGGGGCGGAACATACACAAGGTATTTGAGCACCGGAAGCGCAGAAAGCCGACATTTGCAGGCCAAAGACGCATTTCGGGGGTGCTCTTTAGTAGGGAATGCCATTGGCGTCGGCAAAATCCAACAGAAATTCGCGGATCGTCTGCCCGCCATAGGGCTTGGCGATTTCGGCCAGCAGTTCGGTCTCGAGCTTGCCGATATCGGTTTCGAGCAGCATCGCCTTGACCGGTCCGAGTGAGGCGCCCGCCATGGAGATCGAGCGATAGCCGAGGCCGAGCAGGGCCAGCGCCGTCAGCGGCCTTCCCGCCATCTCGCCGCACAGCGTCAGCGACTTTCCATGCCGCTCCGCCGCCTGCTGGATCTGTCGCAGCACGCGCAGAAACGCCCGGTTGAGCTGGTCGTAGCGCCGGGCGATGCGGGCATTGCCCCGGTCGCTGGCAAAGATGAACTGAAAAAGATCGTTCGACCCCACCGAGACGAAATCGACCGCCCGCATGATGTCGTCGAGCTGGAACAGCAACGACGGCACTTCCAGCATGGCGCCGAGTTCGAACCTGTCCGGCGCCTGATAGCCGAACCGCGCCAGCAGTTCGAGTTCGCGATCGATGATCTGGCGCACCAGCAGGACTTCCCGGACCTCGGTGATCATCGGCAGCATCACCCGCAAATGCCGGCCGGCTGCCGCCTTCAACAATGCCCGCAATTGCGCCCGCATCAGCCCCGGCCGGTCAAGCGACAGGCGGATCGCGCGCCAGCCGAGCGCCGGGTTCTCCTCATGCTCGCCGCGCAGATAGGGCAGCACCTTGTCGCCGCCGATATCGATGGTGCGGAAGGTGACCGGCTTGCCGTCCGCCGCATCCAGCACCTCGCGATACAGTTGCTCCTGTTCGCCGGCGCGCGGAAAGCGCGACGAGACCATGAACTGCAGCTCGGTCCGGAACAGGCCGATCCCCGCCGCGCCGGAATTCTTGACGTTCGGCAGGTCCATCAGCAGGCCGGCATTCATCAGCAGGCTGACCGGCTGACCGTCGCTCGATACGGCGGGCTGGTCCTTCAGCCGGATGTAGGCTTCCTGGCGCTTGGCGCGGAAGAGCATCTTTTCGCCATAGGCGTCCCTCACCTCGTCCGTCGGCCTGAGAAAGACGCTGCCCTCCTCGCCGTCGACGATGATCCGGTTGCCGCTATCGGCATAGGAGAGCGCATCGTTGACCTGGCCCACCACCGGAATGCCGAGCGCCCGGGCAACGATCACCACATGGCTTGTCGGCGCGCCCTCTTCCAGCACCAGCCCGCGCAATTGCGGCCCGTTATAGTCGAGCAGTTCGGCCGCCCCCATATGGCGCGCCACCACCACATAGTCGCTCTTGCCGCGTTCGGCCACCGGCCCGTGCGGCTTGCCGACCAGTTCGCGCAGCAGCCGGTAGGCGAGATCGTCGAAATCGTTGAGCCGCTCGCGGAAATAGGGGTCGGGCGAGCGCATCATCCGTGCCCGGTTGTCGCTCTGCACCTTTTCGACGGCGGCTTCCGCCGTCAGCCCGTTGCGCACCTGCTCCTCCATGCGCCGGACCCAGCCGCGGTCATGGGCGAACATGCGGTAGGATTCGAGCACTTCGCGATGCTCGCCATCGCGGGCGACATCCTGATTGCGCAGCATGTCGTCGATCGAGAACCGCAGATTGGAGAGCGAATCGTGCAACCGGCGGGTTTCGTAATCGGCATCCTCGTTGAACAGGTTGGTGACGACGACGCGCGGCTCGTGCAGGATGACCTGCCCCATGCCGATCCCGTCGGCAAGCGACGCGCCGCGAAGATTGAGCGGCCGGGAAAGGTCGAGCCCCGCCCCCTGCTTGTCGAGGCCCTCGAGCTCGCCCGCCGCAATGAGTTCGGCAAGCACCATGGCGGTGGTTTCGAGCGCCTCGACCTCGTCGTCGCGATAGGCCCGCTCGGCCTCGTTCTGCACCACCAGGACGCCGAGCACCCGCCCCGAGCGCAGGATCGGCACGCCGAGGAAGGAGTGGAAAATCTCTTCGCCCGTCTCGGGCAGGTAGCGGAAGGCGGGATGGGTCTGCGCGTCTTCGAGATTGAGCGTCCGCGCGGTCGCCGCGATCGTTCCGACCAGGCCCTGGCCGACGCGCAGCGAGGCTTCATGCACCGAGGTGGGATTGAGGCCCTGGGTGGCGAACAGTTCGAGCACCTCGTCCGAGCGCAGCACATAGACCGAACAGACCTCGGCGACCATGTTGGCGGCGATATGGCGCACGATCTTGTCGAGCCGGGCCTGGGCATCCAGGTTCTCCGCCATCACCTCGCGCAGCCGCCTCAACAGGGTTCTCGGACCGCCGCTTTGTTCTGCCATATGCCGGTTCACGCCGATTAAGCCGTTTTCCTGCCCGCCGACACCTGCCGGGCGGGTTCTTCCATTTCGATCACGGTAGGATCATATGGGCTTTGCCCGGCAATGTCAGCCTCGATCTGGATCAGCCTCGATCCGGGCGAAGCTGTATGCGGCTCCGGGCAATGCGGGCAGGCTATGCCGCGCTGTCGAGCCCGTAGGCCGCGTGCAGGGTGCGCACCGCAAGCTCGGTATATTCCGAATCGATCAGCACCGAGAACTTGATCTCGGAAGTCGTGATCGCCCGGATGTTGATGCCGCGCTTGGCGAGCGCCGCGAACGCCGTGGCCGCGACGCCGGCATGGCTGCGCATGCCGATGCCGATCACCGAGACCTTGACCAGATTCTTGTCGGACTGCACCAGCTCATAGCCGATCTCCTCGCGATTGGCCTCGAGCACGCTGATGGCGCGCGCCACGTCGCTGTCGGGCACCGTGAAGGTCATGTCGGTGCGCGAGCCGTCTTCCGACACGCTCTGGACGATCATGTCGACATTGACGTTTTCGGCGGCCAGCGGTCCGAAGATCGACGCCGAGACACCAGGCTTGTCCGGCACACGGCGCAGCGAGATCTGTGATTCATCGCGCGCATAGGCGATGCCGGTTACGACTTCTTTTTCCACGATATCATCCTCATCACAAATCAGCGTGCCGGGCGGCGACGCGCCCGGGCTCGAATCGATCGCGTCCGGATCGTCGAAACTCGACCGCACAAAGGTCTTTACCCCATGTACCATGGCCATTTCCACCGAGCGGACCTGCAGCACCTTGGCACCGAGCGACGCCATTTCGAGCATTTCCTCAAAGGCGATCCGGTCAAGGCGACGTGCCTTGGGCTCGATCCTGGGATCGGTCGTGTAGACGCCGTCGACATCGGTATAGATATCGCACCGGTCGGCATCGATCGCGGCGGCGATCGCCACCGCAGTCGTGTCGGAGCCGCCGCGGCCAAGCGTCGAAATCCGGTTGTCGGGGGCGATGCCCTGAAAACCGGCGATCACCGCCACCTGGCCGAGCTCGAAGCGGCGGACCAGTTCGCTGCCGTCGATTTCCTCGATACGGGCCGAACTGTGCGCCTTGCTGGTGCGCACCGGGATCTGCCAGCCGAGCCAGGAACGCGCCTCGACCCCCATGCTCTGCAGCGCGATCGCCAGCAGGCCGGCCGTCACCTGTTCGCCCGAAGCGACCACGGCATCGTATTCGCGCGCGTCGAAGACCGGCACATTGGCGCCGGCGACCCTCGGCATGTCCTGCACCCATTTGACCAGTTCGTTGGTCTTGCCGGCCATGGCGGAAACGACGACGGCAACCTCGTGGCCGGCATCGGCCTCGCGCTTCACATGACGCGCCACATTGTGGATACGCTCCAGATCGGCGACGGAAGTGCCACCGAATTTCAGCACGAGACGGGCCATGGCCAGGTTCCGGATCTTAATTCCCCGAAGGGAAAACGGACGAATTGGCGGCAGACCCGCCTTGAAAACGCGGCTTCCATACTGAATATGGTTTCTCCATGCAAGCGGGCGGGCGCCGTCGGTCCTCACCGGACGGCCGATCCGCGCCCTTTCCGTCCGCAGGAGAGTTTTCATGCCCGCAAAATCGTCGGCCGCAACCGCCACCACCATCGACCAGGCCGAGGTCGATCGCTTTTCCGCCATGGCCGCCGAATGGTGGAACCCGGCCGGCAAGTTCCGTCCGCTGCACAAGTTCAACCCGGTGCGCCTCACCTATATCAAGCAGCAGGTCTGCGCCCGGTTCGGGCGCGACCCGCGCGACCCCAGGGCGCTGGCGGGGCTGCGGCTTCTCGATATCGGCTGCGGCGGCGGCCTCTTGTGCGAACCCATGGCCCGCATGGGCGCGGACGTCATCGGCGCCGATGCGTCGCAGACCAACATCGAGGTGGCAAGGCTTCACGCCGCCCAGAGCGGGGTCGAGATCGACTACCGTGCGGCGACGGCGGAGGCCCTTGCCGAGGCGGGCGAAACCTTCGACATCGTCCTCAACATGGAAGTAGTCGAGCATGTCGCCGATGTGAACCTCTTCCTCACCGAATGCGCCCGCATGGTGCGCCCCGGCGGGCTGATGTTCGTTGCCACCATCAACCGCACTCTGAAAGCGAAGGCGCTGGCGATCTTCATGGCGGAGAACGTGCTGCGCTGGCTGCCGCGCGGCACCCACCAGTTCGAGAAACTGGTCACGCCGGCCGAACTGGAAGCGCCGCTCAGCGCCGCCGGCATGTCGGTCATCGAGCGCACCGGCGTCTTCTACAACCCGCTGTCGGACACCTGGAACCGCTCGCGCGACATGGACGTCAACTACATGGTACTGGCGCAAAAGCCCGAATAGGCGCTCAGTTGCGGTCTTCGGGCAGGACCGGCAGCGGCAGGACGGGAATGCCCTCTTCCATCAGTTCCTGCGCCTCGTCGGGCTTGGCGCTGCCGTAAATGCCACGTTCCTTCGCCTCGCCGTAATGGATCCTGCGCGCTTCCTCGCTGAACCTGTCGCCGACATTCTCGGCGTTCTCGGTCACCTGCTGGCGGAACTCCCGCATCCTGGCGACGAATTCCTCGCGCAGTTGCGGCGGCAGGGCTGCCATCGAGGGCGCTTGCGCGGGGGCAGCAACTGGCGCCTGTGTCTGCGCCATGGCGTCGGCCTGCCCCGCGGATGCCTTTGCCTTGTTGCGTGACGGGCGCACCGATGGCGCCATCAGCGCCTTGGCGATTTTCGTGTCGCCGCAGGACGGACAGGTCAGATGGCCGGCCGCGACCAGCCGGTCGAATTCCTCACCGGAGGAAAACCACCCTTCGAATTCGTGATCATGGCTGCAAACGAGCGTGTATCTGATCATCGTCGCGCAATGTCCTGCCGGAAACGCCGGCGCCGCCTTCCATCAACGCGCCTGCATATAGGGCGAAACCGCCGTCACACAAAACGGATTCTTGGCGATGGATTGGCCCGCCCCGCAGGATCACCCAGGCGCCGCGCCCTGCGCATCCAGACACCGGCACCCTTCATCGCTCAGCCGGCCTTCAGCATCGCGTCGAGTTTTCCCGCCCGATCCAGCGCCATCAATTCGTCGCAACCGCCCACATGGCTGTCACCGATGAAGATCTGCGGAAACGTCGTGCGCCCCGACCGGCTCATCATTTCCTGGCGGATCTTCGGGTCGAACGTGCCGTCGAACTCGCGAAAGGCCGCCCCCTTGCGCGACAGCAGGCTCTTGGCGGCGGTGCAGTAGCCGCACAGTTTGCGGGTATAGATGACAACTTCGGCCATGCTGGTATCCGGATCTTTCTGGCATTGGAATCGGACGTCTATCTAGGGTCAGGACCCTAGACATCATATAGGGCCGGATTGGCCGAAGCATCAACTCTTGCAAAGGTCAGCACGTCGACCTGCCGGGCGCCGGCACGCTTGAGCGCATGACAGGCCGCCCTGACCGTCGCACCCGACGTGTAGACATCGTCAACCAGCACGATATGGCGACCGGCGATTTCGACGGCCCTGCCCGCCCCCGGCCGGAAGGCGCCGGCGACATTGCGCTTGCGCTGCCCGCCGGTAAGCCCCACCTGCTGGCGGGTGCGCCGGGCGCGAACGAGAAAATCCGGCCGCATGACAAGTCCCGTGCCTCGGGCGATGGCACGGGCCAGTTCCGCCGACTGGTTGCAGCGCCGCTTGAGCCGGCGCAGCGGATGCAGGGGTACGGGAACCAGGATCGCGCCCGGTTCGAGCAGTTCGCGGCCGGCCCGCACCATCCAGCGCGCCATCCAGGGCGCGAGATCGAGCCGGTCGGCATATTTGAGCCGGGTCACCAGCAGGCGCGAATGATCGTCGTAGAGGATGGCGGCGCGCGCCCGGTCATAGGGCGGTGGGGCGGCGATGACTTCCGGCGACAGAACGCCCTCGCCCATATCGTGGGCGAAGGGCCGGCCCGAGACCGGACAGATCGGCGCCTCGATGAAGCGCAGCCGCTTCCAGCAGCGGGCGCAGCATCCGCCCGGCTCGCCGGTCAGCGCATCGCACATCAGGCATTGCGGCGGAACGGCGAAATCGGCCACCCGCCGCGCGCCGCGCAGCGCTCCCTGAAGCAATCTTTCCCCGATCGCGATCATACCCGCAGCAAAGCACGCGGCAGGCGGGCCGGCAAACGGTTTCGGCGCGGGATACCTCATCCCCTTGCGCCGCATTCCCTTGGACCGCATTCCCTTGGGCCGCATTCCCTTGGCTGGCGGAACGCGGTAGAGGAGCACCATGAAGCCAGATCCCTCGGACGAGATGACGCTTTCGGCCCGCATCGCACGCCGCCGCCACCTGTTGCGGCGCGCCCGCGGGATGGCGCTTTCCGATGCCGGTTTTCTCCATCGCGAGGCGGCCGAGATCATCGGCGAGCGGCTTGCCGTCACCCAGCGGGAATTTTCCGACCCGCTCCTGCTCTTCGACGGACCGTTCGCCGCGATGATCGCAGCGACCCTCCGGCGGCAGGGCGCGCCGCTGAAGCGCCCGTTTCGCCTTCTGCCCTGGCCCGAACCGGGCGGCGAGACCCGGGCGGAAATCCTCGACCTCGAACCTGAAAGCATCGATCTCGCCGTCTCGGTCTTCGACCTGCAGCGCGTTGCCGATCTGCCGATGATGCTGATGCAGCTCAATCTTGCGCTGAAGCCGGATGGCCTGCTGATGCTGTGCCTGCCTTCAGCCGGCAGCCTGGAGACCCTGCGCGCGGCGCTGCTGAAGACCGAGGCGGAACTGACCGGCGGCGCGGCCGCCCGGATCGAGAGCTTTGCCGGGCCGCGTGAGATCGGCGACCTGCTGCACCGGGCCGGCTTCAAGCTCGTCGTCACCGACGGCGAGGAGCGGCGGCTTCGCTATGGCAGTCTGAAGAACTTGCTGCGCGACCTGCGCGCGGCAGCGGCCGGATCGCTGCATTCCCGGATGCATCCGCCGCTGCCGCGCGATACGCTGCCACGCCTTGCCGAAGTCCTCCGGCAGGATCATGGCGATGGAGATGGCCGCTTCGCGATCGGCTGCAATCTCGTCTTTGCCAGCGGCTGGAAAGCGGCACCCGGCCAGCAGCAGCCGCTCAGGCCCGGCAGCGCCAGACACCGCCTCGGGGACTTTCTGTAGGCCGCCCGATCCGGGAAAAGTGCCTTAGAGCGCGTCATGATGCGCTCTAAACGAGCCCCCGCCCTTCCATCATGGCATCGGGCTCGGGCAGCTTGCCGCGAAAGGCGATATAGGTTTCCTCGGGATCGACCGCGCCGCCCGCCGAATAGATGTGCTTCCTCAGGCGCCGGGCGGTGCGCGCATCGAACGGGTCGCCCTTTTCGGTGAAGGCGCGGAAGGCGTCGGCGTCAAGCACTTCCGACCACATATAGGAATAGTAGCCGGCGGAATATCCGTCGCCGGAAAACACATGGGCGAAATGCGGCGAGCGGTGCCGCATAATGATCGCCGCCGGCATGGCGTATTTCTTCAACTGCGCGGCCTCGAACGCCATCGGATCGTCGATCTCGCCCGCCATGTGATAAGCCATGTCGACCAGCGCCGAGGACGTGAATTCGACCGTGTCGAAACCCGAATTGAAGGTCTCCGCCGCGATCACCTTGTCGACCAGTTCTTTCGGGATCGGCTTGCCGGTCTCGGCATGGACGGCGTATTTCGACAGAATTTCCGGCACCATCAGCCAGTGCTCGTAGAGCTGCGAAGGCAATTCGACGAAATCGCGCGAGACCGACGTGCCCGAGACCGACGGATAGGTGACATCCGACAGCATGCCGTGCAGCGCATGGCCGAATTCGTGAAACAGCGTCCGGGCGTCGTCGAGCGACAGCAGCGCCGGATCGCCCTTGGCGAAATTCATCACATTGTAGATCACCGGCTTCTGGCCTTTACCGCCCTTCCCGGCGAGCTTGTGCTGGCTCTGAAAGGCGCTCATCCAGGCGCCGGAGCGCTTCGAGGCGCGGGCGAAATAATCGCCCAGAAAGGTCGCGATCCGCCTGCCCTTGTGGTCATGCACGGTGAAGACGCGCACATCGCGATGATAGGTCGCGATCCCCCTGCGCTCCTTGAAGGAGATGCCGAACAGCCGGTTCGCCACGTCGAAGGCGGCGGCGATGACCTGATCGAGCGGAAAATAGGGTTTCAGCTCGCCTTCTGAAAAATCGAATTTTTCCGCCCGCAGCTTTTCCGCATAATAGCGCCAGTCCCAGGCGGCAAGCGCGTGGTTCCGGCCTTCCTTCGCGACCAGGCCGGCAAGCGCCTTTTCCTCGTCGGCCGCCTTGGCGACGGCCTTTTCCCACACGCTCTCAAGCAGGCCCATGACGGCGGCAGGCGTCTTGGCCATCGTGTTGTCGAGCTTCAGTTCGGCATAGTTTTCATAGCCCAGCAGCTTTGCCTTGCGGTGACGCAGCGACAGGATTTCGGCAAGGATGGCGCGGTTGTCGGTCTCGCCGCCGTTTTCGCCGCGCGCAGCCCATGCCTTGAACGCCGCCTCGCGCAGGCCGCGATCCTCGCAGAAGGTGATGAAGGGGACGACGATCGAGCGCGACAGGGTGACCACATGCCGGCTCGCAAGCCCGCGCTCTTCGGCTGCCGCCGCCATCGCCTGAACCAGGAAGGAAGGCAGGCCGGAAAGCACGGCACCCTCGATTTCCATCTGCCAGTTCGATTCGTCGGCTAGCAGGTTCTGGCCGAACCGCGTTCCCAGCGCCGCCAGTCTTTCGTTGATCGCCGCAAGCTGTTTCTGCTGCTTCCTGGCCAGCCTGGCGCCGGATTTCACATAACCCTTCCAGTAGCGCTCCAGCACCCGTTCCTCTTCGCGCGACAGCTTGAGCTTGCCGCGCTTTACCCACAGCGCGTCGATGCGCTGGAACAGTTTGCCGTTCATGGCGATCTTCGAGGCATAGCGCGACAGCTTCGGCGTGATGTCGCGTTCGAGCTGCCGGATCACGTCATTGGTGTCGGCGCCGGCCCGGTTCCAGAACAGGGCGGAAACCCGGTTGAGCGCATTCTCGGCTTTTTCAAGCGCCACCACCGTGTTCTTGAAGCCGGGCTTCGCCTTCCTGCCGGCAATCGCATCGATCTCGGCAAGCCCTGCCCGCATGGCCGCTTCGAAAGCGGGGCGGAAATCGCGGTCTTCGATCCGGTCGAAGCGCGGCAGGTCGTATTTGCCGCTCCAGGCGAAAATTTCCGGGTTGACGCCCCGGAGCTGGTCTTTCCTGGTCGGGCTTTTCTTCGGGGCTTTTTTGGGGGCAGTCATGGCGATGATGAACCTGTAGGGGGGATTGCAGCCGGCAGATACCGGCCAGGGAGAGAGCGATGTTTAGAGCGCTTTGCAGATAGGCGGTGCCGCCGAAGATCGGCCGGCAAGCCCTTGGTGCTTCGTTCTAGGCGGCGCGCCCGGACAGCATCTCGCCCTGGTCCTTGATCATCTCGCGCACCGATTCCCACAACAGCGAGAACGACTGGAAGCCCTCTTCCGTCACCTCATCGGTATCGAGCGCCCTGACCACGGTTTCAAGAATGTCATACAATTCGCGCCGCAACTGCCGCAGCCCCTCGATCGTATCGGTAGCCCGCGCCTGCTCGGCGATTTCGAGCAGCATGTAATTATAGCTGTCCATGCGGTTTTTCTGACCGCTGGTAAACCGTGCCCGAAGCGTCAGCAGGCCGGAGATCAAAAGGCCCGCCACCGTCACGCCGAGCGCGATCGGCTCGGCGTTTTCCTGGATGAAGGACGGCTGGTCGCGGTCGAAATAAGCCTGCGATCCGGCATGCAGCGGAATGGTGATGCCGGCGGTGCTGTCGGGCTGCCGGATGGCGGAGGCGAGCGCAAACCGGATGACGAGATCGAGCCGGTGTTCAAACAGGATCGACGTAAGTTCGCGGATCAAGGCTTCGTCGACATCCGATCGCGACACCAGAATGCGGCTGACCACGCTGGCCGCGATATCGCTGCCCGGCACGGCGGGTGCGCCCGAAAACGTGCCCTTGGGAATGATCCCCGCCCGCAGGAAGGGCCGCTTTACCGCGATCGCCCGGGCCTGTTCGATTTCGAGGATGCGCAGGCGCTGCCGCTTCAACCGCGCATCCTCATGCAGGTTGAGCAGCAGCCGGTCGCGCAGCGAACGCACGGTGAAGATCGCATCGATATCGCCATCCAGCAGCCGGCGCGTGGCGGTGGCAAAGGGCATGGCGATCCAGTGCAGGCCGTCGATCGGCAGATCATAGTGATCGCCCACCGACCAGAAGGAACGAAATTCGTCCGTTCCAAAGGGCGGGATCGCGATTTTCTTTCCGATCAGGTCGCGGATCGAAAAAATCTGCCGGTCTTCGCGGGTGATGATCTGGAAGAAATCGGGAAACAGCTCGGCCACCATCTTCACATCGGCAATCACCGGCGTGTCCGATCGGATGGTCGCCAGATCGGCGCTGTGGCGGTTGAGAATGGAAATGTTGGTGGACGAATCGCGGGTCGGCATCACCTGGAGCCGCAGCCGTTTCGACTGCCGTTCAACGACCTCGGCTACATCCAGCATCATCTCGTAGGAGTCGGAACGATAGGGGCCTGCCGCCACCTTGAGCGTCACCAGCGGCTGTTCGCGATTGAAATACAGCCAGCCACCCGCCGCCGCGCACAGCCCGACCAGCCCGAACACGATGCTCCAGGCGAGGCCTCTTGTCTGTCTGACGGAGCGCAGATTGGCCTGCCGCGGCGCAGTCCGCTGTCGCGCTATACCCTGTTGTTCCCCACGCTCCGCCATGCCGACCGTCCCCCCGCCGGATGCGCCAAACCCGATACGCAACCGCTATGCCGGGAAGCTATCGCCGGCGACGGGCCAGATCAATCTCCGATTGCGGCACGGGGCCCGGTCAGGAGCCGCGCCGCTCACGCGCCGCCAGCGTCCTCAGGCGCAAGGCGTTGAGCCGGATGAAGCCGTTGGCGTCCTTCTGGTCGTAGGCGCCGCGATCGTCCTCGAAGGTGACGAGTTCCTCGGAATAGAGGGACTTGCCGCTCTGCCTTCCCGCGACGATCACATTGCCCTTGTAGAGCTTGAGGCGGACCTTGCCCTCGACATGCTCCTGCGACTGGTCGATCGCCGCCTGCAGCATGCGCCGCTCGGGCGAGAACCAGAAGCCGTTATAGATCAGTTCCGCATAGCGCGGCATCAGCTCGTCCTTGAGATGGGCGGCGCCCCGGTCGAGCGTGATCGATTCGATCGCCCGATGGGCTGAAAGCAGGATCGTGCCACCCGGCGTTTCATAGACGCCGCGCGATTTCATGCCGACGAAACGGTTTTCAACCAGATCGAGCCGGCCAATGCCGTTGTCGCGGCCAAGATCGTTGAGCCGGGCAAACAGCGTCGCCGGCGACAGTTTCTCGCCATTGAGCGCGACCGCATCGCCTTTCCTGAACTCGATCTCGATCTCGGTGACCACGTCCGGTGCATCGACGGGGGAAACCGTGCGCATGTGGACATATTCCGGCGCTTCCTGCCAGGGATCCTCCAGGACCTTGCCCTCCGACGAGGAGTGCAGCAGGTTGGCATCGACGGAAAACGGCGCCTCGCCCTGCTTGTCCCTGGGTACCGGAATCTGGTGATCGCGGGCAAAGTTGATGAGGTCCGAGCGCGACTTGAACGACCAGTCCCGCCACGGCGCGATGACCTTGATGTCGGGATTGAGCGCATAGGCCGACAGTTCGAACCGCACCTGGTCATTGCCCTTGCCGGTCGCACCATGGGCGATGGCATCTGCCCCGGTTTCCTCCGCGATCTCCACCAGACGCTTGGATATCAGCGGCCGCGCGATCGAGGTGCCGAGCAGATAGACCCCTTCATAGACCGCATTGGCGCGGAACATCGGGAAAACGAAATCGGCGATGAACTCCTCGCGCAGATCCTCGATGTAGATTTCCTTGATGCCGAGCATCTCGGCCTTCTTGCGGGCCGGCTCCAGCTCGTCACCCTGGCCGAGATCGGCGGTGAAGGTCACCACTTCCGCGTCGAGTTCGGTCTGCAACCATTTCAGGATGATCGAGGTATCGAGGCCGCCGGAATAGGCGAGCACGACTTTTCTTGCTTTGGGAGCTGCCATGATGTCACGCTTTTTTGTGAGGGATGCGGACGCAAGCAGGGTCACGCCGCCGGGTTGGCGGCAAAATAGCGGCAAGTTCCGCCCATGCAAGAGGGAAAAGCGTTTCGCCGGCCGTTCAGGCGGCGGGATCCGGCCAGAGCCTTTCAGGCCCGGATGGTTCGAAGCGGGCCTGCTTCGCCCAGCCGCGCTCTACAGGCCGTCATTGACCTCGGTGAACTTGTCGTTGAGCGAACCGCCGATCGCCGTCGCCCCCGCAACGATCGAGATCGAAATCAGGCTGGCGATGAGCGCATATTCGATGGCCGTCGCACCCTTCGTGCATTTGAGGAAAGACCTGATGATGGCGGGCATGAATGTCACTCCGATGATCCTGCCCGGACAATCTAGCGCCTGCCGTTGAAGGGGGGATTAACGGGATTGGTAAATTTTCTGCCAACGCCGCCCGACGAAGCCCTATTGCGGGTCGAGGACGCTCTTTCGGATGGTGTAGGTGCGTATCCTGCCGCCGGAAACGCTGCCGGTGGTGGTCCGGTCGATGCCGAGCGCCCGGTTCTGCGCATAGGTATCCGCCGCCTGCTTGAGATACGGAACCGCGAGCATCGACAGGGACATCACGATCGCGCCGAACAGCAATGCCGACTGCACGGTGACATTGCCGCTTCGGTCTGCCGCCAGCCGGCCCGGAAGTCTTGCTGCCCTCTTTCCTGCATCCATGGTGTCGCCCTCGCAAATCTGCCCCGAAATCCCGCCCCGCCGGCCCTGCCAAACGGTCTCCGGCGATTATTCCTAAAAATTTCATGAATTCATAAAAGATCGATTAACGCTGGTATCAGCGGCGCATCGGCGGGCGGCATGGGATAATCGCGCAGCCTGTTGGGACGCACCCATTTGAGCGCCTGGCCTTCGCGCGCCACCGCCTGGCCCTGCCATTTGCGGCAGACATAGAGCGGCATCAGCAGGTGGAAATCGTCATAGGCATGACTGGCAAAGGTCAACGGCGCCAGACAGGACGCCCAGGTCTCGATCCCCAGCTCTTCCCGCAATTCGCGGATGAGCGCGGCTTCCGGCGTTTCGTCGCCATCGACCTTGCCGCCCGGAAACTCCCACAAGCCGGCCAGGGACTTGCCCTGCGGCCGCTGGGCGATGAGCACCCGGTTGTCGGCATCGACGAGCGCACAGGCAACCACCAGAAGCCGTTTCATGGCCTGTCGTCCCCGGCCGGTTCGTCGTCCCCGACCGGTTCCCCGATGGCATGCGACGGCGGCTGCCAGTAGGCGTAGCGATAGATTTCCCTGAACCCCAGCCTCTCATAGAGCGCGATCGCCTGCCGGTTGTCGGCTACCACCTGGAGCCAGGCCTTGCGCGCGCCGCGCTGCCAGGCCCATTTCAGCGCGCTGGTCATCATCGCGGTGCCATAGCCCCGGCCGCGAAAATCGGCATGGGTCGCAAGATCGAAGATGCCGCAGATGCGCATGTCGCAGACGCAGCGAACGACGCTGGCCACCGCATCCCCCTCCTGATGCAGGAACAGGCCGGTCTCCGGTTCCGTGCGGCCGATGATCTCGACAAAGCCCGGTTTCACCGCCGGATCGGTGCCGGAAAGCGCAAGCTGGGCATCGACCCAGCGCCCGGCATCCTGCAGCGGCAGCCGATCCTGCCCGGCCGGCAATCTGGCGCTTGTAAGATCGAGCAGCATTACCAGGCTTTCCTCGAACGAGGTCCAGCCTTCGGCGGTAAAGTGCGCGATCAGCGGTTTGGGAGCAAGCGGGGTGAGGCGGAAATAGAACGGCCTGCCGAAGCCCGCGAATTTCTGCCGGGCAAGAGCGATGCGCTCTTCCAGATACTGGCAGTCATCGGGGTCGAGCGGATTGACGCAGTTGAGCCGCTTGGCCGGGTGGCCCGCGGTCATGCGGATCGCCCAGGTGCCGTCATAGCGCGTCGTCGTCGAGGGAAAGGAGCGGAAGCCCGAAGCCTCAAGCATCCGGATCTGCGGCAGCCGGAACGCCTGGCGCGCAGGCGCCGCGCCCTCCGTCGAGCCGTCATCCGGGGAGGCATCGTCCGTCAACTGCGATAGTCCGCGTTGATCGCCACATATTCGGCCGTCAGGTCGCAGGTCCATACCCGCGCCGAGCCCTTGCCGACCCCGACATCCACATCGATTTCGATGAAATCGCGCTTCATGATCGCAGAGGTTTCCTTCTCGTCATATTCCGCCGCGCGCTCCCCGTCGCGCGCGACGCAGATGCCGCCGAAGCTGATCGACAACCGGTCCCGGTCGGCCGGTTCGCCCGCCTTGCCGACCGCCATCACGACCCGGCCCCAATTGGCGTCTTCGCCGGCAATCGCGGTTTTCAGCAACGGCGAATTGGCGATCGAGAACGCGATGCGCCTGGCCGAGGCGGCATTCCTGGCGCCGCCGACGGTGATCTGGATATGCTTGGTCGCACCCTCGCCATCGCGCACCACCAGCATGGCAAGTTCATGCAGCACTTCGCCGAGCGCCTTCGAAAACCGCTTTACGCCCGCATGTTTGCGGTCGCGGACCGGCTTGCGCCCGTCAAGCGCCGAAAACAGCAGAACCGTGTCGCTGGTCGAGGTGTCGCTGTCGATGGAAACCGAGTTGAAGCTCGGCCGCACTGCCCGGCTGAGTTCGGCCTGCAACACGTCGCTGGCAACCGGAAAATCCGTCACCAGAAAGGACAACATGGTGGCCATGTCGGGCTGGATCATGCCGGCGCCCTTGGCCATGCCGTTGATGCGGTAGGTCCTGCCCTCGACCTCGAACGTGCGGAAAGCCATTTTCGGATAGGTATCGGTGGTCATGATGGCGCGCGCCATCCCTTCCCAGCCATCCTGCGAAGCCATCTTGCCGGCATTCTTCAGATGCTTGCCGAAGCCCGAAGCGTCCAGCGGTTCGCCGATGACGCCGGTCGAGGCGATATAGACCTCATGCTTCTTGCAGCCAAAGGCGTCTTCCGCCGCCGCCGCCGCCTGGTTCACCGTCTCGACGCCCTTGCGACCGGTAAAGGCATTGGCATTGCCGGAATTGACGATGACCGCCCTTGCCCTGCCGCTGGGCAGGACCCTGCGGCACCAGTCGACCGGCGCCGACGGGCATTTCGAGCGGGTGAAGACGCCGGCGACACTGGCCGGCCTGTCGAACAGGATAACCGCCAGATCCTTGCGGTCGGCGTATTTGACCCCGGCTTCGACCGCCGCAAGCCGCACGCCCTCGATGGCGGCAAGGTCGGGATAGGTCTTGGGGGCAAGTGGCGAAACCTTGGTCGGGGTCGAACCCATCGGCGTATTTTCCGTCTTTCGGGGAGAATAATCGAACGGCGGGTGCCGGCCACCGCGTTGCCGGCACCCGCCGCCGCTACTGTTACTGTTGCTGCTGTTCCTGCTGGGCCTCGATCGCCGTCTTCAGATCAGCATCGAGAATCTCGACCGGTGTCTCGGCCCGCACCTTCTCAACCAGTTCGAAGTATTTCTCCCGGAACACCACCTGGCGGATCTGATCCTCGACGGCGGCAAATTCCGGCTTCGGCTTCTCGCGCATCTCTTCCCTCAGGATCACATGCCAGCCGAACTGGGTCTTCACCGGCTCGGTGGTGAACTTGCCGTCTTCGAGCGCAAAGGCCGCCGCCTCGAACTCCGGCACCATCTGGCCCTTGCCGAAATAGCCGAGATCGCCGCCATTCGAACTCGACGGTCCGGTGGATTTTTCCTTGGCGAGCTCGGCGAAATCCTTGCCCTGCTCCAGTTCCGCGATCACCGCCTTGGCCTCTTCCTCGCTGTTGACGAGAATGTGACGGGCCTTGATCTCGGTTTCCGGCTCCATAGCGGCAATCTCCGCATCGTAGCGCGCGCGCACCTCCTCATCGCTGATCTTGGCGACCACCGTGTCCTGGAAATAGAGATTGTGCAGGGTGCGATCGCGGATGAACCGCATCGAGGTCTTGAAACTCTCCTTGTCGTCGAGCCCCTCCTGGTCGGCCTTCTGCGCCAGCAGCTTGATGTCGATCAGCGCCGACAGAACCGCCGCCTGGCGCTTGTCGGCGGGAACGCGGGCAAATTCCTGCGCCAGTTCCGCTTCGCCCAGCGCCAGTTCCTCCTTGGTGATTTCAAGATCGCCGACCTTGGCCACCACGGGACTGTCGGCAAGCGCCGGCACCGCCGCCGAGCCCGCCAGGCTGAGCGACAGCGCTACAAGGGCTGCCGGGAGACGTTTCATGACCTGCATTGAGCTTCCTTTTCGGTTGCGCGCGGGCCTTGCCCGGCGCCGTTGACATGGGTTGGCTCCACTCTTATCTGTCGCGTTGGCCACAGTCCACTGACGCGTCAATGTTTCTGGCAACTTCGATGCCGCCATGACGGGCTGGTCGGGCCGGCTCAATCATCTTACCGGGAGCCGTTCATTCCTCCCGCCATGCAAGGCCACAGCAGATTTTCCGCCCGGCAGGCCGGGCACGGCAGCATAACCCCCTCAAGGAAGCTCCATGGGTATCATTTCAGGAATCGCGCGCAAACTTCTCGGCTCGTCGAACGAGCGCCAGATCAAGGCGCTCATGCCGAATGTCGAGGCGATCAACGCGCTGGAGCCGGAGATCTCCGCGCTTTCCGACGATGCATTGAAGGCCAAGACCGTCGAATTCCGCCGCCAGCTCGCCGAGGGCGCGACGCTCGACGACCTGCTCGTGCCCGCCTTCGCCGTCGCCCGCGAGGCGGCGAAGCGCTCGCTCGGCATGCGGCCCTTCGACGTGCAGCTCATCGGCGCCATGATCCTCAACAAGGGCGGCATCGCCGAAATGCGCACCGGCGAGGGCAAGACCCTGGTCGCGACCCTTGCCGTCTACCTCAACGCGCTGACCGGCAGGGGGGTCCATGTCGTTACCGTCAACGACTACCTCGCCAAGCGCGACGCCGAATGGATGGGCAAGCTCTATAACTGGCTCGGCCTTTCGGTCGGCGTGATCGTCAACGATCTCAGGGACAATGAGCGCCGCGCGGCCTATGCCTGCGACATCACCTATGGCACCAACAACGAATTCGGCTTCGATTATCTGCGCGACAACATGAAGATGCAGTTGTCGGAAATGGTGCAGCCCGGCTACCGCACCTTCCAGCCGATCCTCGCCCGCGAGATCGCCGGCCTGCGCCAGATCGTCGACGACGAGATGCTGGCGGGTGAGGCAAAGCTCGAAAGCCTGCGCAACGCGCTGCGCCAGAACATCCAGCGCATGATGGGCTTTGCCGGCCAGATCCAGCAATGGTCGCTCGCCCATGCCAACCACCTTGATGCCGACGGCAGTGCGGCGCGCATCGAGGCGATCCGCGGGCATATCCAGACCCTGGTCGATTTCGACGCCGATCTCAGCCCCGCCTCCCTTGTCGCGGACAATCTGGAGACATCCCTGTTCGGTCCGATAACGGCGCTCGCCGGCCTGTTCGGCACCGAGGGCATGGCCCGCAAGGCGGACACGCCGGATGCCGAATCCTATTCGCCGCGCCACAATTTCGCGATTGTCGACGAGGTCGATTCGATCCTGGTCGACGAAGCCCGCACGCCGCTGATCATTTCCGGCCCGCTCGATGACCGGTCGGAACTCTATGTGACGATCGACAAGTTCATCCCGATGCTCGACGAGAGCGACTACGAGATCGACGAAAAGCAGAAGTCGACCAACTTCACCGAGGAAGGCACGGAAAAGCTTGAAAACCTGCTGCGGGAAGCCGGCCTGCTGAAGGGCGAATCGCTCTACGACATCGAGAACGTGGCGATCGTTCACCACGTCAACAATGCGCTCAAGGCACACAAGCTCTTTCAGCGCGACCGCGACTACATCGTGCGCGACGACGAGGTGATCATCATCGACGAGTTCACCGGCCGCATGATGCCGGGGCGGCGCTATTCGGAAGGCCAGCACCAGGCGCTCGAGGCCAAGGAGAGCGTTTCGATCCAGCCGGAAAACCAGACCCTCGCCTCGATCACCTTCCAGAACTATTTCCGCCTGTATGAAAAGCTCGCCGGCATGACCGGCACCGCGCTGACCGAGGCC
>JAGRLT010000102.1 GCA_020441665.1 Nitratireductor sp.
GGTCTTCTGTCCCGCAAGGGGCGATTTGACGGCCTCGGTTCCTTCGAGAACGCCCACATCCGCATCGATTCTGACGATTTCACGCTGGATGGATTTGATGTCGCCCCCGGCAAGAAGTCCAAACCGCTTGAGATGACGTTCAAGAAGCCCGACGAGGTCGTCGGCAATCACATCGCCAAATACCAGTCGGTAAAGCTGGCGAAGATGCTGATGGCCTATGACTTCGACCGGCAGATGAATCCGTTTGTCGAGCTGGGCGGGTTTTTGTTCACCTTCATCGGCGACGGTGCTCCCGGCACCGGTAAGACGACGCTGATCC
The DNA here is from genome assembly GCA_020441665.1 of Nitratireductor sp. Classification (GTDB taxonomy): domain Bacteria; phylum Pseudomonadota; class Alphaproteobacteria; order Rhizobiales; family Rhizobiaceae; genus Salaquimonas. Next base: position 320 of record JAGRLT010000102.1, read on the forward strand.
AGATGATAGCCGGGCTGATCAATGACTACTGCCAGGTGGCCGGATATCCCTTCCATTATGAGAATTTCGGCGTCGATCAGATTTCGTCCTACCAAGGTAAGTCGGGCCAGAACTGCAAGACCTTCATCGACAATGTGCTGAGCCCGCGCTCGATCGGCTTCGGCACGGTCGACGATATTGATCAAGTCGCCGCGAAACGCTCCGACGACCGCGCGTCCGCCGGTCAACACGAGGTGACGGGCGTGTTGATGTCGGCATTCTCCGGCGCGATGACCGTGGTGCGGGGAAACTGCTCTTTCGGCATGTTCTCCAACTATCCGGAAAATGTGGACGATGCGCTGCGCCAGAGGGCGGGCGCGCGCTGGCTTGTCGACGGGCCGCAGACCCGCGACGACTATATCGACATCTTCGTGCTGCTCGCCGGCAAGAACCACAAGATCCCGCTGGGGAACCATCAGCTCTTCGAGGCGCAGGTGATCGAGAAGGCGGTGTCTACCGCCTATGAGGAACATGCCAGGCCGAAGGAGGACGGGCTGATAGCCGTCTATGAGAAGTTCATGAAGGAGAGCGGACCGCTCGAGACCATGACGGATGTGGGCGACTATCTGCACCGCATCAAGCTCGCCGAGCCGCGCTTTACCGGCCGGGCGATCAAGAACATCACCGATGCGATCAAGATGCGGGCGATGGATATCGACCTGCCGGATGAATGGTTCGAAAAGCCCGAGACCTTCATGCACAAGGCCTATGACGACAAGAAAGCGATGATCGAGGAATTGCGCGGGCCGTTCACCATCGAAATGGTGATGCAGGAGATCAACCGCTATGCGGATTCGGAATTCCGCTACACCGACAAGGCCGACAATGCGGCGGTGGACGAGATCATCCGCCGCGAGCGCCAGCGCGAAAAGGCCATCGAGCGGATCAGCAAGATGAAGCAGGACGGGACTTGGGGGGCTTGAGGGCATGAAACTTCTCTATGAAAACCGGATGTTCTTTGGCGGGCTGCTCACCATCGAGGAGCCGCATCTGATCGCGCGCTACAATGCGGCGCTCAAGGGGTTCGGGCTCAAGCCGGTCAAGCTGAACAAGTTCCAGATCGACATGACCGGCTTTTCGCCGGAGGTTGCCGACGAACTGGACGATCCCGAATATCTCGATCCCAACGGCGTCAACCGCCGCTTCATCATCCTGACGCCCGAACAGGCCGAACTGCCGGTCGTGCACACCCAGTTTTCCAATACGGAAGAACTGATGCTCGAATTCTTCGACAAGAACCGGCGCGAAATCTTCGCGCTGACGATCAAGGACGTCATCTTCGGCGAGATCGAGGAGAATGTCCTGCGGGTCGACAATCTCGACGATCTCCTGCGCATCGATCAGGTGGAGTTCAAACTGTCGACGGCCTCCGACCTGCTCGGCAAGGCGCACGAATTGCAGGGGATGATCGACCGGCTGCAGAAGGATCCCGATGCCTGGCAGGACCGGGCGCTGCTGCAATCCATGGTCGAGACGGCGAAGGTGACGGGCGATATCCGCGCCAATGAATTACTGCCGAAGGAAGTGGTTTTCCGCCACCACGCCTTCTGGACCTCGCATTTCGGCGGCGTCTACATTTTCAACGACGACCGCCAGGTCACGGTGATCGCCGATCCCGCGACCAAGGGGTTCCGCCGTTCGCGGCCCTGGGAGGTCGCCTATATCGACATCAACGATCATGCCCAGGTCTATCGTTTCCTGCTCGAGAGCGGCCGGATCGAGCCGCCGCGCGGCGCCTGGGTCGAGCAATCGGGCCTGCTGGAAAAGCGCGCCCACATGCTGGTGATCGGCATGATCGCCGAGCGCGAGCCCGATACAGAGTTCGATGATCTGACCGATCAGATGCTCGACAGCTGGGTGCGCAAGAATGCGCGGATGATCGAGCGTGACGGTGCGCTGCCGCTGCTCGAATTCGTCGTCAAGCGGACACGGGACTGGTCTGCGATCGACATGCAGGAAGTGCGGCCCGAGCACCGCTTTCTCATTTCCCGGGCCAATCCCAAACATGCCGACTGGTGGCTTACCAACCGGCTGATTTCGGAGTATCTGCGCTTTGACTTCCTGACCCTGTTCGTATTCAACAAACAGGGATTCTACCGTGCCTATCAGGACTGGCCGGAAGAGTATCGCGAATATGTTGTCGAGACGGTCCGCGATACCTATCTGAAGGACAAGCGGGCGCTCAGGGCACGATTTTACGGATAGGGAAGGTTCTAGATGCTGGACCCGGTGGTCGACTTCTTCACCCGGATTTTCTACTGGATCGGCCGGGCGATCGGCAAGGTCATCGCGATGGTCCTGTGGCCGTTCGTGACCTTCCGCAACTGGCTCAGGGGCAAGGGCTGGTTCATCAAGATACCGGTCTTCCTGGTCCTGCTGATGCTGGCGCTCGGCTATCTCTACCTCTTCTACATCACGCAGTTCTGGGGCGATACCGACCCCAATTACGTCAAGCGCTATGATTTCGGCGCGACCCATCACGCCGCCGGCGAGCGCCTCGATGACGGCACCTGCGCGCCCTCCGCCATGGTGGAGGTGACGGCCGACCTTATCGCCCGCAATGTGGTCGATGACGTCTGGGTGCCGTCGAACCCGCTGCACAAGGCCGGCCTGTTCTTTGTCTGGGACTGGAAGGACACGCCCTTCTTCGACAACAAGGCGGCCTTCCAGCTCGGCGTCAACCAGGCGGTGCGGCGCACGGCGATCGAACTGGTCGACCGGCTTGGCCGGGTGCGCGGCACCTCGTCGATCAACGAAAATCTGCAAAAGGCGCGCGAGGCGGCCAACTATCGCGAGGATGCCTGGGTGGTGACGCTGTCGCCGCCCTTCCTGCAGCCGTCGACGCAGGCGCGGCTGCGCGACGCGCGCAAATATCTGCTGGCCTTCAATGCCGAACTGGCGGCATGCCGGGCCGACTTCGATGTGCGTGCCGACAATCTGTTGCAGTTCTATGACCGGGTGACCGGCGATATCGGCTCGACCTCGGAAATCCTGCAACGCCAGATGGAAGGCAGCAATTTCACCGGCTTCGACCGGCGTGCCGATGATCGCTTCTGGTTCACCTATGGCCAGCTCTATGGCTATTACGGCATTTTGGCGGCTGCCGGCAGCGATTTCCGCGACGTCTTCAAGACGCGCAATCTGAGCTCGATCTGGGTGAGGACCGACATGCAGCTCGAGGACGCGCTCAAGGTGCGTCCGCCGATCGTCACCAATGGCAGCCCGTCGAGCCTGATCAAGTCGCATCTGGAAACCATCGGCTTCGATCTGTTGCGGGTGCGCTCCAATCTGGTGGAAATGCGCGATGTGCTTGATCGCTGAGGATTGCCGGTTGCGCATTGCCGGGTTTGCGTCTAAATCAGCGTCATGAACAATAGCGTTGCAAACATCTGGTGGTGGCAGGTTCGCTGAGGCGGCCCGGTCCCATTGCGTTTTGCAACAGGAATGTCGAGCCGCCGGGAGGGTTCCGGGCGGCTTTTTCTTTGCCCTGATCCCTCCTGCGGCCGGCAAGGAACAAACGCCGAAGCGCAGGAACGAAGTCATGGTTTCACGTCCCCTTCACTATGTCACGCATGGCGGCATTGCCGTCCGCCGGCACTCCGTCGAGGCCGATTACGCCACCGCGATCAGCGACATGATCGACCGGGTCAACAACCGGCGCGGCGCGGTGTTGTCGTCGAACTACGAATATCCGGGGCGTTATACGCGCTGGGACACGGCGATCGTCGATCCGCCGCTGGGGGTGGAGGCCAATGGCCGCTCGGTGACGGTCACCGCCTATAACGAGCGCGGCAGGGTGCTGCTGGCGAAGATCGGCTCGATCCTGCGCGAGCACGACCATGTGGCGTCGATCGAAACGGCGGGCGAGACGATCGCCGTAACCGTCAAGGCGGCGGGAAGGATCGCCTCGGAGGAGATGCGCTCGCGGGCGCCGACGGTCTTTTCCGTGGTGCGGGCGATTGTCGATCTGTTCCGTTCCGACGAGGATTCGAGCCTCGGGCTCTATGGCGCCTTCGGCTACGACATCGCCTTCCAGTTCGAGGAGATCGAGCAGCATCTGGCGCGCCCGGACGACAATCGTGACCTGGTGCTCTTCCTGCCCGATGAAATCCTGGTCGTCGATCATCACCAGGCGATCGCCTGGCACGACCGCTACGAGTTCGAGGTCGACGGGGTTTCGACGCAGGGCCTGGCGCGCGAAACGCCCGACTGCCCGTTCGCGGCGTCGGACGTCGAGCCGCCCCGCGGCGATCATGCTCCCGGCGAATATGCCCGCGGCGTCATCAAGGCGAAGGAGAAGTTCAAGCGCGGCGATCTGTTCGAGGTCGTGCCGGGGCAGACCTTCTACGAGCGCTGCGTGAGCGATCCGGCCTCGATCTCGCGCAAGCTGAAAGAGATCAACCCGTCGCCCTATTCCTTCTTCTTCAACCTTGGAAACAACGAATATCTGATCGGCGCGTCGCCGGAAATGTATGTCCGGGTGACCGGCAGGCGGGTCGAGACCTGCCCGATTTCCGGTACGATCAAGCGGGGCAGGGATGCGATCGAGGATTCCGAACAGATCCTCAAACTGCTCAATTCGAAGAAGGACGAATCCGAGCTCACCATGTGTTCGGATGTCGACCGCAACGACAAGAGCCGGGTCTGCGAGCCGGGCAGCGTGCGGGTGATCGGGCGGCGCCAGATCGAGATGTATTCGCGGCTGATCCACACGGTCGATCACATCGAGGGGCGCTTGCGCGACGGCATGGACGCGTTCGACGCCTTCCTGTCGCACGCCTGGGCGGTGACGGTGACGGGTGCGCCGAAACTGTGGGCGATGCGCTATATCGAGGAGAACGAGAAGAGCCCGCGCGCCTGGTATGGCGGGGCGGTCGGAGCGATCCATTTCAACGGCAACATGAATACCGGTCTCACGCTCAGGACCATCCGCCTCAAGGACGGCATTGCCGAGGTGCGGGCGGGGGCCACGCTGTTGTTCGATTCCGATCCGGTGGAAGAGGAAAACGAGACCGAACTGAAAGCTTCGGCACTGATCGCCGCGATCCGCGACGCGGGCAGGTCGAACAGCGCATCGGGCGCGCGCAAGGCAGCCCAGGTCGGCACCGGCATGCGCATCCTGCTGGTCGATCACGAGGACAGTTTCGTCCACACGCTGGCGAACTACTTCCGCCAGACCGGCGCCGAGGTGACGACGGTGCGAACGCCGGTCGCCGAAAGCGTGATCGACGAGTACCGGCCCGACCTGGTCGTGCTGTCGCCCGGCCCCGGCATGCCGGCCGATTTCGACTGCAAGGCGACGATCCGCAAGCTGCGCGAGCGCAAGCTGCCGATCTTCGGCGTCTGTCTCGGCCTGCAGGCGCTGACGGAGGCCTATGGCGGCACGCTCCGTCAACTGGCCATCCCCATGCATGGCAAGCCGTCGCGCATCAAGGTGCTGAAGCCGGGCAAGGTGTTTTCCGGCCTTGAGCGCGAAATCACCGTGGGTCGCTACCACTCGATTTTCGCCGATCCGGTGCGGCTCCCCAAGGGCTTCACCATCACCGCGCAGACGACCGACGGTGTCGTCATGGGCATCGAACATGACAAGGAGCCGGTGGCGGCGGTGCAGTTCCACCCCGAATCGATCATGACGCTGGGCGGCGATGCCGGGCTCAAGATGATCGAAAACGTCGTCGCGCATCTGGCCGGCAGACGGAACGCGCGGGAGGCGGAGCGGGTTTGAGCCCGGTGGCGCGGAATGGATGAGATCGGGGTTCGGCGGGAGGCCGTCGCGGCGAGGGTCAGGTTGCTCGCCAAACTGTCCGTGCTGGTGGCACTCGTCCTCATGGCGGTCAAATTCGTCGCCTGGCGGTTGACCGGATCGGTGGCGCTCTACTCCGATGCGCTGGAATCGATCGTCAACGTGATCGCCTCGTTGGTGGCGCTGTATGCGGTGCGGGTCAGCCAGCGGCCGGCTGACGATACCCATCCCTTCGGTCATCAGAAGGCCGAATATTTCGCCGCGGTTTTCGAAGGCATGATGATCACCGCGGCGGCGCTGCTGATCGTCAACGAGGCCTGGCATGCGCTCAGCACGCCACGTGCGCTGGAGGAACCCTGGACGGGGATGGCGGTCAATGCGGGCGCGGCCATCGGCAACGGGCTGTGGGCCGCGCTGCTTTTGAGGACGGCGCGCGAGGCGCGGTCACCGGCGCTCGATTCCGATGCCCGCCATATCCTTTCCGACGTCGTTACCTCGGTCGGCGTTCTCCTCGGTCTCGCCGCGGCCGCCGTGACCGGCTGGACCCTTCTCGACCCGCTGCTGGCGCTGGCGGTTGCGGTCAACATTCTGCGCGAGGGCTGGAAGATCATCTCGAACTCGATCCATGCGCTCATGGACCATGCGCTGCCGGTGACCGACCAGGAGACGATCTGTCGGGTAATAGCTGGCGCCGCCGGCGGCGCGCTCGAGTTTCACGACCTCAAGACTCGGGAGGCGGGGAGCGCGCGGTTTGCCGAGTTCCACCTGGTGGTGCCCGCAGCAATGACGGTGCGGACCTCGCATGCGATCTGCGACCGGATCGAACAGGCCCTGCGCGCCGCCATGCCCGGTATCAAGGTGGTCATCCATGTGGAGCCCGAGGACAAGCGCAAGCCGGGGCAAGGGGTGGCGCTCTGAGCGCGACGGTTCGCCGCCATATTCTGCCTTGCAATCGACGGGAAAACTCGCATAACTCATCGCATCATGACGATCATCGACGCGCCCGCTTCCAGCCTTCTTCTCGCCCTGCTCCTTAGCGGCGGCTGCCGGGCCTGATTCAGAGGGCGTCCGGCAGTCGAGACTGCCGTCGACTTTCGCGGCCCGCCCCCTGATTTCCGACAGAATTCGTTTTCAATCGAACCGGCAGCGGCTACAAGGCGCGTGAAATCCCGCCCATCCGTGCCGGCAGCGTTCAAAGAACCGACAAGAGATCCGATATGACCGAGCCAACGATGCCGAGCGCATCCGTCAAATACGCTTCCTATCCGCAGGTGGCCTTGCCCGACCGGCAATGGCCGTCGAAACAGATCACCACGCCGCCGATCTGGTGTTCCGTCGATCTTCGCGACGGCAATCAGGCGCTGATCGACCCGATGGGCCATGACCGCAAGGAACGGATGTTCCGCCTGCTGCTCGACATGAAGTTCAAGGAAATCGAGATCGGTTTCCCGTCCGCCTCGCAGACCGATTTCGACTTCGCGCGCTGGTGCGTCGAGCAGGGAGAGGTGCCCGGGGACGTCTCGCTGCAGGTGCTGGTGCAGTGCCGGCCGGAACTGATCACCCGCACCTTCGAGGCGCTGGAAGGCGCCAACAGGCCGATCGTGCATTTCTACAATTCGACATCGGAACTGCAGCGCCGGGTGGTCTTTGCCATGGATCGCGCCGGCATCCGCACCATCGCGACCGATGCGGCCAAGATGATCCGCGACATGGCCGAAGCGGCAGGAGGGGGTTATCGCTTCCAGTATTCGCCGGAGAGCTTTACCGGCACCGAGCTCGATTTCTCGCTGGAAATCTGCAACGCGGTCAGTGAGATCATACAGCCGACCGCCGACAACAAGCTGATCATCAACCTGCCGGCGACGGTCGAGATGTCGACGCCCAACATCTATGCCGACCAGATCGAATGGATGAGCCGCAATCTCGACAATCGCGACAACATCATCCTGTCGCTGCACCCCCATAACGACCGGGGCACGGGGATCGCCGCCACCGAGCTGGGCCTGATGGCGGGCGCCGACCGCGTCGAGGGCACGCTGTTCGGCAATGGCGAGCGCACCGGCAATGTCGATATCGTCACCCTGGCGCTCAACATGTTCACCCAGGGGGTCGATCCGCAGCTCGACTGTTCCGACATCGAGCGGATCAAGAAGGTCTATGAATATTCCAACCAGCTCAAGATACCCGAGCGCCACCCTTATGTGGGCGAACTGGTCTATACCGCTTTTTCCGGCTCGCACCAGGACGCGATCAACAAGGGGATGAAGGCGATCCGCAAGGCCAACAAGCCGTTGTGGGAAGTGCCCTATCTGCCGATCGACCCGCAGGATGTGGGCCGCAGCTACGAGGCAATCATCCGCATCAACTCGCAGTCAGGCAAGGGCGGTATCGCCTATATCCTGCAGGAGGATTTCGGCATCAACCTGCCGCGCAAGCTGCAGGTCGAGTTCCGCGAGATCATCCAGCAGATCACCGATCAGGAGGGCAGAGAACTTTCGCCCCAGCGCATCTATGACGAGTTTATCAGGGCCTATGTGACGCAGCCGGGCCAGCGGCTCGGCTTTGTCGGCCATACCACCTTTCCCGCCGCCTCGGGCCACAGCCTGCGCACCATCGAAGCGCAGATCACCGATGGCGGCAAGGCGATCACGATCACCGGCAAGGGAACCGGACCGATCGATGCGTTTACCGATGCGCTGTCGCAGCATCTGGGAAAAGCCGTGAGCGTGATCGACTATTCCGAGCACTCGCTGAAGCAGGGATCGAACGCGGCGGCGATCTGCTACATGGAGACCGATATCGGCGGCAAGCCGGTCTTCGGCGTCGGCATCAACACCAATATTGTCGTTGCTTCGCTCGAGGCGCTGATCTCGGCCTGCAACCGGTCGCTTTGAGGTTTGCACCGGAGCATGCGTGCTTCGCCCTCTCCCTTGAGCGGGAGAGGGCTGCCACACCGCAGATTTTTGTCGATTTGTCCCGCTTTTGGCCTATATTAACCCTTGGTTAACCTTCTTGCGCCCGGGAAAACGCCATGTCCGATGTGGAGCTTGACGCCAAGGAAATCGAAAGCCGAGTCAGCGACCTGGCGGAGGCGATGAACCGTGTGCGCGACGATCAGGCATCGCGCGACGATGTGGTCGTCGAGATGAAGCAGGCGCGGCTCGCCCGCCTCGAACTGCTGGCCCGGGACCTGCAGCCTTTGTTCAGGGATATTCCCGACGGCAACGACCAGTTTGAATTCGCGCTGACCAATGGCGAAAATCCGCGCCTGTGGATCGACATGACCTCGTTCGTGCGCATGGCGCGTGACCGGCGGACCTATGAATTCGTCAAGGATACCCGCATGGGCCGCACCATTCTTGGCCATGGCGAGGATCGGGAGCGGATGGCGCGCCTGGTCTCGAACTATGTCGCCGAGCGCCTGCTCGAGCGCGAGCGGATGCTGGAAGGCGAATGGGTCGCCATGCGCAATTACGATTTCGGCGAAACTAAGAAACAGGCGGAGGTCGTTCCCGAGAACTCCGTCGTCGGCAGCGTCGGCGGCCTTTTCGCGTGGTTTCTGGTCGGCATCGCGATCGGTATCGGCGGCATGTATGGCTGGCTCGCCTATGGCGGGACGCTGCTCAACCTGCTGCGGTAAGGCTGCGGCCGCCCACCAGCACCTTTTCCTCCACCGGCAAGATCCTGTTATCCGGCCCGTTGCCCGCTTCGCCGCGGTAGCCATAGCGCTCAAGGCGGAGCGTGACCTGATCGCGGGCGAAATCGAAGGTGAAGAGATTGATGCCGGCCGGCGGCTTGCGGTAGCCCGGCCATTGATAGGCGGCGGGAACACCGATCACCGGCACCTTGTATCCGGGCCCGTCGAGCCAGGTTTCGGTCGCAAGATGGGTGTGGCCATGCAGGATCAGGCCGGCGCCGCAATCGCGGATCACCCGGGTGAAGTTCGACAGGCCGATGAGCCGCTTGTGGCGTGCCGTGGCGCGCGGAAAGGGCGGATGGTGGATCAGCACCACGGTGGCGCGGTGGCGGGCATGCTCGGCATCGAGCACCTGCCGCAGGCGATCCGCCTGATCCTTGTGGAAATAGCCGGTGGCGAGAAAGGGAATGGAAGCGCGCGCCGAATTGCAGCCGATGATGGAAACATCGCCGCGCCGCCGCACCACCGGATAGTCTCCGGCATCGGCAATGGTCGCGCCGTCATCGCCGGTGACCCATTGCTGCCAGGCGGCAAGCGCCCTGGCGCGGGCGCCGCGCACATAGGCGTCATGATTGCCGAGGATGACGGTATTGTCCCGCGGCCTGCCCAGTTCCGCCAGCCAGTTGCGCGCGTTCTCGATTTCGAGATCGAGCCCGAGATTGATCAGATCGCCGGTGATGGCCGTGTGGTCGGGCTTCAGGCCGGCGAGGAAATCGACGATATGAGCGGTGATCTGCGGCTGGTCGGCGCGCGAGCGGTTGCGGCGGAAATTGATGTAGCCGGTGATGCGCTTTGAAAAGAGTTCGCTGCGCCTGACCCTGGGCAGGGGGCCGAGATGGATGTCGGAAATGTGCGCCAGTCGAAATTGCATGGTGTCACATCGTCTAACGCATTATCTAGGTCAGGCAAGGGCGATTGCCAGATTGCACGATGTGAGACGAGGCTAGGAAAAGTGAAGAAACCGGGCTGGCGGACAAGGCTGATCCATGGCTTCTTTCTGCTGAAGCGGCCAATGACGCTCGGTGTGCGGGCGATCGTCACCGACGATGCGGGCCGCGTCCTGCTGGTGCGCCATTCCTATGTGACGGGCTGGCATCTGCCGGGCGGCGGCGTCGAACGTGGGGAGACGGCGCTTGCCGCGCTTGCCAAGGAACTCGACGAGGAGACGGGCATCGAGCCGCTGGGCGAGCCGCAGCTTCTGGCGGTCATCGCCAATCGCCGCGCATCGAAGCGCGATCACGTCCTGCTCTACCGTTGCCTGGAGTGGCGGCGGTTGCGGGCATTCGAACCGACGCGGGAAATCCTCGAGACCGGTTTTTTCGCACTCGACGGCCTGCCGGAAGGGGTGACGGCACCGACCCGCACCCGGCTTGAGGAAGTGTTCGGCGACGGGCGGGTTTCGCAGTTCTGGTGATGCCCGCGCCGTCCGGGCGGCGGGTAGCCGAAGCGCGCGTAAATTTGCGCGAAACCGGGTTTACCGTCGCGGGACAGCGTGATAATCCCCCGTCACTTCAGGAGTGCATGCATGTATCTCAACCGACGACGACCCGCTGAATGCAGGGCTGGCCTTCCGCCGGCAATGCCATTTCACGCGGCTGTTTGACGGCGGTAAAGGCGCTGCTCCGGCCAATCGACAGCTTCCGGCCGGGACACTGCCATGACACTCCACACCTCCGATGACACCGAAATTGCGAGCCTGATCAAGGTCCGGCTCGAAACGTCCGATGACGAAGCGGATATCGAGGCGCTGGCGGCCGCCGCCTTCGGCCCCGGCCGGTTCAGCCGTGCCGCCTTCCGGCTGCGCGAAGGGGTGGCGAGCGATCCGAAACTCTCCTTCATCGCCAAGCTCGACGACCGGCTGGCCGGATCGGTCAAGCTCACGCCCTGTCTGATCGGCGGGAAGAAGGCGCTGGTGCTCGGACCGCTGGTGGTCGATCCCGATTTCCGCAAGCTCGGCATCGGCCGCGAACTGATGAACCGCTCGCTGTTCGAAGCGCGGCGGCAGGGCCATTCGCTGGCCGTGCTGGTGGGGGATTATGCCTATTACGGCCCGTTCGGCTTCGACCGGGTCGCGCCCGGCCAGATCACCTTTCCGGGACCGGCCGATCCGCTGCGCATCCTTGCCTGCGAACTCGCACCCGGCGTGCTCGACGGTTATCGCGGGCAGGCGGAGCGCGATTTCGGATAGCGCTTCAGCGCCCCTCGCGGGTCCACATCGCGGCAAAGGCAAAGAGCAGCATGGCAAGGCCCAGGAAACCGGCAAACAGGCTGATGCGGTCGATGCCCCTCAGCGCCGTGGCGCCGGTATTGTTGAGGCCGAGCCAGCCATTGCCATAGGCCGGCGCGCCGGCCCTTACCGGAATGATGCGCGGCAGGTCGGAGGCATTCTGCGAGACCCGCCGCACCGTGCCGCCGATCTTGGCCAGGAAGGGAGCGAGCAGGTTGGGCGTGCTGACCACTTCGGCGAATTCGCGCGGATTGGGCGGGCCGGAATGGACGAGCGCCGTCAATTCGCCATCGCGCATCTGGTAGAGGCCGATATCGGGTTCCCGGAGCTCCGCCGTGTAGAGGCCGGGACCGGTTTCGCGGAAGGGCCGGGTCGACAGGGTGCCGTCGGGCGCGGTCACCTCCACGTCGGGCGGGGCGCCCTTGAGCGTCTGGCGCTCGATCAGCAGTCGGTTGCCGTCCTGACGGGCGGTCAGGCGCTCTTCCTCCAGTTCCGGTTCCTTCATCAGCCAATGGGCCATGCGGCGCAGCAACTGCACATGGGGCCCACCGCCCTCGAAACCGCGCGCCCACAGCCAGGCATGATCGGAAAGCAGCAGGGCGACGCGACCCTCGTCGAAGCGTTGCAGCACCAGCAGCGGCGACTTTTCCGCCCCTTCCATGACCACTTCGCCGGTCACGCGGTCGGTGCCGATGGTTCGAAACCAGCGGCTCCAGTCGGGATTATCCTGCCTGCCATTGTCGAGGCCGCGGGTCACGGGATGGCGGTTGCCAAGGTCGGAGATCCGCGGCTTGAACGGCTCCTCGAAGATGGTGCTGTCGGGTTGGGCGGGCAGTACGTCGGCAAGCGGCGTCTCGGCGATCGTGCCCGGCTGGCCGAATTCGGGGCCCGCCGCCACCAGCACCGCGCCGCCATTGCGCACATAGCGGGCGATGTTGTCGAAATAGAGCACCGGCAGAACGCCGCGCCGCGAATAGCGGTCGAAGATGATCAGGTCGAATTCGTCGATCTTCTCGACGAAGAGTTCGCGGGTCGGAAAGGCGATCAGCGACAATTGGCTGATCGGCGTACCGTCCTGTTTTTCCGGCGGGCGCAGAATGGTGAAATGCACCAGATCGACGCTGGCATCGGATTTCAGCAGGTTGCGCCAGGTCCTTTCGCCGGCATGGGGCTCGCCCGAGACCAGCAGGACGCGCAGGTTCTCGCGAATGCCGTTGAGCGTGGTGAAGGCGCGGTTGTTGGTGGCGGTCAGTTCCCGGGGATGGGTTTCGGCGCGCAATTCGATGATGTTCGGGCCGCCATGGGGGATTTTGGCGAAGAAGGAATAGGTCTCGCCTGGAATGACCTCCTCGACCGAGGCCAGTTCGCCATCCATGTAGATCGAGACGGCGACTGCGCCATTGCCCATGCCCTGCTGGCGGACGCGGTATTCGATCTCGAAATTCTCGCCGACAACGCCGTAGCGCGGTGCGGTGACGATCTGGATCTGCCGGTCGCGCTCGTCTTCGGATCCGGTGATCAGGGCATGCACCGGCGCCTTGATGCCAAGCTCCGAAATCCGTTCTGGAATGTCGTGGACCTGGCCGTCGGTGATCAGGATCGCGCCGGCAAGGCGTTCCTCCGGCACGTCCTTGAGGCCGCTCTTGAGCGCCCGGATGAGCGCCGTCGAGACGTCGGTCGTGCTGGAAACCAGTTCCTCCGCGTCGATCTCGCGGACTTCGAACTCATCGAGCCGGGACAGGCTTTCGGTGAGCCGGGCGCGGATCGCCTCGGTCTGTTCCGCCCGGTCGGCCAGTTGCTGGCTGCCGCTCTTGTCGACGACGACCGCCACGACGCTTTTGAGGTTCTCGCGGTCCTCGCGCAGCAGGGAGGGATTGAGCAATGCCAGCGTCAGAAAGGTCCAGCCGGCAAGCCGAAGCCAGGCGCCGCGCGCCCGGCCGACAAGGCCGTAGAGGGCAAGCGCCAGAGCCGGGATAGCCACGGCGGCGATCAGCCAGGGCGGCAGTTGCGGATCGAGGGCGAGGCTCAGTTCCATCGCTATTGCCCCAAGCGTTCCAGCAGGGCCGGGATGTGGACCTGATCGGCCTTGTAGTTGCCGGTCATGGTGTACATGACGATGTTGACGCCGACGCGGAAAGCGTATTCGCGCTGGCCCGGCGCGGGCGGGGTGATCGGCAGCAGGGCGCGATCGCTGTCGTCGACCGCCCAGGCGCCGGCGAAATCGTTCGAGGTGATCAGGATGGTCGAGACGCCGTCGCCGGCCCGGGCGGGGCGCAATTCGCTCTCGTCGGCCGAGCCGATCTGCTCGACCCACAGATCGCCACCGGCATAGCGGCCGGGGAAACTGTCGAGCAGGAAGAAGGACTTGGTCAGCACGTGATCGGCGGGCACGGGTTCGAGCGGGGGAACGTCGAGGGTGGCGAGGATCTGGCGCAGTTTCACATTGCCGCCCGAATCCGCATTGAGCACGCTGTTGAGCGCGTCGCGGGTGTCGAAAAGGATGGTCCCGCCCTGCTTCATATAGGCATCGACCCGCGCCATGGTCTCCTCGGAAGGCGCCGGCGCGGCGGGATCGACCGGCCAGTAGAGGAACGGATAGAAGGCAAGCTCATCGCGCGAGACGTCGACGCCGACGGGATCGGCCGGCTCAAGCGCGGTGCGTGCCGCGACGAAGCGGGTGAGGCCGGTAAGCCCCGCCGCGCTGATGGCGTCGATCTGGCGGTTTCCCGTCACGACATAGGCAAAGCTGGTGCGCAGCGCAGGGTTGAAATCGATGTCGCCGGCCTGCTGGGCGGCGGCCCTGTCGGTCGTGCCGGCCATCACGGCCAGCGACAGGCCCAGCGCGAGCATCAGGGATGCGGCGACCGGCCTGGCGCCGGAAGGCCTTCGGATCAGCCCGGCAAACCACAGGACCGCGAGGCAGTCGGCCAGGAAGAGCAGGGCGGCGGCGAGCAGCAGCCAGTGGCGCAGGGCCAGGCTGTCCTGCCTTGAAAGCGTGCTCAGCCTCGTGCCGGCGGGAAGGGCCGAAACGTCGAGCGGCGCGAGGGTTTCGCCGGCGCGGATCAGGTTGAGCGCGCGGAACCCGTCCTCGGTGCCGTACAGGCCAGGCGGGTTTTCGATCGACACCTGCAGTTGCGCCCCGCGCTCGAAGACCAGCGGTTGCACTTCGACCGGTGGCGGCACGATATTGCCCCTGCCGTCGAGAACCTCCATGGGGGGCAGGCGCAGTTCCGCCTCATCGGTCACGCCGGCGGCCGTGGAGCGGGCCAGATTGACCGTGCGGCGCAGCATTTCCACGAAGGCGCCGGAAAGCGGCAGGTTGGACCAGTTGTTGTCGGAATTGACGTGGAAGAGAACGATCCAGCCCCGGCCGGACTGGTTGGCGGTGATCAGCGGCGTACCATCCTCGAGCCGCGCCCAGGTGCGCTTTTCGATATCCTGGCTTTGCAGCGCGAGTACCTGGCGCGAGACGGTGACGTCCTTCGGCGTCTCGAGGCCGAAATAGGGCGATGACGGCTCGAAAGGCGCGACCGCCTTGGGGGTCTCCCAGGAGAGCGCGCCGCCGATGAAGCGGTCGCCCTGGACGAGGTCGACCGGCAGGAGCGAACTGTCGGGATTGGCGGCAAGCCTGGGGCCGGCAAAGCGGATCACCAGCCCGCCCTCGTCGACGAAGTTCTCGATCTTCATGCGCGCCTGCTCCGGCAGGGTGCCGATATCGGCGAGCACGATCGCCGAGACGTTCTGGTTGACGAGATCGGCCACCGCATCCTCGATGTTGGCGGTATCGGCGACGCGCAGATCGGAAAATGGCGAAAGCGCGCGGTTGATGTAGTAGAGCGGCGACAGCAGCGGCTGCGAGATGTCGGCGCTCTGGCCGGAGATCAGGCCGACGATGCGGCGCCGGTTGGAATCGTCGAGCAATTGCACGGCACCGGCATTGCCGACGCCGTCGACGGCGACGCGAACGATCTGGTTGCGGATTTCGACCGGCTGGGTGAACTCGAAATCGGCGGTCTTGCTGCCGGCGGCAAAAACCGCGAAGGAGGTTGCCGCGGGCAGGCCGTCGCGGTCATAGGCGGTGATGCGGACCGGCACCGCATTGTCGCTGGTCGCGCGGACGAGCGTACCGATCATGCTGGAAGGCTGGTTCTCGACCGGCCTCAGGGCGATCAGCGTATCCGCCGACGGGCGGATCACCTGAAGACCGGCGCCCGATGCCGACAGGGTTTCAACCAGGATATCGGTGCCGTCGCGCTCAAGATCGTCGGAAAGGTAGATCGCTTCGCCGAAGCTCGTCCCGGCAAGGGTGGCGCGGATGCGCCGGGCGGCGGTCGGGTGGTCGGGCCTGACGGGACGGTTGTCGCGTGCCTGCAACAGCGACTTGATCTCCGCGGCCGGTTGCAGGCTCACCGGCACGTCGGCCGGATCGGCGGTGAAGGCGAGCGCAACCGGCCTGCCCGTTTCCGCCGCGGTGTCGGCGATGGCGAGCGCGGTCGCGCGGACGCGTTCCCAGTCCTTCGCGCTCGCCCAGCCATCGTCGATGACGAGCAGCAGCGGCCCTTCGCCGGTCAGCACGTCCTCGCGCGGATTGAGGATCGGCCCCGCCATGGCGACGATGATCAGGGCCGCGATCGCCAGCCGCAGCAGGGTCAGCCACCAGGGGCTTTTCGCCGGTGTGTCCTCGCGGCTGACAAGCCGTTCGAGAATGACGAAGGGCGGGAAGATTTCCGTCTGTGGCCGCGGCGGCGTCAAGCGCAGCAGATACCAGATCACCGGCAGCGACAGGAGTGCCAGCAGAACCCAGGGGGAGGCGAAGATGAGCGGAAGACCGGCCATCACCGCACCCCCTCGAAAGGATTTTCCGACAATGCGATGTGCAGCGACTGCAAGGCCTGGGAGGCGAGCCGGTCGGTATGGTGCAGGGTGTGCGACCAGCCGAGGCGGGCGCAATAATCGGCGAGTAGCTGCGTATGAGCGGCAAACAGGCGCTCATAGTCCTGGCGCACGGTCTGCGCCGATCCCAGATTGAGCGCGTGGCCGGTCTCCGGATCGCGGAATTCGATGCGCCCGGCATAGGGAAAGACCGCTTCGGCCGGATCGACGATCTGCACCAGATGGCCGCGCACATGCTTGTCGGTCAGATCGCGAAAGGCGGCGAAATGGGTCGCTTCGCGTTCCCGGGTTTCGAGAAAATCGCTGAACAGGATGATCTCCGCGTGGTCGCCGATCGCCTTCATGTCGGGCCAGGCGGCCTGCTCGCCGGCGGTTGCCAGCGCCTCGGCCAGCCGTTCGGCGGCGTGGCGGTGGATGACCGGCTTCGAAACGCCGAGCCAACCGATGCGCTCGCCCGAACGGGCCAGCAGCTCGGCCATGGCGAGCGCCAGCACCAGGGCGCGGGATTGCTTGGAGACCATTGCCTGCTGCGACTGGTAGAGCATGGAGGGGCTCTCATCGACCCACAGCCAGATGGTGTGGGAGGCCTGCCATTCGCGGTCGCGGACATAGACATGATCGTCGCGGGCCGAGCGGCGCCAGTCGATGGCGGCCAGGTTTTCACCCTGGACATAGGGGCGGAACTGCCAGAAATTCTCGCCGATGCCGCGCCGCCGCCTGCCATGCCAGCCGGCGAAGACGTTGTTGGCGACGCGCTGGGCCTCGACCAGAAGATCGGGGATCAGGGCCGCACGGGCGCGCGAGCGCCCCAGCACCGAGCGGGCGGGGAGCGTTTCAACCGAGGTGCCGACCGGCTGGACCATCAGGCGGGTTTTCCTGTTTCAGACTTTGCCATGGCGGCAACCGGGCAAGCCGCCGGGTCAGCCGATGCGGCTCTTGATATCGGCAATGACATCGCGCACCGAGACCTTTTCCGCACGGGCCGCGAAGGACAATTGCATGCGGTGCTGCAGCACGGGCTCGGCCAGCGCCAGCACGTCGTCGACGGAGGGCGACAGCCGACCGTCGAGCAGGGCGCGGGCGCGCGTCGTCAGCATCAGGGCCTGGCTGGCGCGCGGACCCGGGCCCCAGGAAATGAAGCGGTTCATCTCGCCGTCATCGGCGCCGGGGCGGGCGGAACGCACCAGTTCGAGGATGGCGTTGACGACGCTCTCGCCGACCGGGATGCGGCGCACCAGGGCCTGCAATTCCTGCAGGCGCTTGCCGCTCAGCACCGCTGCGGCGCTCGCCTCGCTGGCGCCGGTGGTCTCGAGCAGGATGCGGCGCTCGGCATCGAGATCGGGATAGTGCACGTCGATCTGCATCAAAAAGCGGTCGAGCTGGGCTTCGGGCAGGGGATAGGTGCCCTCCTGTTCGAGCGGGTTCTGGGTCGCCAGCACATGGAACGGCGCCGGCAGGTCGTAGCGGTGGCCGGCAATGGTGACGTGGTATTCCTGCATCGATTGCAGCAATGCCGCCTGGGTGCGGGGGCTGGCGCGGTTGATCTCGTCGGCCATCAGCAGCTGGGTGAAGACCGGGCCCTTGACGAACTGGAAGGAGCGCCTGCCATCCTCGTCCTGTTGCAGGATTTCCGATCCCAGAATGTCGGACGGCATCAGGTCGGGGGTGAACTGGATGCGCGCCGACTGGATGCCGAGCACGATGCCGAGGGTCTCGACGAGTTTGGTCTTGGCAAGGCCGGGCAGCCCCATCAGCAGGCCGTGGCCGCCCGACAGAAGGGTGACGAGCGAACGCTCGATGACGCTTTCCTGGCCGAAGATGACCTTGGCCGTCTCGTCGCGGACTTTCCTCATGTCGCCGACGGCGGCCTCGGCGGCGGCGATGACCGCCTTCGAATCCTTCGCTGCCTGGCTGGTCTTGGTATCGACTGCGCTCATCTGATCCTTCCGGTTGCCATCTGACTGCCGACTGATTTGGCCTCATGCCATGGTAGTTGCGCCGCCCGAGTTTGCAAGGAAACCTTTGTGGCGGAAATGTGCGTGAAAGCGGCGATCACGGAAATCTTGCCATTCGGCTCTGCGGGGCTATTTTGGCACTCGCATGCGACGTGAATGCGGCGCATGGCAGCAATGCCGGAAGAGAGCGGATGACGATGCCGACCGGGATCGAGATGGAAAAGCGGAAGGACGATCGCGGCCTGGCGGGGCTTCAGGCGCTGGTCGACAGGGCCGGTACGCGCAGGCGGGGTCCCGCGCCGGTCGAGAAATGGCACCCGGCACATCGCGGCGAGATCGATATCGAGATCCGTGCCGACGGGCGCTGGTTTCACGAAGGCTCGCCGATCGGCCGGCAACCGCTGGTCGACCTCTTCGCGACCGTGCTGCGCAAGGACGAGGATGGCGAAACCTATCTCGTCACGCCGGTGGAACAACTCAGGATCCGGGTCGAGGATGCGCCGTTCATCGCCGTCGAGATGCAGGCGACGGGTTCCGGCGAGGATCAGGTGCTGACCTTCCGCACCAATGTGGGCGATGTGGTCGAGGCGGGGCCGGAGCACCGGCTGCGCTTTGAGATCGAGGATGCGACCGGCGGCGTCAAACCCTATCTTGGCGTTCGCGGGCGTCTCGAAGCGCTGCTGGCGCGGCCTGTCATGCATGAATTGATGGCGCTCGGGGAGGAGAGGGAGCTGGACGGAAAAACCGTCTTCGCTGTTGGCAGCAAGGGCATGTTCTTTGCCGTGATGGCTGCCGATGAACTGGGCGGCGGTAGCGAGGTTTGATGGTTTCGAGTTCCAATACCACCCGGCCGGATTTCGGAAATCTCGATGCGGCCCGGTTTCGGGCGCTGGCGGCGGAGCGGCTGTTTGCGCCGGGCAGGGCGCCGGTCGGCGATTTCCTGTTCAATCCCGGCCTGCGTGACTGGGTCGTCCACCGGGCGTTGCGGCCGGCCGCCGTGCTGATCCCGGTTGTCGAGCGCCATGGCGGGTTGTCGGTGGTGATGACGAAGCGGACCGAGCATCTTGCCTCCCATTCGGGCCAGGTCGCGTTTGCCGGCGGCAAGATCGACGACCAGGATGGCGGGTCGGTGGCGGCGGCCCTGAGGGAAGCCCATGAGGAGATCGGGCTCGATGCCGCCCATGTGGACGTGCTGGGCGTGATGCCGGACTATCTTTCGGGCTCGGGCTTTCGCATCGCGCCGGTCGTGGCGCTGGTCGATGCGCATGCGGAACTGGCCGCCAATCAGGACGAGGTCGAGTACATCTTCGAGGTGCCGCTCGGCTTTCTGCTCAATTCCGACAATCACAGGCTTGGCAGCCGGCCGTTCGAGGGCAAGCGGCGCTACTACATCGAGATGCCGTTCGGCGAACACTATATCTGGGGCGTGACCGCCGGCATCATCCGGCAGTTTCATGAAAGGCTGACGGGCGAGCCGCCGATGGCGGCCGCCGCGCTGGAGCAGGCATGAGGCTCGACATTGCCGACCACCCCTGGCTGGGCGAGGCGGGGCTGGTCGCCGTTTTCGATGCGATCGCCGCTGTCGGCGGAGAGGCGCGGGTCGCGGGTGGCGCCGTGCGCAACGCCCTTCTGGGCGAGAAGGTCAGGGATGTCGATCTGGCGGCGACGCTCGAACCGCCCGCCATCGTCTCAGCGCTGGGCAAGGCCGGTATCAAGGTGGTGCCGACGGGGATAGAGCATGGGACGGTTACCGCCATCAGCGGCGGCACGCCCTACGAAATCACCACGCTGCGCGAGGATGTCGAAACCGACGGGCGCCGTGCGCTGGTGCGCTTCGGCACATCGTGGAAGAAAGACGCGGAGCGGCGCGATCTGACCATGAACGCGCTTTACTGCGACCGGTACGGCACGGTGCACGATCCGATCGGCGGGCTCCCGGACCTCAAGGCGCGCCAGGTGCGCTTCATCGGCGATGCCGCCCGGCGCATCGAGGAGGATTATCTGCGCATTCTGCGGTTCTTCCGCTTCTTTGCCTGTTACGGTTCCGGCCGGCCCGACGCGGAGGGGCTCAAGGCTGCGGCCCGGCTCAAGCCAGGGCTTGGGCGGGTATCGGCCGAGCGCATCTGGAGCGAGTTCAAGAAAATCCTCGCCGCGCCCGATCCGGGCCGGGCATTGCTGTGGATGCGCACGACCGGCGTTTTGACGCAGATCCTGCCGGAAAGCGAGAAATGGGGCATCGATCTGGTGCGGCCGCTGATCGAGGCCGAGACGCGCTTCTCCTGGCCACCGGATGTGTTGCTGCGGCTCGAGACCATGTTTCGCCCGACGCCGGAAAACGTCGAGCGGCTTGTCGAGCGGTTGAAGATTTCCAATGCCTGCAAGGCGCGGCTTGCGGCCTGGGCGGTGACCGATCTGCCAAAAGACGGGGTCGATGCGCGGGATCTCAAGATCCGGCTCTATCGCGGCAACCGCACGGCCCTGCTCGACCGGCTGCGGCTCAACGCCGCCACGGCGATCCTCAACGGCGACGAGCCGCTGGCGGGGCAGTTTGCCGAGGCGGTGGAAATGGCCGAAAGCTGGGACGTGCCGGTGTTTCCGGTCAGCGGCAAGGACCTGAAGAAAGCCGGCCTTGCCGAGGGGCGCGAACTTGGCGGCAAGCTCGGCGAACTGGAACAAAGATGGATCGATAGCGGGTTTTCGCTGACCCGCCACGACCTGTTGGCAATGATGTAGCCTGCCGGGGTGTAGCTGTCCGGCTCAGGCTGCCTTGCGGCCCTGGATGCGCTGCTTGATGGCCTCGATCATCGATTCGCGGATGATCGCCTCGCCATGGCTCGATTTCAGGTGTTCCACCGCGCGGCGAACGACTTCCGCCTCTTCATCGGCTTCGGTGTGCCATTCGCAGCCGGGCACCAGCGTGCCGCATTCGAATGTCTTCATGGGTCACCTCCTGGGCAGAGCATAGCCGCGAAATGGGGTGGCAATGTGCCGAAGCCGGGCCGGCGCGATCCGGCCGGCGACGGGTCGCGAACGTGAGACCGGTTACGGCCAGCGCACCGTGGGCGGCATGGAGGAGAGGATCGAATCCACATTGCCGCCGGTCTTGAGGCCGAAGATCGTGCCACGGTCGTAGAGCAGGTTGAATTCGACGTAGCGGCCGCGGCGGATCAGTTGTTCCTCGCGCTGTTCGGGCGTCCAGTCGAGGTTCATGTTGCGCTGGACGATCGGCGGATAGCAGACGTTGAAGGCCTTGCCGACATCCTGGGTGAAGCGGAAATCGGCCTCCCAGCCGCCAGCTTCCTCGTCGGAGCGCAGATAGTCGTAGAAAATGCCGCCGATGCCGCGCATCTCGTTGCGGTGCTTCAAGAAGAAATAGTCATCGCACCAGGCCTTGTAGCGCCCGTAATCGGCAACGCCATGGCGCTCGCAGACGAATTTCATCGCCTTGTGGAAGATCTGGCTGTCGGCGTCTTCCTGGGTGCGGCGGGCGTCCAGCATGGGGGTCAGGTCGGCGCCGCCGCCAAACCACTGGCTGGTGGTGACCACCATGCGGGTGTTCATGTGAACGGTCGGAACATTGGGATTCCAGGGATGGGCGATCAGCGAAATGCCGGTTGCCCAGAAGCGCGGGTCTTCCTCGGCACCGGGAATCTGGGATCGGAATTCGCTCGAAAATTCGCCATGAACCGTGGAGGTGTGAACGCCGACCTTCTCGAACAGGCGGCCATGCATGATCGACATCACGCCACCGCCGCCTTCCTGTCCGGTGCCGTGATCGGTGCGATGCCAGGGCGTGGCGACGAACCGGCCGGGGGCGTGCTCGGAAAACGGTCCGGTCAGTTCCTGCTCGAGTTCCTCGAAGCGCGCGCAAATCGTGTCGCGCAGTTTCTGGAACCAGGTTTGCGCCGCGATCTTCTTTTCCTCGATACCCGCCGGCAGGCCGTGCGGCAGGAGGGGCCTCTGGTTACTCATGACGTTGTCCAATGGTTGTTCGGGCGTCCTTATCAGGACATGCGCTTTTGTGTCCAGCACAACGAACGGCTGCCGATGGCGGTGGCCGGGCGTCGGCAGGGTCGGGGCAATAGCCGCTTGACAGCCGCAGATCGCGGTGCCCCTATGGCGGCGGGAAAGGTCGAGCGGCAAGGTCATGGGCGACCATCGGCACAGCAAGGAAGTGCGGGGCTCAGTCCCGGCGGAGAACGACCGGTTCGACCGGCGGCGGATACCCGTCGACGGTTACTGGGACCAGCAGACCCATGCTCTTTCCAAGGCCCGCCAGCGCCAGGAAAGCTGGATGCGCAAGCGGCGCCAGAACGGTGCCGATGCCGGCAGCTGGAAGCGCGTGACGCTGACGCTGCCGCGGGCGGAGGCGCAGGAGAAGGCGCGCGAATTCCTCGCCAGATATCCCAAGGCCGCCTATTGGTCGGAGGTCGAGAGCTGGCGCGAACTGCCGGACGGCAGGATCGAGTTCACCCTGCGGCGGCTGCCCTCAGCCGATTGAGCCGGCCGAAGCAGGCCGATCCGAAAACCCGTCCGTCTGCCGGAGCGCCTCGCCCAGAACCATCGCCGCGCTCACCGCCTGGTTGAGCGAACGGGCGCCCGGCGCCATGGGAATGGTGACGGCCGCGTCGCAGGCGGCGTGGACCGTGTCAGGAACCCCCGCCGATTCGCGGCCCAGCAGCAGCAGGTCGCCGGGCCGGAAGGCAAAGTCGGTATAGGCGGTTTCGACCCTGGTGGTCAGCAGGACGAGGCGACGGCCGGCCCCTGTTTGCCCAGCCCCTGCGCGCCAGGCTTCAAAGGCGGCGAAGTCTGCATGCCGCGTGATGCTGGCGAGATCGGCATAGTCCATGCCGGCGCGCCTGAGCGCGGTATCGTCATGGCGGAAGCCGGCCGGATCGATGATGTGCAATTCGCTCGCCAGGCAGGCGGAGAGGCGGATCAGCGTGCCGGTATTGCCGGCTATGTCGGGCTGGTAGAGGGCAAGGGCCGGTCTGGGGGCGTGTATCATGGCGATGGCCTACCGGGTTCCTTTGCAACAAAGACGCGCAAAACGTGATCGCCGGCGGGCGCCGCGGCCTTGCGGAACCTCCGTTTAGGGGCTATCAGCGGCGCATCGTCAACCGTTCTGAAGGAGGGTGTCATGACTATCGAACTCTATCGCACCCTCGCGGATTGGATGCCCCGCGATGTGATCGGCCATTGCCGGTGCCCTCGCGCCGCCCAGGCCCATACCGCCTTCATCCAAAGCTGATACCCGGCTGACGATCTTTCAGAAAAATCCTTTTTCTTTTTTCGAACAGGTTCGCGCCGGGTCTTGAAACACCCAGGACCGAACCGATGTATCCCGAAAAGAACCCGTCTCCCATCGAGGGGAGACCCGAAACCATCTCTGGCATGGCCGTTCAGGCCGCAGCGCTGCTTTTTGCCGTCTGGGCGATTGTCTGGCTGTTTTCTTTTGTCAACGATCCGATTGCCGTAACGCTCGTTCCGGACGACGATTCGCTGACCGGCTCGATTCGAGCACAACCATGCCGCACCTATCTCGCCGGACGCGGGCGCTTGCCGCTCGCGGAGCCGAACCAGACCGACCGGTTACAGGAGACCTGCCTTGTTCCGCTATTTTGAAACACGGGTCGATCCCTATCCGCCGGAGGAGCCGCAGGCTCCGCCGGCCCACTTCGCGGCGTTCTGCTGGCACTATACCAAACCGGTGGCCGGCTGGATCGCCGCCATGTCGGTGCTTGGCGCCTGTCTTGCCGCCGGCGAGGTGACGCTGTTCGGTTTTCTCGGATCGCTGGTCGACTGGCTGAGCGGATCGGAACGCGTCGGCTTCATCGATCGCGAAGGCACCCGGCTCGTGCTGATGGGGCTTTTCCTTCTCGTCGTGCTGCCGGTCGTGCTGATCCTGCACAGCCTGATCATTCACCAGACGCTGCTCGGCAACTATCCGATGATCGCGCGCTGGCAGATGCATCGCTACCTGCTCGGGCAGTCGATGGATTTCTTCGCCAACGAGTTTGCCGGCCGGATCGCGACCAAGGTGATGCAGACCTCGCTCGCGGTGCGCGAGACGGTGCTCAAGATCGCCGACATCCTGGTCTATGTGGCGGTCTATTTCACTTCGATGATCGTGCTGGTCGTGTCGCTGGACTGGCGGCTTGCCCTGCCGCTCGGCCTTTGGATCGTGGTGTATGTTTCGCTGATCCGTTATTTCGTGCCGCGGCTCAAGAAGATCAGCCGGGAGCAGGCTGATGCGCGCTCGATGATGACGGGCCGCGTCGTCGACAGCTATACCAACATCAACACGGTCAAGCTGTTTTCCCATGCGGGGCGGGAGGCGGACTATGCCCAGGAGGGCATGGACGGCTTCCTCAACACGGTCTACCGCCAGATGCGGCTGGTGACCAAGATGCAGTTCTGCGTCCACTATAACAATGCGATGGTGGTGTTTCTGGTCGCCGCCTGCGCGATCTGGCTGTGGCTCGGATCGGCGGTTTCCGTCGGCGCGATCGCGATCTCGGTCGGCCTGGCGCTGCGACTCAACGGCATGTCGCAATGGATCATGTGGGAAGTTTCGGCCCTGTTCGAGAATATCGGGGTGGTCCATGACGGCATGGCGATGATGTCCAGGCACCGCGAGGTGCAGGACCTGCCGGATGCCGGGGATCTGGCTGTCGGCAGGGGCGGGATCGAATTCGACCGGATCTCGTTCAACTACGGCAAGCGCGCCGATGGCGGCGACCGGGTGCTGGAACAGCTCAGCCTGACGATTGCGCCGGGCGAGAAGGTCGGCCTTGTCGGGCGGTCGGGTGCCGGCAAGACGACGCTCGTCAACCTGTTGCTGCGCTTCTACGATCTGGAGAAGGGGACGATCCGCATCGATGGCACCGATATCGCCACGGTGAAGCAGGATTCGCTGCGCTCCCATATCGGGATGGTGACCCAGGATACGTCGCTGCTGCACCGCTCGATCCGCGACAACATCGCCTATGGCAGTTCGCAGGTGAGCGACGCGGCGGTCATCGCCGCCGCCAGGCGGGCCAAGGCCTGGGATTTCATCGAGCAGCTGGAGGACCAGCATGGCCGCAAGGGGCTCGATGCCCATGTCGGGGAGCGCGGGGTCAAGCTTTCGGGCGGCCAGCGCCAGCGCATCGCCATTGCGCGGGTCTTTCTGAAGGACGCGCCGATCCTGGTGCTGGACGAGGCGACCTCGGCGCTCGATTCGGAGGTCGAGGCCGCCATTCAGGAAAGCCTGTTCGAGCTGATGAAGGGCAAGACGGTGATCGCCATCGCGCACCGGCTGTCGA
>JAGRLT010000103.1 GCA_020441665.1 Nitratireductor sp.
AACACAGGATAAGGCAACGGACTTTGCTGACCTGTTCAAACCCAGCTATTAGAAACTAGCAAAACCACTTCCAGTGGTTCAAGCGAAGCGTTTCAAACCTCCGCCTCTGGCGGAGGTCACTGATTTTCAGCCTAGCGCGCCAGCACCGTCCAGCGATAGCAAAGCGCGGCGATCAGGATCATGAAAATCCCGGCAAGGAAGGTGTCGGAGGGGAAATGGGCGCCCTGGCCCGCGCGCATATAGGCGGCATAGAACCAGGCCGGCGGCAGGGCGAGCGCGAGCGGCCTGCGCCAGCGAGGCGCGGCAAAGGCAAGGGAGGTCACCATCATGACCATGGAGGAGACCTCGCCGCTGACGAAGGAGCAATTGTCGCTGCATTTGCCGCCCCATTCGAACCATTGGTGAAAATCGAGAGTGCCGCCGAATTCGGTCACATCGCGCGGCCTCGGCCGGCCGACATGGTCCTTCAGGATGATGTTGGTGACGAGCAAGGGGCCGGCCAGCGACGCCAGCAGCAGATAAAGCCAGCGCACCGGTTCGAGGCCGAAAAATGCCGCCCGATGGCGCAGCGCCGCCAGCAATCCGATCAGTACAGCGAGATAGAACAGGCCGTAGAGCACCATGTTGACGTCGCGCAGGAAGGACCACAGAGCGCTGCCGCGCAGCAGGAAGCCGCCATCGGCACGGAGACTGCCCGCAAGGCTCAGATCCAGGTCCGGCCAGACGGCGAAGGCGGCAGCGCCGGCAAGACCGGTCACGAGCGCCGCCAGCACGACAAGCCGGACAAGGCGCCGCTCGGATGCCTGCTCGGCGGCGGAAAGCCCCGAGGCCCACAGATCGCCGCCGGCCTTACCCGCCATGATAGCCCTCGAGCAGATAGAGCCGGATCGTATCCCGGCTTCCCGGATAGTCAGGTACGGAGCGGATTTCCGAAACCGTGTCGAAGGCCGATGCGATGTCGGCCGGGATGGTGGTGCCGGTGACCGGCAGGACGAATTTCCGCCCTGCCAGGGCTTCCGGCGGCTGATCCTGCAGCGCCCGGGTCAGCTCGTAGTGATCGCCCGGAGCCGCGCCGCGCCGCCAGGCATAGAGCCTGAGCGGCGTGTCGCGCAGATAATAGGTCAGCGTCGCCGAGCGCTTGCGGCTGTCGGACAGCACGCCGGCGGCACCCGCCTGATCGGCGGCGGCGGCAATCTCGACGGCAAGATCGCGCCCGCCCCAGAGCCGTGCGAACGGGTTGGCCCGGTCGGCGACCGGCAATTGCCCCGGCAGGGCGAAGGCCGGCAGGACCAGCAGGGCGGCGAAGACGACCAGATGTATGCCGTTGGAAAGCCGCAGCCAGAAGGCCGGCATGCGATGGACGAACAGATCGGCGGTGAGGAGCACGACGGCCGGAAAGGCGGTTGCCGCCCAGTTCGCATAGGCCTTGCTCATCACCGCCTGGAAACAGACCAGAGCGAGGATCGGCAGGGAAAAGGCGATCAGCCCTTTCTGCGTCTCGCTCGCCCCTTCCCGCCACAACCGGAACAGCGCGATCAGATAGACCGCGAAGACCACCGGCCCGGCAACGCCGAATTGCGAGCCGAGGAATTCCAGCAGTCCTGTGAAATTGGGAAATTCGCCGCGCCAGCCGATATTGTCGCCGGTATGGGTGACGGTGGTGAACTGGTGGTCCATCTGCCACAGAATGTTGGGCACCAGGAAGGCGAAGCCGATCGCGAAGGCGGCCCAGATGCGTCCATCGGCTAGCATCGCCCTGCCCTGGCGGACGCAGGCGCCGTAGAGCACGAAGCAGAGCAGGAAATAGACCATGGCGTATTTGGCATTGAGCCCGAGACCGAAGGCGAGTGCCAGCAGGAGGAGCCAGACGGCGCCGCCCTCGCGCCGGTAACGCGCCAGCGCCAGCATGCCCAAGGACCAGCACGCCAGCAGCGGCGCGTCGGTGGAAATCAGCGTTGCCGAGAGCGATACCGCCGGCAGCAGAAGCCACAATGCGCCCGCCACGAAGGCGGTGCGCCGGTCGAACAGGGTCGCGGCGGTAAGGTACAGCGCGAAGGCGGTCAGCGTGTGCAGGATCGCCGATGGCAGCCGGACGCAGAATTCGCCATTGCCGCAAAGGCCGGTAAAGGCGGCCAGAATCCAGCCGAGCAGCGGCGGCTTGGAGAAGTAGCCGAAATCGGGCTCCCGGCCCCACAGCCAGTATTGCGCCTCGTCGAAGAACAGTTCGGAATTGTTCATCCTGAGCGCGACGATGCGCAGGGCGAGAATGCCGAGCGCCATCACCACGAACAGGCGCATGCTGCGTCCGGCGGGGGCGGAAGTATCGGATTGCGTGTCGGCCATCGGCTTGGGAAGGTCCGGTTGGATCCCTGCGCGCAAGCGCGCCGCGCTTGCGAATTCGCCGTGTCTATGGGATGGAAGCGCAATCCTGTCAACAAGATGCAGGCTGCCAGCCGGCCCGGTTTTCATGTCCGAAGAAAAACGCGTTTCCGTCGTCATTCCGATTTTCAACGAGGCCGGCAATATCGGCCGCCTGGTCGAGGAAACCCTTGCGGCGGTGCCCGACACCCTGCTCGGCGAGGTGATCGTCGTCGACGATTTCTCGTCCGATTCAGGCCCGGCGGAGGTGCTCGACATCCGCAAGCGCGACAAGCGGGTGCGCCTGGTGCGCCACCTTGAGAATGCCGGCCAGAGCGCCTCGGTGCGCAGCGGCGTCAGCGCCGCCCGGTTCGATCTGATCGCCACGCTCGATGGCGACGGCCAGAACGACCCGCACGATCTGCCGGCGATGATCGGGCGCATCGCGCCGGCCGGCGATAACAGCCGTCTGGCGCTGATCGGCGGGGTGCGCCAGAAGCGCAAGGATACCGGCTCCAAGCGCTGGGCCTCGAAGGCGGCCAACCGTATCCGCGACTGGGTGCTGCACGATGATTGCCCGGATACCGGCTGCGGCATCAAGGTGTTCTGGCGCGAGGTGTTTTTGAAGCTGCCCTTCTTCACCTCGATCCACCGCTACCTGCCGGCGCTGTTCCAGACCTACGGATATCGGTGCGAATATGTGCCGGTTAATTCGCGCGAGCGCGTTGCAGGCGTATCGAAATACAACAATTTCAACCGCGCGCTGATCGGGCTTTACGATCTGGTCGGCGTCTCCTGGCTGCGCCGCCGCACCAGACATCCGCAAATCCGCGAAGACGGCTAGTTCAGCTCTCCATCCCGCTTCCCGCGAATGTTGCGCCTGAAACGGCCATAGACCCACAGGCCGAACACGGTCAGCACTGCAAACAGCGCGATCCCGAGCGAGATCTGCCAGCCGTGACCGATATCGACCCCGCTGCCCATCAGGCCGAACACCGCCATTTGCGGCAGGTAGCCGATGATCGAGGCGGCAAGGAAGGCGGCAAAGGGAATGCCGGTCGCGCCGGCCGCCAGATTGGTGATCAGGTTCGACCCCACCGGCAACAGCCGGATGATCAGCGTCGTCGCCACCGGATGGCGGCGCCAATAGTCGAAGGCGACATCGATCCTGCCGCTGATGAGCGGCGTCACGCGCTTCTCGAACAGTTTGGCGAACAGCGCGGCAAGCGCGCAACCGAGCCCGGTCGCCAGCGTCGAGACGATCACTCCCGGCCACAGGCCGAAGAAATAGGCGGCGAAGAAGGCGACGGCCTGGCGCGGCCCGCCGACCGCCGTGAACAGCGCGCCGAGCAGAAAGTAGGACGCCCGGCCCTGATACCACAGCGCATCGGGGCGGTCGTTGAAGTCGATCGCATGGGTCAGTTGCTCGAAATCGACCTGCTTGACGGCAAATCCCAGAGCGATGATCGCCGCCATGGTCAATGCCGTCTTGGTGATGCGGCGCGGGCCGATCTGCCGGAAGGCCCTGATGGCGGGTGCGATGATTTGGGAAAGGGCCATGCGGAACCGCTTCGTCTTGCGCCGGCGCCGTTTGTTCGCCGGCAAGGCGCCCCTATGACAGGTTTTTCGACAAGCTTCAAACGGGGCTTCAAACCGCGGCTTGAGACCGCCCCGGCAAACCGCTTGACCTGTCCGGGCGGCGCAGCCAAGCTGGCGTCGGGAGAGCGGCCATATGGATGAAGCGGTAAAACAGATCGACAGCGCGGCGCTGGCGCCCTGGCTCGAGGCGCATGTGCCGGATTTTTACGGCCTGATGGAGATCCGAAAATTCTCCGGCGGCCAGTCGAACCCGACCTTTCTGATCACCGCTCAGAGCGGGCGGTATGTGCTGCGCGCCAAGCCGCCGGGAGAACTGCTCAAATCGGCCCATCAGGTCGACCGCGAATACCGGGTCATGACGGCGCTGGCGGCCACCGCCGTGCCCGTCCCGCGCATGCTGGCGCTGAGCGGAGACGACAGCCCGATCGGCCGCATGTTCTTCGTCATGGAATATCTCGACGGCCATATCTTCTGGGATCCGGCACTGCCCGAAATCCATGAATTCCATGGCGAAAGGGCACCCGAGCGCCGGGCGCTGATCTATGACCGGATGAATGCGGTGCTCGCCAGCCTGCACGATGTCGATGTCGAAGCCGCCGGCCTTTCGGATTTTGGCAGGCCGGGCAGTTACTACGAGCGCCAGCTGGGGCGCTGGACCCGGCAATATGCGGCAAGCGAGGTCGACCGAAACGAGGACCTGCACCGGCTGATCGACTGGCTCGGCATCCACATGCCCGAGGATGACGGCAAGGTTTCCCTCGTCCATGGCGATTATCGCCTCGACAACATGGTGTTCAGCCACGACGCCCATGAGGTGCTCGGCATTCTCGACTGGGAACTCTCGACCCTGGGCCACCCCTATGCCGATCTCGCCTATCAGTGCATGCAATGGCGCCTGCCCCATCAGGGCGGGTTTCGCGGCCTGGGCGGCATCGACCGAGCTTCCATCGGCCTGCCGTCGGAAAAGGACTATGTCGTCGCCTATTGCCGCCGCCGGGAGATTGGCGAAATCGTCAATTGGAGCTTCTACGTCGCCTTCTCCTTCTTCCGCCTCGCGGCAATCCTGCAGGGCGTCTACAAGCGCTCGCTCGACGGCAATGCGTCGAACCCCGAAAAGGCCCGCCAATACGGTACCGCCGTGCCGGTGCTGGGTCGGATGGCGATGGCGATGATCGAGAGCGGCGAATAGGCGCGCGAAACTATTTCGCGCCCTGCCCCGTCAAGCAGGACAGAGTTTCCATCGATCCGGCCCGAAAACTGGCTTGGGAGCCGGCCTGAGAATCGGCTTGGAAACTGGCCCGAGAGTCGGCCTGGGAGGCAATCATGAAAACGAAAACCGCCAAACGCGATGTCAGGGCGATCCTGCTGGCGCTTCTTGTCTTTGCGCTTGCCGGGCTGCTGGCCGTCTCGGCCTTCGCCCAGGACGTTGCCGTGCCGCCGGCAGACCGAAACGCCACGCAGGCGGTGATCGGCGACCAGCTCGAAGCCTTTCGCAGCGGCGATCACGCCCGCGCCTATTCCCATGCCGCGCCCGGCATCAAGTCCTATTTCGACACCGTCGACAAGTTCATCGCCATGGTGGCGAAAGGCTACGGCCCGGTCTATGCGCCACAGGACTACACTTTCGGCCGCAACACGGTGATCGACGGGGAAGTCTATCAGGAAGTCATCATCACCGATCATCAGGGCAAGCAGTGGCAGGCAGTCTACACGCTACAACGGCAGGAAGACGGCTCGTGGAAAATCACCGGAGTGAAGATCAACCCGCACAGGGGTGCTTCGGTTTAGGGGCAAGTCCCCCTACCGACATCTCAAACCGCCGCGATATCGCCCTTCGCCCAGGCTTCTTTCGTCTCCGCCCTGAAATCGGCAAATCGACCGGCCTCGATCGCCTCGCGCATGCCGGCCATCAGGCTCTGATAATAGGCGAGATTGTTCCAGGTCAGCAGCATGGCCGCCAGCGTCTCGTTGCATTTGACGAGATGGTGCAGATAGGCGCGCGAATAGTCCCGCGCCGCCGGGCAGTCGCTCGCTTCATCGAGCGGCCGCGGGTCTTCCGCATGGCGGGCATTTCTCAGATTGATCTTGCCGAACCTTGTATAGGCGAGACCATGCCGCCCGGCCCGGGTCGGCATGACGCAATCGAACATGTCGACGCCCCGTGCCACGCTCTCGATCAGATCGTCCGGCGTGCCGACGCCCATCAGATAGCGCGGTTTTTCCGCCGGCAGCGCCGGACAGGTGATGTCGAGTGTCCTCAGCATCACCTTCTGCGGTTCGCCCACGGCAAGCCCGCCGATGGAATAGCCCTTGAGGTCCATCGCCGACAGGGCCGCCGCCGAACGCAGCCGCAGGCCCGGATCGTCGCCGCCCTGCACGATGCCGAACATCGCCTTGCCGGGCTGGTCGCCGAAGGCCGCCGCCGAGCGCTCGGCCCAGCGCAGCGACAATTCCATGGCACGCTCCATCTCCCTGCGCTCCGCCGGCAGGGCGATGCATTCATCCAACTGCATCTGGATATCGGCACCGAGCAGGCCCTGGATTTCGATCGAGCGCTCCGGCGTCAGGAAGAAGGCGCTGCCATCCACATGGGACTTGAACCGCACGCCCTCCTCGGTGAGCTTTCTGAGGGAAGCCAGCGACATGACCTGAAACCCGCCGGAATCGGTCAGGATCGGCCCGTCCCAGCGGGCGAATTGATGCAATCCGCCAAGCCTTGCCACCCGCTCGGCGCCGGGACGCAGCATCAGGTGATAGGTATTGCCGAGGATGATGTCGGCGCCGAGATCGCGCACCTGATCCATATACATCGCCTTGACCGTGCCGGCGGTGCCGACCGGCATGAAGGCGGGGGTGCGGATCACACCGCGCGGCATGGCGATCGCGCCGCGCCGCGCCGCGCCGTCTGTGGCGATGAGGGTGAAGGTGAATTGTTCTGAGGTCGGGTTATGCATCGGCGCGGTATAGCAGCGAGGAATCGCCATAGGAATAGAAGCGGTAACCGCCGGCAATCCCGTGGGCATAGGCTGCCCGCATGGTTTCAAGGCCCGAAAAGGCTGAGACCAGCATCATCAGCGTCGAGCGCGGCAGGTGGAAATTGGTCATCAGCATGTCGGC
>JAGRLT010000104.1 GCA_020441665.1 Nitratireductor sp.
ACACCCTGTCGTGTGAAACCAGCGCGCTCTCGACTTCCGCCGTGCCCATGCGGTGGCCGGACACGTTGATGACGTCGTCGACGCGGCCGGTGATCCAGTAATAGCCGTCCTCGTCGCGGCGGCAGCCGTCACCGGTGAAATACTTGCCCTTGTAGGTGGCGAAGTAGGTCTGGATGAAGCGCTTGTGGTCGCCATAGACGGTGCGCATCTGGCCCGGCCAGGAATCGGTGATGCACAGATTGCCCTCATTGGCGCCGTCGAGCACCTTGCCGTCATTGTCGACCAGCTGCGGCTGGACGCCGAAGAAGGGCCGGGTCGCGGAACCGGCCTTGAGATCGGTGGCGCCGGGCAGCGGCGTGATCAGAATGCCGCCGGTCTCCGTCTGCCACCAGGTGTCGACGATCGGCGATTTCTGTTCCCCGACCACATTGTAGTACCATTCCCAGGCCTCGGGATTGATCGGCTCGCCGACCGAGCCCAGAACGCGCAGCGACTTGCGCGACGTCTTCTTGACCAGATCGTCGCCCGCCCCCATCAGCGCGCGAATGGCGGTCGGCGCGGTGTAGAAGATGTTGACCTGGTGCTTGTCCACCACCTGCCAGAAGCGCGACGCGTCGGGATAGTTCGGTACGCCCTCGAACATCAGCGTGATGGCGCCGTTGGCGAGCGGGCCGTAGACGATATAGGAATGGCCGGTGACCCAGCCGACATCGGCGGTGCACCAATAGATATCGCCGTCATGGTAGTCGAAGACGTATTGGTGCGTCATCGCGACATAGACGAGATAGCCGCCGGTGGTGTGCAACACGCCCTTCGGCTTGCCGGTCGAGCCGGACGTATAGAGGATGAAGAGCGGATCCTCGGCCTTCATCGGCTCCGGCTTGCATTCGGCCTTCGCGCCTACCATGGCCTCGTGATACCACAGATCGCGTTTCGGCTCCCAGCCGACCTTCGCGCCGGTGCGGCGCACCACCAGCACCTTCTTCACCTTCTGCTTCTGCCTGGCGGCAAGTTCGATCGCCGCGTCGGTATTGGCCTTGAGCGGGATGGTGCGGCCGCCGCGCAGCCCCTCGTCGGCGGTGACGATGAAGGAGGATTTGCAGTCGACGATCCGGCCGGCCAGCGCGTCCGGCGAAAAACCGCCAAAGACGATCGAGTGGACCGCGCCGATGCGGGCGCAAGCGAGCATGGCATAGGCCGCTTCCGGGATCATCGGCATGTAGATGGTGACGCGGTCGCCTTTCTTGACGCCGTTCGACTTCATCACATTGGCAAGCCGGCAGACCTTGTCGTAGAGCTCGTTATAGGTGATCTTCTTGTCGTCATAAGGATCGTCGCCTTCCCAGATGATAGCCGTCTGGTTGCCGCGCTTCTTCAGATGCCGGTCGATGCAATTGTAGGAGACGTTGGTGATGCCGTCTTCGAACCACTTGATTGAGACCTTGCCGGTAAAGCTCGTATTCTTGACCTTGGTGTAGGGCTTGAACCAGTCGATCCGCTTGCCGTGCCTGGCCCAGAACTTGTCCGGATTGCTCACCGATTGCTGGTACCATTTGAGATAGGTCTCATTGTCGATCAGGGCATTGTTCTTCCAGCTCGCCTTGACCTTGTGCTTCTTGACTGTGCTCATTGTCTACTCCCCGGCCATCGCCCGCCTGGCGGGCTTCAAAAACCATCCATGCTGAACCGGCCCGCCTGCGCTCACCGCCGGTGCGGACCGAAAGAGATCGCGGGATCCGTCCGCGAGCGCCAACCTATTGGCTGACCGTTCGCCCGTCCATAGTACCATCGCAGAATAAATCCACGGCGAAACCGATTCGGCCCCGACCGGGGCGGTTCTTAAGAAAAGCTTAAGCCAAATGATCGAAATTGAGCAAATGTCCGGGCATCTGGTTGGCCCGGCGAACGACCATTGCGTCCTCAAAGTTTTGCGTAAGGACCGGAGTAATGGCACGAAATGGAAATCCAGGCCGGGGATTTTTCCACCGGCCGTTCCTGGCCCGCTGGACGATGCTTGTCGCCGTCGCCATGCTGCTGGGCAGTTGCGCGCTGTTCCGCCCGGCGCCCGTTCAATGGAACGATACGAGCTGGTGCGTCCCGCCACGCCTCAAGGTCGTGCTGCGCCAGGTCGCGCGCCGCTACGGTCCGGTCAAGGTTCATTCGACCCATCGCTGGCCGCTCGAAAACCGGCTCAAGGGCGGCAAGCCGCGCTCCTATCACCTGACCTGCCGCGCGGTTGATTTCTCGGTGCGCGGCGATCCCGGCGGCGTGCTCGAATTCCTCAGGCACAATCGCCGTGTCGGCGGCTATGCGCGCTATCCGCAGGGCTTCTACCACATCGATACCGGGCCGAAGCGGACCTGGTAGGCCTCGCAGGGGCCGATCGATGCCGTCTATAGCGGTTTCAGCGTCCTGCCGTCGAGGCCGCCCATGCGGCAGACCTCGATCCATTCGTCCTCCTTCACCGGCTGGACGGAAAGCCGCATCGAGGTGACCAGGGCCATATTGGCAAGTTTCGGATTGGCCTTCACATCGGCAAGGGTCACCGGCTTCGGCACGTCGGCGAGGGCGCGGATGTCGACGCACTCCCAGCGTTCGTCCTCGGTGGTCGAATCGCGATGGACCAGCGCGCAGACCTCGGCGATGCCGACGACTTCCAGCCCTTCATTGGAGTGGTAGAAGAAGCCGCGGTCGCCGAGCTGCATGGCGCGCATGTTGTTGCGCGCCTGGTAGTTGCGCACGCCGTCCCATTCCTGGCCCTTGTCGCCGCGCGCCTTCTGCATCTGCCACGACCATTTGAACGGTTCGGATTTGAACAGCCAGTATTGCATCATTCCTCGCTTTCACTTCTGAGCGGCCGGGCCAGCAATTCCTTCAGCGCCGCCTCGGGCGATATCGCGCCCTCGACGAGCTTTGCGACCGCCGAGATCACGGGCGCCTCGATGGCGCGCTCCCCGGCAAGCCTTGCCGCAACCGCCGCGGTCAGGGCGCCCTCGGCAAGCGGCAGGCCCTGTGTCTGCCGACCCTCGCCGATCGCAAGACCATAGGTGAAGTTGCGCGACTGGGTTCCCGAACAGGTGAGCACCAGATCGCCAAGGCCCGACAGGCCCATCAGGGTCTGCGGCCGGGCGCCGAGCGCGGCGGCGAGCCGCGTCAGTTCGGCGAAGCCGCGGGCGATGAGGGCGGCCTCCGCGCTCGCGCCCAGCCGCATGCCGCGGCAGACCCCGACGGCAAGCGCGATGACGTTCTTGAGTGCGCCGCCCAGTTCGACCCCCTTGAGATCGCTCGAATCGTAGACGCGGAAATTGCTGCCGGAGACGATTGCGGCGAGCCGCCGCGCTTCGCCGGCATCCTCATGGGCGAGGGTCACCGCCGTCGGCAGGTCGCGCACCACGTCCTGGGCAAAGCTCGGCCCGGAAAGCGCGGCTACCGACTGGCCGGGCAGGTCGGCCAGCAGGCGCGCGGCGGGCAGGCTGCCGGTTTCCCGGTCGATGCCCTTGGCGCAGAGAACGACCGGCAGCGCGGGGGTGATCCTGCCGCGAAGCATGCCGGCCATCGGGCCGATGGTCTGCGCCGGTGTTACCAGCAGCAATAGCTGCGCGCCGTCGATCGCCGCATCGAGGTTCGCCGTGGCGGTGAGGTTTGCCGGCAGCTTCACGCCGGCCAGATAGCGGGCATTCTCGCCGCGTTCGGCAATCGCCGCCACATGGCCGGCGTCGCGACCCCACAGGCGGGTGTCATACCCCTTGCGCGCCAGCATGCTCGCCAATGCCGTGCCCCAGGCGCCGGCGCCCAGAACCGCGATCCGCATCGCCGTATCGCTCATGCCTTCACCCCGCGCCTGCCCGAACCGATCAACCCGGCGACATCCTCGTCCAGCGGCCAGCGCGAGCGCGGCGCGATGTCGAAGCCGGCCGGCTCGAACCTGCCCAGCCGTTCGAGCCCCGCCCAGGCGATCATCGCGCCATTGTCCGTGCACAGTTCCGGCGGCGGTGCGATCAGCCGCCAGCCCCGGCGGGCGGTCTCGCTTTCCAGCGCCGAGCGGATCGCCTGATTGGCGGCGACGCCGCCGGCAAGGACCAGTGCGCGGCTCCCGCCCGAACCGTGCCGCGCCTCGAAAAGGCCGATCATCTTGCGCGTGCGGTCGGCAAGGATGTCGACGATCGCCTGCTGGAAGGAGGCGCAGATATCGGCGACATCCTGTTGCGCCAGGGGTGCCGCCGCCTGGGCCGCCTGCCGCACGGCGGTCTTCAGGCCGGAGAAGGAGAAGTTCAATTCCCCCCTGCCGGAAAGCGGCCGGGGAAAATCGAACCGGTTCGCATCGCCCTTGCGGGCGGCCTGTTCGACCGCCGGCCCGCCGGGATAGGGCAGCGACAGCAGTTTTGCCGTCTTGTCGAAAGCTTCGCCCAGCGCATCGTCGATCGTCGTCGCCAGCCGGTGATAGTCATCGACGCCGCGAACCTCGACGAACTGGCTGTGACCGCCCGAGACCAGCAACAGCAGATAGGGAAAGTCGAGGCCATCGGTCAGCCGCGGCGTCAGCGCATGACCCTCGAGATGGTTGACAGCGTATAGCGGCCGGCCGGTCGCGGCGGCGAGCCCCTTGGCCATCATCAGCCCGGTCAGGAGGCCGCCGATCAGGCCGGGCCCGGCGGTGACGGCAATCGCGTCGAGGTCGCCGAAGCCGCATTCCGCCTCTTCCATGGCGCGGCCGATCAGCCTGTCGAGACGGGCCAGATGGGCGCGGGCGGCGATCTCCGGCACCACGCCACCATACAGCGCATGATCGCCGATCTGCGAGTGGATGATGTTGGAACGGATGACGCCGCTGCCATCGGCCAGCCGTTCGACCACGGCGGCGGCCGTCTCGTCGCAACTGGTTTCGATCCCGAGTACCCGGCTCACCGGTCGTCTGCTCCTGTGTTCGCGAATGCGCGGCCCAGCCCCGCCTTCCGCCGCGCATGGCGCCGGCAACGGCGTTGTGCCGGCTGGCAAAACTGAATATGCACACAAGACCTATAGCGGGTTTCAAATCGGGAGTGCAAAGCAAATGGCGGCAGGAGCCCCGCACGATCCACAGCGCATGGCCCCTGACGGCAGGCCTGCCGGCGGCGCCATCACCGTCGGCACCCTTACCATCGGCACCAGGGGCAGTCCGCTGGCGCTGGCCCAGGCTCACGAAGTGCGCGACCGGCTGATCGCTGCCCATGGCACGGGTCTTGCGGTCGAGATCGATGTGATCTCCACCAGGGGCGACCGGGTCACCGATCGCTCCCTGTCGCAGATCGGCGGCAAGGGGCTGTTCACCCAGGAGATCGAGGACAAGCTTTCCGACGGCCGTATCGATATCGCGGTGCATTCCTCGAAGGACATGCCGACCGTATTGCCCGACGGTCTTGCTCTGACCTGCTTCCTCGAGCGCGAGGCGCCCGAGGACGGGTTCGTCTCGCTCGCCGCTCGCTCGCTCGCCGATCTTCCTCGCGGCGCGGTGATGGGCACATCGAGCCTGCGCCGTCGCGCCATGCTGCTGCGGTTGCGGCCGGATCTTCAGATCGTCGAATTTCGCGGCAATGTGCAGACGCGGCTCAAAAAGCTCGAGGATGGCGTGGCACAGGCGACCCTGCTGGCGATGGCCGGGCTCAACCGGCTCGGCATGGGGGAGGTGGCAAGAAGCGTCTTCGATCTGGACGCGTTTCCGCCGGCGCCAGGCCAGGGTGCGATCTGTGTCGAGAGTCGTATCGGTGACGAAACGATCGATGCGCTGCTGGCGCCGCTCAACCATGATGAGACGGCGACGGCGCTTGCCTGCGAGCGGGCCTTTCTGGCGGCGCTGGACGGTTCCTGCCGCACGCCGATCGCCGGTCATGCCCGCCTGAGCGGCGCGACGCTCGCCTTTCACGGCATGATCCTGACCCCCGACGGCATCCATTGCCATGAATGCCGGATGACCGGCAGCGCCGGCGATGCGGCGGCGCTTGGCCGGGCGGCGGGCGAAAGGCTGCGCAGCGAGGCCGGTCGCGGCTTTTTCGCGGATTGGGGATAGGGCGTCATGAAGGTGCTGCTGACCCGCCGCAGCGAGGACAATGCGCGCATGGTGCCGGTCTTTGCCCGGCACGGGCTTGAAACGGTCAGCCTGCCGCTGGTCGAACTGGAGGATTCCGGCTGCCGGCTGCCGGAGGGGGAAGCGGATTTCACCATCTTCACCTCGGCTGCCGCCGTCGCCATTCTGGCGCGGCGGGGTGTGGCACCGCTTGCCGGCAAGCCCGCCTATGCGGTGGGAGAGCGGACCTCCGATGCGCTGGCAATGCTGGCGTATAAAGATATACGGATTGGCGATGGTTCGGCCGCCGACCTCGCCGCCCGCATCATCGCCGAGCAATCGGCTGCAATGGCGGGCGCACCGTCGCCCACCGGCCTCTATCTTTGCGGCGAGACGCGGCGGGCGGAGCTGGAGCAGCGGCTGGAAGCGGCGGGCATCGCGCTCGTGATCGCCGAACTTTACCGCCTGCGCCCGCTCGATATGCGCAGGCAGGCCCTGGAAACGGCGCTCGCAGCCGTTCGGGGCGGAGCAATCGCGGTGTTCTCGGCCGAAAGCGGGCTTCGGCTGATGGCGCAGGTCCGACGCCACGGGATGGAGACGCATCTTTCCACCCTGCTGCTGGCGGGGATTTCCGAACCGGCGATCCGGCCTTTGCCGGCAAACCTCTTCCGGAAGGTCATCCATGCCGACGGGCCCGATGCCGGGGTGCTGGCGCAGGCGATCCAGCGCAACTCCCGCTGACCTTGCCGCCGGCCCCGCCATCCACCAAAACGTAAACTACTTTACGGAAAATGAGGGCAATCGCCGCGAGGTGCGATTGAATCGTTGAACCGGCTGGCGCGGTATGCTTGTCTACCCTTCTGATCCTTGCGGCAAATGGTGCGGATATTTTCTCACAGGACGGTTCCATGGCCAAATCGGCAAAACCCACAAGACGCGGCCGGCAGCAAAAGCAGCCTGCAACCATCGATCTTACCGCCAATCCGGCCGATGAGGCGGAAGCGGTTTCGGCCGGGGACGGGGTGACCGATGCGAGCGACCCCGCCGACTTCGTTGAGCCCGTTGAACCGTCCGGGGCTGCCATCCCGGCCGAAGCCATGAGCGACGAAGAGTTCGAAAGCATTGCCGACATGCCCGATAGTCGGGAGGGTGGTGAGGAGAACCGGGATTATGCCGGCGCGCTCGAAGAGGCTGTTGGGGATGATGCCGAGGACAATATTGCGGGC
The DNA here is from genome assembly GCA_020441665.1 of Nitratireductor sp. GTDB lineage: Bacteria > Pseudomonadota > Alphaproteobacteria > Rhizobiales > Rhizobiaceae > Salaquimonas. Next base: position 7,267 of record JAGRLT010000104.1, read on the forward strand.
GATGGCGGTGCTTACGAACCCTCAGATCCGCCTGTTGCGCCGCCCGTGCCGCAAGCCCGATCCGGCGCGTCGCTGCCGGGCGTGCTGCTGGCGGCCGTTCTGGGCGGCGGCGTGGCCCTGGCCGGCTCCTTCGCGCTGGATCGTTTTTCGAGCAGTCCGGCCGGCACGATGAAGGACGACACGGCGGCGCAGATCTCCGCGCTGCGCGACCAGCTCGATGCCCTGCAGCAGGATAAGGGCACCGGCGGGTCTGCTGCCGAACTGGCGGCGCTCGCCGCCCGGCTCGATGCGGTAGAGGCCGGTGCCGCCAATGGCGCCGGCGATGGCGCCGGGGCGGATGCCGCAAAACAGGCCGCCGACCAGGCGTTGCAACGCACGCAGGCGGTCGAGGCGCAACTGTCCGAACTCAACAGGGCGATCCTTGAGGGTGGGAGCGCGGAGGGCGGAAACGCCGCCGCCGCCGCGACGCTGTCAGGCATCGAGGAAAAGCTCGCATCGCTCGGTGCCCGGCTTGAGGCCGTCTCGAACTCGGCCGGTTCGGGCAGCGATCTCGCCGCGCCGGTCAGCGACAATGCGGCAGCGATCGCCGATCTGAAATCCCGGCTCGCCGCGCTCGAAACCGAGATTCGCGACCGGGTGATGCCCGCCATGGGCGGGATCGAGGCGGCAGCCGAAACCGCCCGGTCGGGCCAGAAGATCGCGCGCTCCGTCAGCGCCCGATCGCTCGCCGCGGCGCTGGAACAGGGCGGCGGGTTTGCCACCGAGCTGGCGGCGGCCGAAACCCTGCTCGGCTCGACACCCGAAATCGATGAACTGCACCAGCTTGCAGGCGACGGCGTCAAAACCCCGGCGCAATTGCTTGCCGCCTTCGATGCGGTTGCCGGAAGGCTGATCGCCGCCGACGAACAGCCCGCCGAGGATGCCGGCATGATCGACAGGTTCATGGCCAGCGCCCGCTCGCTGGTGACGGTGCGGCCTGCCGGTCCCGTCGATGGCGACAGCCTGCCGGCCGTCCTGTCGCGGGTCGAGGCGTCGCTGAAATCGGGCGACACCTCGGCGGCGCTTGCCGAATGGCAGAGCCTGCCGGAGGACAGGCGCGCGCAGGCCGCCGACTGGCAGGCCGATCTCGAGGCCCGTATCCAGGCCGAACGGCTGATCGGTGTCGTCGTTTCCAAACTGGGCAGTGAACAGGGCTGAGCTGGAGAAACGCCATGATCCGCATCTTCATCTTTCTGCTTTTCGTCCTGCTGCTCGGCTTCGGCTTTGCCTGGTTTGCCGACCGGCCCGGCGCCGTGGCGCTGGAATGGCAGGGCAACAGCTATCAGACCAGCCTGATGGTCGTGCTCGTCGCCATCGTCGCCATCGTCGCACTGGTGATGATCACCTGGTGGCTGATCCGCTCGGTGCTCGATTCGCCGCGCCTCATGCGGCGCTTCTTCGCCCGCCGCAAGCGCGACCATGGCTATCAGGCGCTGACCCGCGGGCTGATCGCCGCCAATTCCGGCGATGCGGCGTCTGCCCGCCGCTACACGAGGGAAAGCCTGCGCCTGCTCGGCCGCGGGCCGCTGGTCGACATGCTCGATGCCCAGGCCCTGCTGCTCGAGGGCAATCGCGACGAAGCCCGCTCGCGCTTCGAGGCGATGCTGGAGGATGACGACACCAGGCTGGTCGGCCTGCGCGGCCTTTACGTCGAGGCCGAGCGCCAGGGCGCGCGGGAGGCGGCGCGCCACTATGCCGATGAGGCGCACAAGCTCGCGCCGGCGCTTTCCTGGGCCGGCAATGCCAAGCTCAAATATGCCAGCATGGATGGCGACTGGGCCGGCGCGCTGGCAACGCTCGAAGCCAACCGCTCGGCGGGGCTGATTTCGAAGGCGGAGGCGAAACGCCAGCGCGCGGTGCTGCTGACGGCCCAGGCCATGGCCGAGGAACCGGCCGAGCCGGCGAGGGCGGCGAAGCTTGCCCGCGAAGCCCACAAGCTCGCGCCGGACCTCGTTCCGACGGCGGTGATCGGCGCCAAGGCGCTGATGCGCAACAACGATATCGGCCGGGCCGCCGGGATGATCGAGGCGGTCTGGAAGAAGACCCCGCATCCCGAGCTCGCCGATGCCTATATCCATCTGCGCATCGGCGATTCGGCGACCGACCGGCTGAAACGGGCGAAGAAGCTCGCCGCCATGAAGCCGCATCATACCGAGGGCAGTTTCGCCATCGCCCAGGCGGCGATCGATGCCCATGAATGGCAGCTTGCCCGCGACACGATGAGGGGCATTCTGGCGGTTTCGCCGAGCGAGCGCGCCTGTCTGACCATGGCCGATATCGAGGAGAGCGAGTTCGGCGACAGGGGCCGGATGCGCGATTGGCTGTCGCGTGCGGTGCGCGCGCCGCGCGACGCGGCCTGGACGGCGGATGGCTATGTTTCGGAGAAATGGCTGCCCTTCTCGCCGGTCACCGGCCGCATCGACGCTTTCGAATGGAAGGTGCCGGTCGAGCAGATTGGCGGGCCGGGCGATGCGCCGCTCGATGCCGAGGCGATCGACGCCCTGCTGGCGCCCCCGCCCGCTTCCTCACAGCCGCCGGAACCCGATGCCGTTCCGGCCGCCCCCGCTCCTCCCACGCGTTCGTCGCCGGCAGAAGAAAAGGACGATGCCGGATCGGCCGGCCGCGATGAGGCGGATGCGGGCATGATCGTGGAGGATGGCGATTCCGCGCGGGAACCGCCGGTGACCATCGAGGCGGAAGCCGCCGGGGCCGGGCGGGCGGAACCGGAAGACCACCAAGACCCGGAAGGCTTGCAGGACGAGGCGCTCCCTTCCGAGGCAGGCCTGAAAAAAGCCAATGGCGCGGAACCGGATGGGATCGCGGCTTCGGAGGTCGACGATACCGTCGATCGGACCGCCGATCAGGTCGACGAGCCGGAGGAAGACGCACAACCGGTTTCGGCCTTCGCTCAGGGAAGACGGCCGGACGATCCGGGCATCAGCGAAGACGAGCCGGAACCGGAAAAACGCAAGCGATTCGGGATTTTCTGACGCGGATCAAGCGGTCGGGCGAGCCGGGCGACGACCGGGGACACGTAGAAGGGGGCCGGCTTGGCCGCCGTTTCCCATGCCCTGTTGCCTTCGGTTGCGCCGGGCGGTGCGTCGGGAGGCGGGTGGATTTCGGTTTGCCCCGGCTTGCCGGGCGATGTGTCGGTTGCCCTCTTTGCAAGCGGCCTGATTTGTGGTTAAAGCCGCTCGCGGCGCAGACCATGCCCGCGCGCAGGCCGCTTTAGCTCAGTTGGTAGAGCATCGCATTCGTAATGCGCAAACCCAACGAAGCTAGAACCACATACGGCCACAAACCTCAATGAAACAAGGCCGCTAGCGAAGATACGGTTGTGTTACGGTATGGTTAGAACGTAACGTCGTCCTTGCAAAAAACGCCGCGTTGCAAGGAGACGGCCATGCCACAGATCAAGTTCACGGACACGTCGGTCGCGAAACTCGAGGCCGACAAGACGACTTGGTTCACAGACCCGACGTGCAAGGGACTCCAGCTTTGCGTGACGCCCGGCGGCACCAAGACGTGGTATCTGAACAAGTGGGATGCGACGGCTCAGAAGGTCCGACGCGTCAAACTCGGCCAGTGGGCGACGAAGGGCACTCACACGCGCTGGGCGAAGGACCAGATCGGCAAGGTCGCGCTCGACGTTCAGGAGGGCAAGGCCCGCACGAAGGCCGAGAAAGTCGCAGACAAGGCCGCGCTCGGCATCCCGACATTCCGCGAGGCGCTTGAGCAGTACATCGCCCACAGGACGACGGCGCGCGCATCTGGCAAGGCTCGGATGGTCGAGCAGACGGCGAAGGACTATCGCCTCGCCTTCGACAAGCATCTGACCAAGTGGGCCGACACGTCGGTGAACGAATTGCCGATCCTCGAAATCAATCAGTACCTGAACGCGCTACAGGTGGAGCACCCGCACGCGGCGCACAGGGCCGGTTCGATTGCTGGCGCAGTCGTCCGGTTCGTCAATCGCCTCTGCGCCCTCGCCCTGCCGATCCCGGCGCTACTCGACAACACGCAGATGAAGTCCCGCGTCCAGACCGGCAAACTCGACATGCAGGTGTCTTGGGCTGACCGCTGGGCCGAGGTCGAAGCCATCGAGAACGAGCATATCCGTCTCGCGTGGCAGGTGACGTGGTACACGGGCTTTCGGGGCCGGTCGCTCCGCGCGCTCAAGTGGGACCAGATCAACCTGAAAGACGGCACGGTGACGTTCCCCCGGCTCAAGCGGCAGGAGACGCCGCGCGTGATCGTCCTCGCGGATGACGTGCTGCGCCTGTTCACGCGGCTGCACGAGATCAGAATTGAGGACTGCGACTGGGTGTTCCCGAGCCGCCGGATTGTCGGCGATGCGCGCGGCCACCTCGACGCACTCGACCGCCTGCCCCTGACTGCCTCCGGCGATCTGCGACACCTCTGGATGACAGCCGCCCGCGAAGTCGCACCCCGTCACGTTCACCGCTGGCTCGCGCAGCAGACCATGACGGACGACGACTTGCGGATGCTTGGTCACTACGGCGAGCCGTCCCGCGAAGAACAGAAGGCGTCGGCGGATGCGATTGTCGCTTCGATCAACTCGCGGCTGAAACGAAGACCCGCGAATGTTGTTGAAATCGGTCGAGCGACCGCCTAACTTTGCCTCTGCCGCTCGTCGCCTAGCCAAAAGCGACGTGAGGCCTCGCCCGAACTGCCCAGTGCATTGCGACCTGGGACACGACGGAGGAAGTAGGGCGCGGGCTGACTGGCTTCATTCTATATGGAGTCCAATCATGCCTACACCTGTGGGTCAGCAGACTGCTGACCGTCCCTTGAACCTCGAAGTCATGACCCCCAGTGATGCCGCCGACTTTCTCGGCGTCACGACCGAAACGCTCCTGCGCTGGCGCAAGGATGCGTGGGGGCCGAAATACTCCCAGCCGACCCCGCATGTGGTCCGCTATCTTCGCGAAGACCTGATCACCTTCTTGAAGGAGCATCGGGCATGACGGCGGAGCACGCAAAGACCTCGACCGAGGCAAAGGCCCGCGGCCTGTCGATCTACTTCACGGGCTACCCCTGCGAGCACGGCCATATCGCGCCGCGCTGGGCGATCTCGAAACAGTGCACGGTCTGCCAAGCCCCCATAAAAATGGGGAGATTACCGGGCATCGTGCTGTCCCAGCAACCGAGACAGTGATCTCTCTCGAACCGGAGGAACAACTCGCGCCGATCTTCGGTCTGCACGCGGACTTCGCGGAGGTCGAACTCGCGGGCGAGTTCGGTCAGTATCTTCTCAAGTTTCGTAGGCATGGGGTATCTCCTTTGCTGCCTTGGGTGGTGACGAACTGTCGTGATACCCTTGTGACTCGGGAGGGCCGCGCTTGGAAAAACAGCCAGTTGCAAGTGAGTGTTTCGAGGAGGCATTCCTCGACTTCCTGCGCCTCAGATTTGAGGCCGAGCCGCTACCGCATTACG
>JAGRLT010000105.1 GCA_020441665.1 Nitratireductor sp.
GGCTTCCTGTATTGCTATTTCGGCCGCAAATACGGCTTCCTGATCGACCAGGACAATGCGACGACGATTTCCGCCGGCATCGATGGCGGCCAGCCCTGGCGGCGCAGCCATGGCGACAACATCACCTATTCCGACTGGCGGCGCGACAATTTCTATGCCGCCATCGCCTCGCTGCTGAAGCCCGGTGTGAAGCGCATCGGCATCGAGTTCGACCATGTATCGCTCGATTTCCGCCGCCTGCTGGGCGAAGCCTTTCCCGATGCCGAATTCGTCGATGTCGCCGGTCCCTCGATGTGGATGCGCACCATCAAGTCGGACGAGGAGCACAAGCTCATCCGCGAGGGCACCCGCATCTGCAATGTCGGCGCGCGCGCCTGCATGGAAGCAGTGCATGAGGGCGTGCCGGAATACGAGGTCGCCATCGCCTCGACCAATGCGATGATCCGCGAGATCGGCAAATCGTTTCCCTTCGTCGAACTGATGGACACCTGGACCTGGTTCCAGTCGGGCATCATGACCGATGGGGCGCACAATCCGGTGACCAACAAGCAGGTGGCGCGCGGTGATATCCTGTCGCTCAACTGCTTTCCGATGATCTTCGGCTACTATACCGCGATCGAGCGCACCATGTTCTGCGAGGAGGCGTCGGACGCTCATCTCGATCTGTGGGAAAAGAACTGCGAGGTGATGCGGGTCGGCTCCGATCTGATCCGGCCGGGCGCGAAATGTTCCGACATCGCCCATCAACTCAACGATCTCTACCGTTCCTGGGATCTGCTCAAATACCGCTCCTTCGGCTACGGCCATTCCTTCGGCGTGCTGTCGCACTATTACGGCCGGGAGGCCGGTGTCGAACTGCGCGAGGATGTGGAGACGGTGCTCGAACCGGGCATGGTGGTTTCCATGGAACCGATGATCATGATCCCGGAAGGGGCGCCCGGCGCGGGCGGCTACCGCGAGCATGACATCTTCATCATAACGGAAGACGGGGCGGAAAACATCACCAATTTCCCCTATGGCCCCGAGCACATGATCCTCAGGGCCTGAGGAAGGCGGGGCAGGCGCGCCCGCGATCCGTGGTGATACATACCCCTTGTCCTGCGCGGGGTCGCCGCATGAACCACTGCCGGCTGACGCCGGTAGTGGTTCAAACATGACGCGCTTAGGCGGCAGGCTTTTCTTCCGCCACGCGTTGACAATGCTTCGAAATACTGACTTCATTATTCCGGGCGCTTTTCCTTCCAAGTAACGGGAGAAAGAATATGCCCGCCAGAATTTATCGCGTTGTCGATCTTCATGTCCTGATCGTTGGCGAGGGCGCCGACAGACGGGCGATCATCGAGGCCATCGGGTTTACGGCGACCCCCGGCTGGAGCGACATCCGCCTCCACTCACTTGAAAAGAAGCTCAGTCCCGACGGTATTCTCGACATCGAGTTCGTCGGCGAGCCGCCGGCCAAGCCCGTTCCGCAAGTGGTGCCGAAGTTTCCGGTCACGGGATGCCTTGTCTGTGAAAAGGACGTCGAGCGACTGGTCGGGGTGCGCATCGTCGCGCGCTCGAACGAACTGAGCCGTCTGCTCGGGCAGACCGTCCAGCGCGGCGGACTGGGCGTGATGCCCGGACCGGGCGGCGCCGGCGATGGCGGTCCGCCGATCATCACCTTTGAGGAAGGAGAGACCATGCCGACCCTCGGCGAGGACAATCCGACCGAAGCCGAGGAGCCGCCGATAACCTTCGAGGACGGGGAGGAGATGCCGACCCTCGGTGAAACCGACCCGACGCAGGCAGAGACCGGCCCCACCAAATGGGAGGACATTCCCACTTCGGACGAGGAGAATCCGACCGCCCAGGAAGAGACGCCGACGGGTCAGGAGACGACGCCGACCTTCAGGGAGTGGGAGGCGACCCAATGGGAGGATTTTCCGACCTTGCCGGCCGGGGAAGAGGGCAAGCACTGGATCACCGACAACCCGCCGCAGCCCTTGCCGCCATCGACCATCTGGTGGGAAAACCCGCCGCAACACCCGTTTCCGGGTCCGTTTGCACCCGATCAGCCGGGCTCGAACCGCCAGCAGGGCAGATGGGTCGTGCGCAACGGCAGATGGGTTTTCGTCCGGTCCGGCGGTGGTAAGAAGTCGCCGTTCGGCGGCCGCCACCGGTGAGCTGGGCAGCCGATTTCCTGGTTATTGGCGGCGCCACCGATGTCAGCCTGCACCGGCTGGCCCGGGTGGCGCGCGGTCTCGGCGTCGATACCGGCTGGATCGAATACAGCCGGCCGGGAAGGGCGATTACCTACCAGCCCGAGAGCAACGCCCTGTCGATCGACGGGGTGGCGCTGGCGCCGAAGGCGGTGTTCTACCGGATGGAATATTTCGTCTCGGGGAGGGTGCGGACGCCGGCGTTTCATGAGCGCTCGTTCGCAAGCTATGCGCTGATCGATGCCTGGGCCTCCGCCGCCGGCAATGTGCGCAGTTTCAACAAGCGCTCCACGCTGCTGACCGCTCTCAACAAGCCGCTCAATCTGCATCTGGCGCGCGCCATCGGATTGTCCATACCGCCGACCCAGGTGACGAATGCGATGGAGGATTGCGCAGCCCTGCTCATGGCCGGCGCGGGCATCGCCAAGCCGGTCAATGGCGGGGATTATGTGCTCGAAGGCGATGAGGCGGCAGCGCTCGCGATCTGGGAAAAGGGTGTCGCCGCGCAGCCGGCCATCGTCCAGAAGCGGCTCGACTATCCGGAATACCGCATCTTCGTTGCCGGCGACAGCACCTGCACCTTCGAGGTCAGATCCCCCGATCTCGACTATCGCCAGCGGCCGACCTATCAGTTGCGCCATCTCGAGGAGGGGCCTCCCGACCCCGCCATCCTGCCCCGGCTGAAGGCGCTGGCGCGGCAGGTCGGCCTGGGCTTTTCGGCCTCCGACTTCAAGACCGATCCCGATAGCGACGATATCTGTTTTCTCGAAATCAACAGCATGCCGATGTTCGCGGCCTACGACAAAGCGGCCAACGGAGCGCTGGCGAGGATGATGGTCCGCGAGTTGGGCCTGCTCGAGGACGGCAAAACAGCGATGCAAAAGGAGGCAGGGGAATTCAGCCCACAAAGGCCCGTTCGATGACGAACTGGCCGGGCTGCGCATTGGAGCCTTCGACAAGGCCGCCGGCCTCGCAAAGCTGCTTGCAGTCCTGCAGCATGTCCATCGAGCCGCAGATCATCACCCGGCAGGTCTCGGGATTGAGCGGGCCGATGCCGAGTTCCTCATACAGCGCGCCGGAACGCATGGCGTCGGTCATGCGGCCGGCATGGACGCCGCGCGCCGTGTCCGGCGCTTCGCGCGTGCAACTCGCCCAGTGGACCAGCTTGTCGCCGACGATTTCCGACAGGATTTCATGATTGGCGATCTCCTCGACGAGATCGAAACCGTATTGCAGTTCGGCATTCTCCCGGCAGGTATGGATCACATAGACCTTTTCGAACTTCTCATAGGTCTCGGGATCGCGGATGATCGAGGCGAAGGGCGCGATGCCGGTGCCGGTGCACAGCAGGAACAGGCGTTTTCCCGGCACCAGCGCGTCATGTACCAGCGTGCCCGTCGGTTTCTTGCGCATCCACACCGTGTCGCCGGTCGCAATACCGGCAAGGACCGAGGTCAGCGGGCCATCGGGCACCTTGATCGAATAGAAATCGACGTGCTCCTCCCAGGCGGGCGAGGCGATCGAATAGGCGCGCCAGATCGTCTTCGCCTTGCCGCCGGCGGCCTCCATCACTTCCGGCGGCAGGCCGATCATGACGAATTCGCCGGAGCGGAAGCGGAAGGCGTCGGGCCGTTCGGTTCTGAAGAAGAACAGCCGGTCGGTATAGTGGCGAAGTTCGGCGACGGTAAGCGCGTAAACGCCTTCGGGTGTCTCGGTCATGGTTTGGGTGAGGGGGTTCTTTCGTCGTTTCGGGAGGCGGCGGAGAAGTTCGGCCTTTGTGAAGGCAATAAAGCAGATGGGCAAGCGTAATATTGAGCCAGATCAAACGCGCCGGGCCGGGGCGATCAGCCGATTTCGCCAAGGGCGGGAAAGGTTTCGAGCAGCCAGAAGGAGGCGGACTGGATGCCGCCGGTCAGGAACAGGATGCCGGTCAGCACCAGCAGCGCTCCCATGACGCGCTCCATGGCATGCAGGTGCCTGCGAAACCGGCTGAGAAAGGCGAGGAACGGCCCGACGAACAGCGCGGCAAGCAGGAAGGGAATGCCGAGGCCGGCGGAATAGACGGCGAGCATGCCGGCGCCCTGGGCCGCCGATTCGCTGCTTGCCGCCATGGCGAGGATGACGCCGAGCACCGGGCCGATGCAGGGCGTCCAGCCAAAGGCAAATGCCAGCCCCATCAGGAAGGAGCCGAGATAGCCGGCCTTGCGCGGGTTGAAGCGCGCCTCGCGATAAAGCAGGCCGATCTTGAAGACACCGAGAAAATGCAGGCCCATCACGATGATGAGGATGCCGGCGACAAGCGCCAGCATGTCCTGCCAGGCGCGCAGGAACTGACCGATGGTGGAGGCGCCCGCGCCGAGCAGGATGAAGACGGTCGAAAAGCCCAGCACAAACAGGATGGAATGCAGGATGACCCGGCGCTGGGCGGCGGAAATGTCCGGGCCCGACGCCGCTTCAAGCACAATCGCGCCGGCAGAATGCCCATCTGCCGCGCCCGGTCTTGTCGAAAGCGTATCGAGGGAGACGCCCGCCATATAGCCGAGATAGGGCGGCACGAGCGGCAGCACACAGGGCGACAGGAAGGATATCGCACCGGCGAAAAACGCGGTCAGGATCGGCAGTTCCGAGGTCATGGCACCAGGGCTGGTTGGCTCTGCGGCGTCTCTACCGCGCGGAGCCCGCATAGGGAAGTAACAACTTGGCCATCGCGGCGTCTTGCGCAGTGCATCCGGGCACAGGGCATCCGGGATGCATAAAAAAGCGATCCATACTCCGAATGGGTGATGCAATCGTCATCAGCCAGGCGCAAGGTCGGGATGTCCAGCGAAGGCTGGCGAATATGCGGCATGAACTCGTTTGTGCCTGAAGACGGTCCGGCTGGATAATGCGCCCCTTTCAGCCGGATCGTTTTCGCATGCCGGAGGCGCCTGGCCGGAGACCTCTTTCGACCTCTATTTCCGGCGTTTGCCGCCGTCCTTTTTCCGTATGTTTTCCTCATGCGGCAGGAACAGCGCCTTGAGCGGGTTTTCCGTCGGCTGGCCGTTTTTGCGCGCCTGATCGGCCAGTTCCTTGAGCCGCCGCTGATTTTCGTCCGGCGCCACCAGGCCGGCGGAAATCACCAGCTTGGCGCCTTCCTCGACGGTCATCTTGAGGCGGATCACGTCCTTCTCCGGCACGAAGAGCAGGAAGCCGGAGGTCGGATTGGGCGTCGTCGGCAGGAACACGCTGACGGTCTTGACCTTGCGGTCCTTGAGCGTCTTGTCGACCTCGCCACGGGTTTCGGTGGCGATGAAGACGACGGCCCAGAGCCCGTTGCGGGGATATTCCACCAGCCCGACCTCCTGGAAGGAGGCGGACTGGTCGGACAGGACGGTTTCGAAGATCTGTTTGAGGCCGCTGTAGAGATTGCGCACCACCGGCATGCGGTTGAGGATTTCCTCCCCCCAGGAGACGATGGACTTGCCGATGAAATTCGCCGTCAGGAAGCCGACAATGGTGATCGTGATGATCGCGGCGAGCAGGCCGAAACCGGGAATATGGACCGGCAGATAGGTGTCGGGATTGTAGACCGCCGGGATGTAGGGAATGACCCAGCTGTCGACCCATTCGATGAAGGTCCAGATCAGATAGATGGTGATCGCGAGCGGCGCGGTAATGATGAAGCCGGTCAGGAAATAGGTGCGGAGACGGGACATGAAGGGCGGCCGGGATAGGAAGCGGGTTTCAAACCGAACGGAATGGGTGTGGCGGGGAACCTGCGGGCAGGGCGGCCTGCCGTCAAGCGCAATCGTGATCCGCCGGCCGGGGTCGCGCTGAAATCGACGCTTCCGCCCCTTCAGGGACGGCTGTTACTCCACGGTCACCGATTTGGCGAGATTGCGCGGCTGGTCGACATCGGTGCCCATGGCCAGCGCTGTGTGGTAGGCGAGCAACTGGACGGGGATCGAATAGACGATCGGCGTCAGGATTTCCGGCATGTCCGGCATGACGACCAGATGCTCGGCCTTGATCGAGGCTTCCGCCGCGCCCTTTTCGTCGGTGATCAGGATGATCCTGCCGCCACGGGCCGCCACTTCCTGCATGTTGGAAACGGTCTTTTCGAAGATCCGGTCATGTGGCGCGATGACGACGACCGGCATGTTTTCATCGATCAGCGCGATGGGCCCATGCTTCAATTCGCCGGCGGCATAGCCCTCGGCGTGGATATAGGAGATTTCCTTGAGCTTCAGCGCGCCTTCAAGCGCCAGCGGATAATTGGTGTCGCGGCCGAGATAGAGGATGTGCCGCACCTTGGAGAGGTCGTAGGCGATCTTCTCGATCTGCCTTTCGAGCTTCAGCGCGCGGTTGGCGTAGCGCGGCGCCTCGGTAAGGTCGCGGATCAGCCGGTTCTCGGTTGCCGCATCGATCGCGCCGCGCGCCCGGCCGATGGCAAGAGCGAGCGAGATCAGCACCGAAAGCTGGCAGGTGAAGGCCTTGGTGGAGGCGACGCCGATCTCCGGCCCGGCAAGGGTCTGGAAGATCGCATCCGATTCGCGGGCAATGGTCGATTCGGCGACGTTGACCACCGCGCCGATATGCTGGCCGTTGTCGCGGCAATAGCGCAGCGCGGCGAGCGTGTCGGCCGTCTCGCCCGATTGCGAGATGAACAGCGACAGGCCGCCAGCCTTGAGCGGCATTTCGCGGTAGCGGAATTCCGATGCGATATCGACATCGGCGGGAATGCGCGCATAGCGCTCGAACCAGTATTTGGCGATGAGGCCGGCAAGATAGGCCGTGCCGCAGGCCGATATGGAGACCCGCTCGACCTTCGCCAGATCGAACGGCAGGTCCTTGCCGATGCTGGTCTTGCAGGCACCGAAATCGAGATAGTGCGACAGGGTGTGGGCGATCACCTCGGGCTGCTCGTAGATCTCCTTGATCATGAAATGGCGGTGATTGCCCTTGTCGACCAGCAGGCTCGACCCCACCGAGCGCTGCAGCGCGCGCTCCACCGGATTGCCGGCAAGATCGAAGATCTCGGCCCGGTCGCGGTGCACCACGCACCAGTCGCCGTCCTCCAGATAGGTGATCTGGTTGGTAAACGGGGCAAGCGCGATGGCGTCCGACCCCAGATACATTTCGCCCTCGCCATGGCCGATCGCCAGCGGCGGGCCATTGCGGGCGCCGACGATCAGATCCTGTTCGTCGCGAAAGAGGATCGCCAGCGCAAAGGCGCCTTCCAGCCGGGCGATGGCGGCATTGGCGGCCGCGACCGGCTTCTTGCCGCGCTTCATCTCGCGCGAAACCAGATGGGCGACCACTTCGGTATCGGTCTGCGAGGCGAAGGTGTAGCCGTCGGCGATCAATTCGTCGCGCAGCGAGCGGAAATTCTCGATGATGCCGTTATGCACCACGGCGACGTTGTCGGAAAAATGCGGATGGGCATTGGTTTCGTTGGGAACGCCGTGGGTTGCCCAGCGGGTGTGGCCGATGCCGACGGTGCCGGCAAGCGGCGCATCGATCAGGCGCCTTTCGAGGTTGACGAGCTTGCCTTCCGCCCGGCGGCGGTCGAGATGGTCGCCTTCGATCGTCGCGACGCCGGCCGAATCGTAGCCGCGATACTCGAGCCGCTTGAGAGCGTCGACGAGCTGTGGCGCGACGGGCGTGTTGCCCACGATACCGACAATTCCGCACATATGGTATTTTCCCTCGGAGCAAATGAAACGCCCGGACTCGCAATCGCTTATCCCCGCTCCGGGCGTTCACCCCCGGAACCGTTCATAGCAAACCGCGGCTTGAAATCAGTTCACATTCGATTTCAATCGGTAAGGTGGGCGATTTCCATCGATAAAGCGGGCGATTTCAACCGGTAAGATGGCTTCATAGCGCATAAGCGGTGAAATTCCCGTTCCCCGGCATGGTTAACCGGAGCTAACCCTTCGGCTTTGCCTTGCCGGCGGCCTTTATCGCCGCATTGCGTTCGCGAATCACCTTGCCATAGCCGTCCTTGTTGACCTGGCGGCCACGGGCAATGGCGAGCGCGTCGGCCGGCACGTCTGCGACGATCACGCTGCCGGAAGCGACATAGGCGCCGTCGCCGATCGTCACGGGAGCCACCAGGGCGCTGTCGCTGCCGATGAAGGCGCCCCTGCCGATATCGGTGAAGAACTTGTTGGCGCCGTCATAATTGCAGGTGATCGTGCCGGCGCCGATATTGGCCTTCGCGCCGACCCGCGCGTCACCGATATAGCTCAGATGGTTGACCTTGGCGCCGGCCTCGATCAGCGCATTCTTGGTTTCGCAGAAATTGCCCACCTTGGCGCCGGCTTCGAGCCGCGATCCAGGCCGGATGCGGGCAAAGGGACCGACCACGGCGCCGTCGCCAAGGGCAGCCCCCTCGATATGGCTGAAGGCGCGGATCTCGGCCTGTTCGCCGATCCGCGTGCCGGGGCCGAACCAGACATGGGGCTCAATGAGCGTGTCGGCACCGATCTCGGTATCGTGGCTGAAATAGACGGTTTCAGGCGCCTGCAGGCTCACGCCCGACAACAGCATCGCGCGGCGCCGGGCCTGCTGCCAGAGCGCTTCGATCGCGGCCAGATCGCCGCGGTCGTTGACGCCGAGAAGTTCGGCCGCGTCGGCTTCGATGGCGCGTACGGCAAGGCCCCTGGCACGGGCGATCTCGACGCAGTCGGTCAGGTAATACTCGCCCTTGGCATTGTCATTGCCGATCGCCTCGAGCAGTGCGAGCGCATGGGCGCCGGCAAGTCCCATGATCCCGCCATTGCAGAAGTCGATGCGGCGCTCGGCCTGCGTCGCATCCTTTTCCTCGCGGATGGCGACGAGTTCGCCGTCCTTCTCGATCAGGCGGCCATAGCCATGGGGGTTTTGCGTGCGAAAGCCGAGCACGGCGACCGCCGCGCCCTCGGCCAGCGGCCGGCGCAACCGCGTCAGCGTGTCGGCTGTCAGCAGCGGGCTATCGCCGAAGACGACCAGAACATCGTCATGGCCGCGGGCAATCGCCTGTCGCGCGGCAAGCACCGCATGGCCGGTGCCGAGCCGCTCGGTCTGTTCGACAATGCCGATATCGCCGGCATGGCGGCGCGCCTCGGCCTCGACTTCCGCGGCATTGCGGCCGACCACCACCACCTGCGCCTCGCCGCCGGCGGCGCCCGCCGCCCGCATGACATGGCCGAGCAGCGACAGGCCGGCAACCTCGTGCAGCACTTTCGAGCGGCGCGAGCGCATCCGCGTGCCTTCTCCCGCGGCCAAAATAATGGTCAGACAGGTTCTTGCCATTTTGCATCTCCAAGGTTACCGAAACGCGTAACCGAATTTGGGTTCCGGCCCCTCCGTCGGGCCAGTTCCATCGGGCCGGTTCGGGCTGGGGGTGTCGTCGCGGTGGACTGAGCCGAACCGGGTATCCGCACCCGCAACCGGCCAGTCCTTTACCCGCATGCCGCCCGTTTCGCGTCCCACATAAGGCTCCGGCAAGCCGCAAGTAAACCGTCGTATCGCAGCGTCCATGTCAGATTCGCACAAAGAGGCAAATATTTCGAAAACGGGCCCCGAGGCGGGCTCCGCCGACGCTGACGGCGAGGCCGCCGCCGGGAAGGCCGCGGGAGCGCCATCTCCGGCCCGAAAGAAAGGCAAGACGCCGCTCCTGATCGGCCTTCTGATCGTTCTCCTGATCTGCGGCCTGTCGCTTTTCGGAGCGCTTCTCGTGATGCAGTTCCTTACCGCGGAGCAGGGGGCGACGCCGCTCGCCGTCGGGCCCTCCGCCGATCGGGAGGCACCGGTATCGATCCTGCCGGCCGAACCCGGCGGGGTCACCGTTCTGGAAAAGCAGGCAAGGACCATGGAGGGCGGGCCGGTTCTCGCAGCCCCCGTCGCGGCCGGCGCCGGGGTTGCCGCCGGCTATGCCATGGATGTGGGGGGCGCCGACTCCTTCCTCGAACTGAGCCGGCGCTTCGGCGAAATCGTCGAGGCCAATGGCGAGGGCAATTTCAACCGGCTGGAGCCGCGCGCCGTGCTGCGCGAAACGGTAAGCGGGCTGGAGGCGCGGCTGCTGATCGGTCCGTTCGAAAGCCAGAAGGCGGCCGAGGAAGCCTGCGACGTGCTGGTGCTCGACGAGGGGCTTTCCTGCGCGGCGGCGACCTTTGAGGGCGAGCTGATTTCCCGTCGGTAAAGCCGGCGCGCATGGACGCCGTCGGGGCGGCAATCCGGCATGAATTCGCGGATCGGCATTTTTTTGCAATGGCAGCGATTTGCTATTGACCCCATGGGGTGCCCCGCCTATTTTCCGCCGCGATCCGGCAGGGGATTCCGCCGGATTTCCCGCACATGATACGGTCGCGTTGCCCGCTTCCAGACCGATGGGGCACTGCAGAGACGGTATCGCTTTGGGAGCGCTTAGCTCAGTTGGTAGAGCAACTGACTTTTAATCAGTAGGTCCAGGGTTCGAATCCCTGAGCGCTCACCAAATAAATCAAGCACTTAGCCGGATCCTAGAAAGAACAGGGCGCGAACATGCGCCGAAAAGCAGCGTCAAAAACAACGCACGCCCTTGCCAGCGTGCCGCTTCCTGTGCTTGCTTCCCGGCATGATCGATAACCGTGAACGGGGCCGGCTCACTCTTCGAAATTCTTTACCTGCCACAGGTCTTTCCGCCAATTGACTTGCCCGCTCCCGCCGCGCATTAACCCTTCCGCAAGGCCGCCGGGGCATAGTGGAAAAACTTCTGTCTTGGCCGCATTGCGGTCGCAATGCAGTCCTAGGCAGGAAGAGCGGGGACCTCCAAGCAGGCCCTGATCGGGGTATCTGGAGCGGGAATGGCACTCAGGGGAGCGCAAAAAGCACCAAGCCTGATTGCAGCCTGGATGGCGAAGCCGTCCGGGATTTTCGTGCGCGCGGTTCCGCCGCTGGCCGCTCTTGTCGCAGGCGGCCTCGTGCTTTCGGCCTGTACCGGCGCCAATCTGGGCGTGGGAGGCGATGACAAGGAACCGGTTTCCGAGCATATCAGCAACGTCACCAAATTCTCCCAGAAGGAATTTCAGGTTGCGGCGAGCCCGCGCGTTACCGCTGTCAAGCGGCCGCGCAAGGGCGGCGGGCGCTATCAGGTCGGCAAGCCCTACCAGGTGCGCGGCAAATGGTACAAGCCGGCCGAGGATGCGAGCCTCAAGCAGACCGGGCTCGCAAGCTGGTATGGCCCCAATTTCCACGGCCGGCTCACCGCCAATGGCGAAATCTACGACCAGTACTCGCTGAGCGCCGCCCATCCGACCATGCCGCTGCCGAGCTATGCCAAGGTCACCAATCTTGAAAACGGCAATCAGGTCATCGTCCGCGTCAACGATCGCGGGCCGTTTGCCCATGGCCGGGTGATCGACCTGTCGTCGAAGGCCGCCGATCTGCTCGATTTCAAGAAAAAGGGCGTCGCCAAGGTCAAGGTCGAATATGCCGGCAAGGCGCGCATGGACGGGCTCGACGAAGCCATGCTGCTGGCCTCCTATCGCGGCCCGCACGGCAAGGCGGTCGCGCCGCAGGACGTCGGCTCCTCGTCGGGAACGATGATCGCCATGGCCGATCCCGTGGCGCCGGCAGTGCCCGTTTCGGGCGCGGCGGCGGCGATCGAAAGCGGTTTCGATCAGGGCGGCTTCGCGCTCGCTTCGGCCATTCCCGTGCCGATGGAGCGCCCGACGCTGTTCGAGGGCATCCCGCTCGATGACGGGATGATCGCCTATCGCGGCACCGTTCCCGCCAACGATCCCGTCGTCGCGCCGGTCAAGCCGCTGGCTTTTGCCGAAATCGAGGCGCTGGACGATCCCTTCTCGGCCTATTTCGGCGAGGCGCCGGACCATGAGGTGATGCTGGTGCTGGGCATGCCGGCCGATCTCGAGGCCCGGGTGCTGATGCGCCGCGTTTTCGCCGATTTCGGCGTTATCACCCGCGACGAACAGACCGGCGCAGCGCAGCTTGCCCTGCGCGAGGACCAGGCGAACCAGGCGCTCGCCCTGGCGCGCCAGATCGGCCTGACGACCGCCTACCTGCGCTGAGCGTCTGCCCGCATACGTCTTCTTCCGACTCCCATAGGCGCAAATTCCTTGAACCGCGTCCGGCCACCGCCTATACCGGTGGCGGGGCGTTTCGATCGTATCGACAGGGATGGACATGGTCTGGACCGACGCGGCATCTACGCGGCTTTCACAATTTCTGGCGGGCTTCTGCCTGGTCCTGGCGCTTTGGCTCGCCGCGTTCGCCCCGCCCGCGAACGCGCAGCTTTTCGCCACCAAGGCACCCGAGGCCCTGCTGATGGATGCCGATACCGGCACGATCCTGTTTGCCAAGGAAATCGACGCGCAGATCCCGCCGGCCTCGCTGGCCAAGCTGATGACCATGGAAGTGGTGTTCAACCGGCTGAAGGAGGGCAGCCTGTCGCTTTCCGACACGTTCTTCGTCAGCGAAAACGCCTGGCGCAATGGCGGCGCCAATTCCGGCGGCTCGACCATGTTCGCCAAACTCAATTCGGAGATCGCGCTCGAAGACCTGATCAAGGGCGTCATCGTCCAGTCGGCCAATGACGGCTGCATCATCATCGCCGAGGGGCTTGCCGGCTCCGAAGCCGCCTTCGCCAATGTGATGAACGAGCGCGCGCGCCGCATCGGCCTCAAGGGCTCGCAATTCCGCAATGCGACGGGCCTGCCGGACCCCGAGCAATTCGTCACGATCGCCGACCTCGCCAAGCTTGCCCAGCACATCATCCGCGAATATCCCGAATATTACAAATACTACTCGATCCCCGAATTCGAGTGGAACGGCATCAACCAGCGCAACCGCAATCCGCTCTTGCCGATGGGGATCGGCGCCGACGGCATGAAGACCGGCTATACCGAGGAATCGGGCTATGCGATCGTCGGCTCGGCGGTGCGCGACGGCCAGCGGCTGATCGCCGTGATGAGCGGCATGAGTTCCATCAAGGAGCGCTCCGAGGAGGCACGCAAGATTCTCGACTGGGGCTTCCGCGCCTTCGAAAAGCTCAACATGTTCGATGCCCGGGCCGTGGTGGGGCAGGTTCCGATCTATGGCGGCGAGCCGGCCAAGGTCGACGTGACCGGCCAGGATCCGATCGAGATCTACCTGCCGGTCGGAAACCGCGACCGCATCCGAGCACGCATCGCCTACGACTATCCGATCCGCCCGCCGGTTGCCGCCGGCGACCGGATCGCCACGCTGAAAGTGTGGATAGGCGACGAATTGAGCCAGGAAACCCCGCTCTATGCCGTGGACGATGTTGCCAAAGGCGGTATCGTGCGCCAGGCAACCGACGCCGTGACCGAGGTGTTGACCTCCTGGATCCCCCAGTAGCGGCGCGCCGCCACGGTTATTCGCTACGGTACATCGGATGGAAGGTGGCATTCTGCGACAGTCTGGCAAAGCGGTGAAGGGCGAGGGCGGCAGCGCGCGTTCCGGCGGCGGAGTGCGCGCAAGGCAGGCCGGCGGTCGGAGACCGAACGGTGCTCGCAAACCCGCCCGATCCGGCCTCTTCATCACGCTGGAAGGCGGCGAAGGCGCCGGCAAGAGCACGCAGATTCATCGGCTGGCCAAATACCTGAAAGAGCGCGGCAGGCCCGTCGTGGTGACGCGCGAACCGGGCGGTTCGCCGGGGGCGGAGGCCGTGCGCCATGTGCTGCTGTCGGGCGCCGCAGAACTGCACGGTCCCGAAATGGAGGCGATCCTGTTCAACGCCGCGCGCGCCGACCACATCGACACGGTGATCCGGCCCGCCATCGCGGCGGGAAAGGCGGTGATCTGCGACCGGTTCTACGATTCGACCCGCGTCTATCAGGGGGTCGAAGGCAAGCTCGACGCGGTTTTCGTGCGCCGGCTCGAGGCGATCGCGGTCGGCGAAACCATTCCCGATCTGACGCTCATTCTTGATCTCGATGCCAAGGAGGGCATGCGCCGGGCGGCGGCGCGGCGAAACCCGGACGAAGCGCCGGACCGGTTCGAGAAGGAATCCGTGCGCCAGCAGGAACTGCGCCGCAAGGCCTATCTTGAAATCGCCCGCAACGAACCGGAACGCTGCGCCGTCATCGATGCGGACGGCACGGCGGAGGCGGTGTTCGAGGAAATCCGCAGGGCAGTGGACGAGCGGCTCGGCGATCGGTTGAAGCCCGCTGCAAGGTCGAGGGCCGGCCGCGCGAAACCCGCCGGGCGGGGCGCCAGGACATGAGCGACAGCCCGCCAAGCTGGGACCATATGGAGGGCGTGCCCGAGCCCTATGAGACGCGCCGTCTGACGGGCCACGCGGCGGTCGCGGGCTTTCTGGCGAACGCCCATGCCGCCGGCCGTCTGCACCATGCCTGGCTGTTGTCCGGGCCGCGCGGCATCGGCAAGGCGACGCTCGCCTATCGGTTCGCCTGCCATCTGCTGCGCCATCCAGACGGCGCCGGCGCGCCGGCGCTGCTCGACGGCATCGATGATGCCATTGCCTCGCGCATCGCCAACCGTTCCCATCCCAACGTGCTCACCGCGGCGCGGGCCTGGGACCACGAAAAGAAGAAGTTTCTCACCCGGCTGACCGTCGATGTGGTGCGCAGGGTCAACGAGTTCCTGCGAACGTCGAGCGCGGAGCGGAACTGGCGCATCGTGGTGGTCGATTCCGCCGATGACATGAACGCCAATGCGGCCAACGCCCTTCTCAAGATCCTCGAAGAGCCGCCGCCGCGCACCGTCTTCATGATCCTCGCCCATTCGCCCCAGGGCGTATTGCCGACGCTGCGCTCGCGCTGCCAGGTGCTGGCGATGAAACCGCTCGGCGAAGGCGATCTGCGCACCGTTCTTTCCGGGCTGGAAACGACGCGGGAGGCCGGCGAGGCGGCGTTGAACGCCATCGTGCCGCTTGCCTCCGGCTCGGTGCGCCGGGCGCTTGAAATCCTGCAATACGACATTGGCGGCGTGGTGCGCGAATTCGTCGAGCTGTCGCGCCAGGCAAAGGCCGACTGGGGCAGGGTGCATGCGATCGGCGCGGCGCTTTCGCCCGCCGCCAGGAGCCGCGACTACGAACTCTTCATCGACATGATGTTCGATCACATTTCCAGCACGGCGCGCGCGGCGGCGGAAGCCGGGCCGCAGGCGCGCCAGCGGCTCGCCGCCCTTGCCGATCTCTGGCAGCGCCTGCGCGAGGAGCATGGCAAGGCGATGGAATGGAACATGGATCGCAAGCAGGTGATCCTCGGCCTGTATGGCGACCTGCGGCGGATCTGACGGGCCTAAGGCCCGCCTTCCGGCATCTGATGCCGGCGCGTTCCGCGTTCAAGGCGGTCGACAAACGGTTTGCGCCGCTCTAAAGCGTTTTGCCGAGATGCGCGTACAGTTTTCGGCCCGCGCAAAGCCCCATTGCAAAGCCCCTGCGCAAAGCCCCTGCGCAAAGCCAGTATAAAAAAGCACCATGACAGACAGATATTACATCACCACGCCGATCTTCTATCCCAACGGCGTTCCCCATATCGGCCATGCCTATACGGCGATCGCCACCGACGTCCTTGCCCGTTTCAACCGGCTTGACGGCAAGCGGGTGATGTTTTTGACCGGCACCGACGAGCACGGCCAGAAGATGCAGCAGACGGCTCAGAAGGAAGGCATTGCGCCCATTGAACTGGCCGACCGCAACTCCGCCGTCTTCCGCAAGATGGTGGCGGCGCTCAACTGCTCCAACGACGATTTCATCCGCACCACCGAGGAGCGCCACAAGAAGGCGTGCCAGGAGATCTGGCGGCGGATGGAAGCCAATGGCGACATCTATCTCGACACCTATGGCGGCTGGTATTCGGTGCGGCAGGAAGCCTATTTCGACGAGGGCGAGACGCAAGTGGGCGAGGATGGCGTGCGCCGCGAGCCGCTGGGTTCTCCCGTCGAATGGGTCGAGGAGGAAAGCTATTTCTTCCGCCTGTCGGCCTATGGCGAAAAACTGCTGGCCCATTACGAGGAAAACCCGGATTTCATCGGCCCCGCAGAGCGCCGCAACGAGGTGATCAGCTTCGTCAAGGGCGGCCTGCGCGACCTTTCCGTTTCGCGCACCACCTTCGACTGGGGCGTGCCGGTGCCGGGCAATGACAGGCACGTCATGTATGTCTGGGTCGATGCGCTGACCAATTACATCACTGCCACCGATTGGCCCGATGGCGGCGAGAGAGCCGATCTGTGGCCGGCCGACGCCCATATCATCGGCAAAGATATCCTGCGCTTTCACGCCGTCTACTGGCCGGCCTTCCTGATGAGTGCCGGCCTGGCCCTGCCCAGACAGGTCTATGCCCACGGATTCCTGTTCAACAAGGGCGAGAAGATGTCGAAATCGGTCGGCAATGTCGTCGACCCCTTCGCCATGGCTCACGCCTATGGCGTCGACCAGATGCGCTATTTCTTCCTGCGCGAAGTGCCCTTCGGCAATGACGGCTCCTACAGCCATGAGGCCATCGTTGCCCGCATCAACGCCGATCTCGCCAACGATCTCGGCAACCTCGCCCAGCGCTCGCTGTCGATGATCGCCAAGAATTGCGAGGGCAGGGTGCCCGAGCCCGGCAATTTCAGCGATGAGGACAGGGCATTGCTCGATGCCGCCTATGCGCTGCCCGAGGCGATGCGGGGCGAGATGAAGGCTTTCCGCATCCACAAGGCGCTGGAAGCGGTCTGGCAGGTGGTGGGCGACGCCAACCGCTATTTCGCCTTCCAGGAGCCATGGGCGCTGAAAAAGACCGACCCCGCACGCATGGCGACGGTGCTCTACGTCACGGCGGAGGTCATCCGCGTGGTCGCGATCATGGTTCAGGCCGTCATGCCGGAAAGCGCGGGCAAATTGCTCGACCTGCTGGCCGTGCCC
>JAGRLT010000106.1 GCA_020441665.1 Nitratireductor sp.
AAGCGGGCTCGAGCCTGATCGCGCCGCGCATAATGGGTCAACAGCGCACCTTCGCGCTGCTTGCCATAGGCGAGGGCTGGTCGGCACGGGACGCCAGGGAGGCGGGAATCGTCAACCGCGTGGTGGAGGCTGGCGAACTCGAAGCGGCGGCCATCGCCGCCGCTCGCGACCTTGCCGGCAAGCCGCCGGAAGCGCTGCGCCTGGCGCGCAACCTCATTCGCGGCGACCGTGCCGACGTGCTGGCGCGCATGCGCGAAGAGGGCCGCATTTTCACCGAACGCCTCCAGTCGGACGAGGCGCGCGCCGCCTTCATGGCCTTCATGGCGAAGGGCCGGCATAAGGCATAGTCACCTTTCCAGCAGCGCCACCGCCTCCAGATGCGGCGAGAAGGCGAACTGGTCGATCGGGGTGATGCCGGCGATCCTGTAGCCGCCCTCAAGAAGTATTCTCAGGTCGCGGGCGAGCGTCTGCGGATTGCAGGAAACCGCGGCGATGCGCCGGACGCCGGATATCGCCAGTTGCCGGCACTGCGCCTCCGCCCCGGCGCGCGGCGGGTCGAACACCGCGCTGTCACAGGGCTTCAACTCCCGCGCCATCATCGGCGCGCGGAAGAGGTCGCGCTTTTCGCTGGTCAGTTGTTTCAGGCGCCCGCCGGTCTCCCGCCAGGCGCGGTCGAGGGCCGCCAGCGCCGGCGCTTCGCTGTCGGCGGCGTGGACGATGGAGCGTTCGGCCAGCCTGAGCGCAAAGGTGCCGAAGCCCGAGAAGAGATCGGCGACCCGCTTGCTGCCGGAAAGATGGTCGCCCATCAGCGATGCCATGTCCGCTTCGGCATCCGCTGCGGCCTGAACGAAGCCTTCCGGCGGCGGGGTCACGAATGCGAGGCCTGCCGGCAGCAGCGGGCGTTCGGTCTCGAAAACCACCTCGCCGTTGTAGCTGACGCGGATGAATGCCTGGGCGCCGGCATGGCGCGCCGTATCGCGCACCAGCCGGTCGCTCACCCTGCCGCGAAAGGACAGGGCGCAATCAATGCCGTTCTTTGCCGCCAGCAGCGTGATGCGGACATCGCTCTTGGCCCCGATGCCATGGCCCTGCAACAGGCGGAGCAGATCGCGCAGCGGCGCCAGCGCCTGCTGTAGCGCGGGAACGAGAATGGGGCACGCATCGATATCGACCAGGTGGTGGCTCGCCCGTTCCGTATAGCCGAGCCGCCACCCGCCATGTTCAAGCCGTGCGCTCAGCACCGCGCGACGTCGCGCGGCGACGGGATAATGCCGGATCGGCTCGATCACGCAATCGAGGCCCTCGCGCTCCAGCGCCTGGCGCAGCAGGCCGGTCTTCCATAGGCGATAGGCATCGGCTTCCATATGCTGCAACTGGCAGCCGCCACAGGCGCCGAAATGCCGGCAGGCCGGCTCGACCCGCGCGGCACTCGCCTCGATCACTCTTTCGAGCGCCGGGCGCGGCCCCTTGCCGCAAACGGCGACCTTTTCGCCGGGCAGGGTGAAGGGCACGTGGACGGTCTCGCCATCGCGCCGGCCGATCCCGTCGCCGCGATGGCCCAGCGCCTCGATCCGCACCATATCGCCTTGCGCCATGTTGCCTTGCGCCATGTTGCCTTGCATTGTGTCGTTCTGGCTCATCACCGCTCCTTTGCCGCGAACAGCAGGAATTCGCGATTGCCGTCGCTACCGGTGACGGGCGAGGGGATCAGGTCCACCTGGCGCCAACCTGATACCGCGTCGAGCCATTGCCCAGCGGCGACGGCGGTCCGCTCCGCAAAGGCGACATCCTTCACGATCCCGCCCTTGCCGACATGGTCGCGGCCGACTTCGAATTGCGGCTTGACGAGAAAGATGCCGGCAGCGCCCGGGGCGGCGAGCGCCAGGGCGGGCGGCAGCACCAGCCGCAGCGAAATGAAGCTGGCATCACAGACAACGAAGTCCGGCGCGCGCTGTCCGAGATGATCGGCGGTCAGCGCGCGCGCATTGAGGTTTTCGATCAGCCTTACCCGGGGATCGGCGCGCAGCGCGGCATGCATCTGGCCGCTGCCGACATCCACCGCGTCGACATGGACGGCGCCCGCTTCGAGCAGCACCTGCGTAAAGCCGCCGGTCGATGCGCCGATGTCGAGCGCGGTCCTGCCCGCCGGATCGAACCGCCTGTCGCCCCGCATATGGGCGAGCGCATGGACCAGCTTCAGCGCGGCGCGCGAGACATAGTCCTTCGCCTCGTCCGCGAGCGTCAGCGCCAGGCCGGGAACGACCAGATCCCCCGGCTTGGTGAGCGGCCGGCCGTCGTGAAACACCCGCCCGCGCACGATCGCGTCGCGCGCCCGCGAACGGCTCTCATAGCCGTAGCGGGCAACCAGAAGCTGGTCGAGCCGCAATCGTTCAGGGCTGGAAGGGTCGGATGCCATGGCCTGCTTTTGCGGCGGCTCGTTTCAAAAGACAAGCCGCAATGCAGGCGGGCGATGCGTCAGCTGATCGGAAGGCGGTTGAGCGGAATGCGCCCGCCAGGCGCCGCCTCCTCGATCACCGGGAAACCGAGCCAGCTCGATTTTTCCTTCGCCAGGTCTTCCTGATGCACCAGATAGTCATCGCCGAACCCGTCAATGCCGCCGCGCAAGTCGCCGATCGCCTCGGCCGCCTTGCGTTGGGCTGCTTCGGTGATCTTGGGGTCGAAGCCCTTCGGCCTGGCATCGCCGTAATACTGGATGCTGGATTCCGTGTCGTCGGCAGCCATGGCGGATGGGCCGGACAGAAGGATGGCGGCGCATGCGGCAGCCAGGATCAGATGCGATTTCATGATGGCTTGCTTCCCTGTCCCCACCGGTTTTGTGGAAGGCTCTATCAGGTCAAGCTTAGAAATCCGCAAAGGAGAAGCGTAAAGATTGTCTGAAAACCGATGGTGTTCAGACGGTTAACGCGCGGCGCGAAACGGGACGCACCGTCAAAGACACCATGCCAGCAGGGCTTCGGTCATCGCCAGAAAGACCGACGCGCCATAGGCAAGCCACAGCCAGACCAGGCTGCCGGCAAGGGCGCCGGCCACGATCGCGCTTCCATAATATCCCGCTTGCGATTTCATGGCGCGACCATCGGACGATTTCAGCTTGCAGACAAGAGCCGCCGCAATTTCTCGATCGCCGTATCCGGGTTCTCGCTATAGGCGATCGTGCCGAGAAAGCTGCCATCGGCGCGGATCAGGAAGACGCTCGCCGTATGGTCCATCGTATAGCCGCCCTCGTCGAGCGGCACCTTCTTGTAATAGACGTGAAAGCCCTTGGCAGCCTTGTCCATCTCTTCGAGCGAGCCGGTCAGCCCCGTGACGCGCGGAAACGGGCTGAGATAATTATCGAGCACCTGCGGCGTGTCGCGTTCGGGGTCGACGGTGATGAAATAGGCTTTGAGATCGTCGGCCTCGCTGCCCAGCGTGTCGAGCCAGCCGGAAATCTCATAGAGCGTCGTCGGGCAGACTTCCGGGCAATGGGTGAAGCCGAAAAAGATCAGATGCGGGCTGCCCTGCATGTCCTCGAAGCGGAAGGGCTCGCCCGCAGCGGTCTGCAATTCGAACGGCGCGCCCAGGGCGACGCCGCGATCGGGCCGCTGCAGTTCGAGCGTCAGGAAGGCGAACATGGCCGCGGCCAGCGCAACGATGATCCACAACCACACTCTTGCCTGTTTCATGAAAACGCACCCATCGGGGCCGGGCAGGGCAGGCGCCCGCTCCGGCCGGAAATCATTCGGGATCGAGCGGCTCGGTCCCCGCCGGCTGACCCTCTGCGTTGAGACGGATCTTCTCGACCTTGGCCTGCGCCGCATTGAGCAGCTTCTGGCAATGGGCACGCAGGGCCTCGCCGCGCTCATAGCGCGCGATAGACTGGTCGAGCGGCACATTGCCGCCCTCCAGGCCGGAGACGATCGCCTCCAGTTCCTCGAGCGCCTGTTCGAAGCTCATTTTCTCAATCGGGGCTTGCGGGTCGGCCATGATTCCTCGGATTGCGGTTAGCCATTCATCAGGCGGTTTACATGGCCGACGGTGGATTCGGCAAGTCCCTGCAGGTCGTATCCGCCTTCAAGCAGGCTGACGACCCGGTTGCCGCTGTGCCTGGCGGCCAGATCCATCAACTTGCCGGTGATCCAGTCGAAATCCTCCGCCTCGAGCTCGATCCCCGCCAGCGGATCGCGGTGATGGGCGTCAAATCCCGCCGAAACCAGAATGAGGTCCGGCGCGAAATTGTCGACCGCAGGCAGAACGCGCTCGCGCATCGCCGCCTTGAACTGGCTGCCGCCGTCGCCATGGCGCAGCGGCGCGTTGAAGATGTTGCCGACGCCGGTCTCGCTGAGCGCGCCCGTGCCGGGATAAAGCGGCATCTGATGGGTCGAGGCGAACAGCACGCTGTCGTCCTCATAGAAAATGTCCTGTGTGCCATTGCCGTGATGAACGTCGAAATCGACGATGGCGACCCGTTCCGCACCATGCCGTTTCTGTGCATAGCGGGCGGCGACGGCGATCGAGTTGACCAGGCAGAAGCCCATCGCGGTGGTCCTTTCCGCGTGATGGCCCGGCGGGCGCACCGCGCAGAACACATTGTCCGCCTTGCCGGCAAAGACATCGTCGACGCCGGCAAGTGCCGCCCCCACCGCGCGCCGCACCGCCTGCCAGCTTTTCGGCGAGGCGGAGGTGTCGGCATCGATCCGCGCCAGTCCCTCGTCCGGGATCAGGCTCTCGATCCGCTCCAGATAGGCAGCCGGATGGGCCAGCTCGAAATGGGCTTCATCGGCTTGCGGCGCCTCGATCCGCACCAGCGCCGCGAACAGCGGATCGTCGAGGACCTGTTCGATCGCGCGCAGCCGGTCCGGCCGCTCGGGATGGCCCTGCCCATTGAAATGTTCGAGGCAGACGGGGTGGGAATAGAGATGGGTCGTCATGGTGTTGCGGATATCCTTGTCACTTGCCCCATCCGTCCCGCCCGCCGGCTGCAAAGTCAAGCCGGCAATCGGTCCGCATCGGCTGGCGGCGATGGCTGCCGCCTATGGGTGGATGAGGTAGACCTCGCCATTCTCAAGCCCGACGACAAAGCCCTTCCGGCCTTCGGTCTCGATGCCGATGGCCTTGTCGATCGCGGCGGGAAGCCCGATCCGGGCGATTTCGCGCAATCCGCCCTGTTCGACGGCGCCGGGCGGCAGGACGATCGTCGTATTGCCGCCCTGGATGGCGGCTGCCTTGCCGGCGGCTGCGCCGACGATCCTGAGCGCCGTCCGGTCGGCGGAGGGCAGCGCCAGTTCCATTCTGCCGTCGGCATCGACATCGGCGACGGCAGAAAGCCGCAATTCCCGCGAGCCGATGACGTGATTGGAGAAATCCCGGCCCGCCGCCACCTGCACCAGCGTACCGCGGGCATAGCGCATGACGAACAGCGTGCCGCCGAGATGCGGCGTCGCCACGAAGGCGATCTCATTGCCGGCAATGCCGAGAAACGGCGCGATCGCGGCGATGTTGAGCCATCGATGCTTGCGGCCGTAAAACCCGGTCGTCGCCTTTTCGACGATCGCGCCGTTCTCGATGCCGTAGACCGTCACCGAGGCGCCCTTGGCAAGCGAGGAGCGGATGGTGATGATTTCCGTCGTGCCATTGCCGTCGAGATCGGCAAGCCGCGGCGCCCGGTCTTCGAAGACTTCGGTATGCGGCAGGATCAGCCGTGCCGTCCGGCCATTGCCGAGCCGCACATGCAGCGAGCCGGCCTCGATCGCATCGCCCAGGACACCATGATCGTAGCGCCGGGTCGGATTGCCGTACCAGGCTTGCGCCACCGTGCCGCTGGAAGTGGCGATAAGGCCGTCGGGCAGTCCGTCAGCCGCCGCCGCGCGGCTTTCCACGACGATCTCCGGCGGATAGTTCGCCGCATCGACCTTCTCCGCCTGCCAGGCACGGGCCGGCGCGAATGCCAGCATCGCAAGCGCCGCGCCCATCGCTGCGGTGGTGAGAAATCTGCCCAAGGTCTTCAGGCCTTTCTTTCGCGGTGCGGGCGGAAAATCAGTGCCCGGTATCGGTCTTGGTGATCTGGATACCAAATCCTTCAAGCCCGACATAGTGCCGTTCGCGCGAGGCGTGGAGCACGATCGACTGAATGCCGAGATCGCGCAGGATTTGCGCGCCGAGTCCGATTTCGAGCCATTCGTCCTGACGTGAGCGCGCCGTGCGGTGATCCTCGGCATGGCCGGGAATGGCACCTTCCGGCAGATCGCGCTTGGCGACGCCGACGGAACCCTCGCGCAGATAGACGAGGACGCCGCGACCTTCCTTGCCGAAATGCTCCATCGTCTCGCGCAGATGGTTTCCCTTGCCGAACACATCGTCGATCACCGACTCGATCTGCAGGCGCACCGGCACGTCCTTGCCGTCGCGGATATCGCCGAAGACCAGCGCCAGATGGTGCATCGGATCCCAGGGCGTCTTGTAGGTAAGCGCGATGGCCTTGCCGCCCCAGGTTTCCGCCTCCTGGCTCGAAATGCGCTCGACCAGGCTTTCCTGGCGCTGGCGATAGGCGATGAGATCGGCGACCGAGACAGTCTTGAGCCTGTGTTGCGCGGCAAAGGCGGCGACCGTTTCGCCGCGCATCACCGTGCCGTCCTCGCTCATCAGTTCGGAAATGACGCCCACCGGCGGCAGGTTGCAGAGCTTGCACAGATCGACGGCGGCTTCCGTATGGCCCGAGCGCATCAGCACGCCGCCTTCCTTGGCAACCAGCGGAAAGACATGGCCTGGACGCACGAAATCGGCCGCGCCCGCATTGGGGTTGGCCAGCGCCCGGCAGGTCGAGGTGCGGTCGTCGGCCGAAATGCCGGTGGTCGTGTCGTGGCGGTAATCGACCGACACGGTGAAGGCGGTGGCATGCGGTGCGTCGTTTTCGGCCACCATGGGCGCCAGATTGAGCCGCTTCGCATCGCTGAAGGTCATCGGCGCGCAGACAATGCCCGAAGTATGCCGGATTATGAATGCCATCTTCTCAGGCGTGCAATGTACTGCCGCGACGATGAGATCGCCCTCGTTTTCACGGTCGTCATCGTCGGTCACGACGACGATTTCGCCTGCTTCGAAAGCGCGAAGTGCGTCGGCCACACG
>JAGRLT010000107.1 GCA_020441665.1 Nitratireductor sp.
AACGCGCTGGTCAAGCAGTATCAGCGCCTGTTCGAGATGGAGAATGTCGAACTGACCTTCCACGAGGACGCGCTGACGGCGATTGCCGGCAAGGCGATCGAGCGCAAGACCGGGGCGAGGGGGCTGCGCTCCATTCTCGAAACCATCCTGCTCGACACCATGTTCGAACTGCCGGCGATGGAAGGGGTCGAGGAAGTGGTGATTTCCGAGGAAGTCGTCACCGGCAATGCCCGTCCGCTCTACATCTATGCCGAGAAATCGGAAGAGAAGGAAGCAAGCGCCTGATCTGCCGCCCGTCCTCAGGCTGACCGGAATCAGAAAACCGCCGTGTCAAAACGGCGGTTTTTCTTTGCCGGAAGCGGCCCTAGAACGCTTTACCGCGGCTCGTGGCGATACAGCCTGGAAGGTCTCCCGCTATTCCCCCGGCCGGCAGACCGTCCGACCTGATTTTTTCAGGTGCCGCATCGCGGCTATGCTTGTGTTCATCGCGTTTACCCGGTGTGCAGCGGCCGCCAATGCTTCAATTCGCGTTAATAGGTGGTGGAAAACACAGAGTTCTTACCCGATAATGCGTGCCATGTAATGTTGTGCCGGGGCCGGCGGCGCAGTCGGCCGCCCGTGCCCGCAGGAAGTGTTGATGGCAAGTTTCGACCGGGATCTGCTCCTCGATATCTACGACCTCGTCGTCGAGCCCGATGGCTGGCCGCAGATCCTCGAACGTGTGGCGGACTCGGTCGGCGCGCGGGGCTGCATCGTCTTCGACCTGATGGAGGACATGTCGGGCGGACAGATTCTCCAGGCGCCGCATCTGTCGCCCAATTACGATCCGGTGGAGGTCAACCGCTATATCGAGGCGTTCTCGGCCTGGGAGATCGAGGATCAGCGCGTCTTCGCGCGGCATTCGGCGGTCGGCGACCGGATCGATCTCATCGGCGACGAGGTGCTGGCGGAGACACCGGAAATCCTGGCCAGCCGGCCGAACTCGATGGCGATGGCCGAGTTCGGCATCCTGCATCGCGCCGGTGCGCTACTCAGCAAGGACGAGCCCCTGCGCAACCGGTTTTCCATCCAGTTTTCGCGCAGCCACGGGCCGCTTGGGCCGGCCGACCAGAGCACGCTCGCCGACATTCTGCCGCATCTGGCCAAGGCCTGCGAGATCGCCCGCCCGATGCGCCAGCTGGAACTTGGCGGAACGCTGCTGGCCGATGCGTTGAACCGGCTTCGCCTCGGCGTCTGCCTGATCCGCAGCGATGGTGCCGTTCTGGTGCAGAACGACGAGTTCCGGCGCCAGCTCGAGGAAGTCAGGCTGTTCCGCGTCTCGCCCGACGGGCGCCTGTCCCCCGCCCATCCGCGCGACGCGGCCTGGTTCAGGGAGATGACGGGTGCGGCTTCCCGCCATGGCCGTTTCGGCGCCAGGCCGCGCAAGGAGGCGCTCGGCGCCGATGCGGTGGACGGGCCGGCGCTCGCCGTCGAGATCGCGCCGCTGACCTCGCCCAGGGTGACCGGCGAACGCAATCTGGAAGGCTTTCTGGTCTGCAGCCTCGATACGACCCGATCGATCGATCTCGACCTCGACATGGTGGAAAAGGTGCTGGGGCTGACCGGCTCCGAAAGCGCCCTGATCGAACTGATGGCGGACGGGCTTACCAACCGCCAGATCGCCCATGAGCGCGATCGCTCGATCGAGACGGTCAATACCCAGGTGAAGGGGCTGTTTGCCAAGACAAGCTGCGCCAACCGCACCCAGTTGATCCGCAAGGTTTCCAGCATCGGTGCCAATTTTGTCAGGAGTGGTAGCCAGTTTGGGTGATGCAGGGTTTGCCGGGACGGCTAAGATCCTGCATGATTTGACCGTCATGATCTGGCTGTCATGATATGGCCGACATGATATGGATAGAGGGAGGCGTCCATGATGATCGCGCGCGAAGGGCGTTTGGATGGCATCTCCAGGCTGGGGAAGGCCGTCATCGGCCTTGCCGGGGCGATCTGCCTCGGGTTTTCCTCTCCCGCGCTGCCGCAACCCGTTCCCGAGGTCGCTACCGCCTGTTCCGATGGCAGCGTGACCTGCCTTTCCCAGGGCTGGTCCGACGCGCAGCGCCAGTGGTGGTATACGGTTTCGCAGGGCTCGCGCCTGCTGCCGCTGTCCTGGGCGCTGGCGCTGAAGACCGAAGACGGCGCTTCGGCGATGTTCGACTCCGCCAATCTTCAGCGCATCGGCTATCTGCCCAATCCGGTATCGCGGGCCAATCCCTACGGCCTGCCGGTCGGTTTCGTCGTCGATCACGATCCGCGCCGCAGCGCCGATCTGATGTGCGACCGCTTTGCCGAGACCTGCCGCTCCAAGACGATGCGCGAACCCTGGCTCGGGCTCAACTGTTCGGCCTGCCACACCGCTGAAATCACCCATCAGGGCGAGCGCCTGCGGGTCGAGGGCGCGCCGACGATCGCCGAGTTCGACGCGCTGGTCGACGGCACGGAAGCCGCGCTGCGCGCGACGCTCACCGATCCGGCGCGGTTCCAGCTCTTTGCCGAAGCGGTGCTTGGCGGGCGCATCGATGATGCCAGGCGCGCCTCGCTCACGGCCCAGGTCAACGAGCAGCTTGCCTGGATGGCCGCATTGCGCGCGCTCAATCACAGCGATCTCGTGGCCGGGCCGGCGCGGCTCGACGCGCAGGGACACATTCTCACCAAGGTGTCGATGGTGAACGGCGCCAGCGCGCCCTCGGCGGAATTCCAGTCCGATGCGCCGGCGAGCTATCCCTTCATCTGGAACACCCATCAGCAGAGCCAGTTGCAGTGGAACGGCATTGCGGGCGCGATCCTCAAACTGCCGATCCTCGGCCGCACCACCGATATCGGCGCGCTGATCCGCAACGTGTCGGAGGTCATCGGCGTCTTTGCCCATATCGAGGCCAATCGCGGTTATGCCGGCCTCGGCTATGACAGCAGCGTGCGCGTCACCGAGATGGTCGGGCTCGAACGGCTGCTGTCGCAGATGCAGTCGCCGGTCTGGCCGCAGGCCGTTCTGGGGCCGATCGATCCGGTTCTGGCGGCCCGGGGCAAGGCGCTGTTCGAGGAGAAATGCAGCAGTTGCCACGCGCATCTCGATCCCACCGACCTGCGCACGCCGGCCGGCGACAAGATGATCGATCTGAGGAAATCGGGTACCGATGTCTTCCTTGCCTGCAACACCTATCTGCGCACCACCGAAGCCGGCAATATGGCGGGGCAGGGCATTTTCGGCTTCTTCGGAGACGAGATCGCCGAGACGGATGCGACGCGCAAGATGCTGGTCAATGCGGCGGTCGGTTCGGTTCTCGGCAAGCTCGATGAACTGGTTTCCTCGCTGTTTCGAGACATCGAGCCGGAGCGCGGCGCCATCGTGGCGAGCGGCGCGCTGGGCGAGGTGCTGCCGGGGGTCGCCGATCCCGTGAAGAAGCAGCGGGCGCGGACCTGTCTTTCCGAAAGCGATCCGCTGCTGGCCTACAAGGCGCGGCCGCTCAACGGAATCTGGGCGACGGCGCCCTATCTGCACAATGGCTCGGTACCGACGCTCTACGACCTGCTCCTGCCGCCCAGGGCGCGCAACGTCGCTTCCAACGAACCGGAACCGGCCGGCCCCGTGCGGCCGGAGACCTTCGGCGTCGGCTCGCGCGAGTTCGATGCCGAAAAGGTCGGCTATGTCAGCGATCCGTCGACGGCGGCCTGGGTCTTCCGGGTGCGCGACGACGATGGCAATATACTTCCCGGCAATTCGAATGCCGGCCACGACTATGGCAATGCCGAGCTCGACGAACAGCAGCGCATGGCCCTGGTCGAATACATGAAAGGACTTTGACGAAAGGTCCGAGCAGCCGGTGGCGCATCCTGGCGTCCAGTGCGCGACCGGCCATCCGCTACGAGGAGGTAGTACGGTGTCCCGGTTTGTTGTCGCTTTCCTGTCGCTCGTCGTATGGGTCGCCGTGTCGGCCGGGCCGGCGGTGGCGGGCGCGCGCGAGATCATCTGGACGAAGCGCGCGGAGAACGCGGCACAGGCGCAGCTTGCCCAGGAAGAGTTCCTCCTGACGCTGTTCAATACCGGCCGGCTGCCCTTCCGGCAGGTGGCGATGGGCGATCGCAGCACGCTGGAACAGGTGATGCGCGAGGAGGGCGCCTGGGTCGGGCCGATGACCGAGCGGATCGCGACCCTGCTCTGCGAGGTCAATGAGGGCGGCTGCAGCCAGAAGACGCGGGCGGTGCACACAAGCGAGATTGCCGACCAGAGCAAGCATGTCGGCGGTGTCGTCGGCGCCGATCAGCGCTGGACGGTGCAGGCGGGGGATACGCAATTCGTCAGGATTCCCGCCATCGAGATCGTCCAGATCGCCAAGCCCGAACCGGCGGGCGCGGGCGAGAAGCCGACGGCGAAGGGGATTGCGATCAGCCGTCACTGCCTGACCGAAAAGATATGCGTCGACGACTACAAGGCGGCGGGTGACCCGGATGCTCCGCAACCCGCCAGGGGCGTGCTGCGCGACGTGGTGGTCTCCGACAGCAATGGATTGCTGCTGCGGCTGGTGCCGCATCTGACCGCGGCAATCTCCCTGAGCGAGAACCCTCTGGCGCGCTATCAGACGCTCAATGACAGCCGGGGCATCAAGTTCGATTTCAACGACAGCGGCTATTCCAAGTTCGACAATACCCTGCTCAAGGACATTATCGGCGGCATCAAGCCGCAGCTCGAAAGCCATAACGGCCAGCATCACGGTGCCTTTCCCGATGTCGAGCACGAACCGCTGGCCGGCCAGCAGCAACTGGTGCTCGACCGGTTCTGCAACAAGCATACCCATGGCGACTGTCCCGAACTCGATGCGGCGGGAATGTTTCCCATTGCAGTCGCGGTGATCGACCAGGTGCCCGACATCTCCCATTGCGATTTCGGCGGAAACATCACGATCCTTGAAATGCCGGACCAGATCATCACCGGCTCGACACACACGGACACCCCCGCCGATGCAAGTTGCGACAGGGTCCTGCCGGCGCATCAGGTGCTGCCGGAATATCACGGTACCCATGTGCTGGGATTGCTGGCGGCGGCGGTGAACCATCGCGGCGTCGGCGGGCTGTTGGGCGGGTTTCCCAATTTCTCCTTCGTCGTCATTCCGTTCGACGAGGTGGACGGATCGCAGAACGACACCTCGCTCGGCCTGGCGCTGTCGGACGCCATCAACCGGGCGGTGACGACGAAATTCGCCCGCGTCTTCAACTTCAGCTTCAGCTACCGCCTGCCCGTCGATGGCAGCAAGGACGCGGTGGCGGAGGCGATCGAGCGGTGGAAGGATTCGGTGCTGTTCGTCGCGGCGGCGGGAAAACAGGGGCAGAATGCCGAGGAAGGGCCCTGCACGGCGCTGCCCGCCTGCTATTCCAAGTTTCTCGACAATGTCATCAGCGTGGTGGCGCTCGAAAACGGCGCCGACGACGTCAAGCTGCTGCGCGACGACGATCATCCAGACCGCTTCCTGACCAATTTCGGCGCGAGCATCTTCAACATCGGCGCCCCGGCGCGCGACATCGTCTCGACCGTCGGACACAACGCTTTCGGCCCGGCAACCGGCTCCTCCCAGGCTGCGCCTCAGGTCACTGCCGCGGCAGCGATCCTGATGGCGCGGCACAACCAGTTGCCGAGAGAGGTGCGCGAGCGGCTGGTCTATTCCTCGCGCCTGTCGAACGAGGCTTCGGGCATGATCCAGGGCGGCGCGCTGGACGTCACGGCGGCGCTGTTCTCCGACCATGACTGGCTGCACCTTGCCGATGGCTGCATCCTCAAGGGCGATATTCGCGCGCTGCACAACACCATCAACGGCGAACTGACCGAAGGCAGTTTCGGCATGCGCTTCGTTTCCTCGGGCGCGGTGCTGCACAAGCGGCTCGCCGACATGCGGCGGCTTCACTGGCAGGACGGCACCGGCATCTTCTTCTTCGACAATGGCGGCAGGATCGAGCGGGCGGTCGCCGACTTCGCCATCAACACCGAACAGCACAAGCTGCGGATGGAGGTGAGCGAGGCCTCGAGCGCCTGCGGCCCCCAATACGTGCCCCATGCGACGGTCGATGTGCGGCTTGCCGATGTGGTGGACTTCATAGCCCGGAAACGGTGATGCGGTGGCTGGCGCTTCTCCTGGTTCTGGCCGCGATGGCATTTGCCGGCGGTGCGGCGGCGCAGCCGTTTCGCGGCGGTGCGGTGAGTGAGCTGGAGATCGTCTTTCCGCCGCCCGGCATCGCGCTGGCGCCCGAAGATGCCGGCGATCCGGCGGCGGGCGATCTTGCAACAGACGCCTTGGTCTGGGCGAAGACGATCCGCTCGCCGGTCTCCCAGGGCACGGAGGCTCCGGCGCAGGTGCGGCTGCGCCTTTCAGCCATCGCGCTGCCACCCGGCGACGGGTTCCGCATCGAGATCGCCGATCTGCGCGGCCGGGTTTACGACACGCTCGACCGCCCCCTGCTGGAGGGTGGTGGGCCGGTCTGGACGCTGGGGGTTCCCGGCACTGCCGCCAGCCTTCGGGTGCGCGGCGGCGACGCGGTCGAGGGCTTGCGCTTTACCATCGACCGGATCGCCTTTCCGTTCGACGGCAAGGCGCTCGAATCGGTGTTCGGGCAGAACGATCTGATGGACATCAAGGATTACACCGGCATCCACCTGGCGGCGGTTCAGGGCGTCGAAACCTCCGTGGCACGCATCGATTTCGTGACCGCCCTCGGCGGCGATGTCTGTACCGGGTTCCGGATCGGCGCCGATCTGGTGCAGACCAGCAGCCATTGCATTGCTGACGGCGTGACCTGCGCCACGGCGTCGATCCTGTTCGGCTACAAGAAAAACGCCTTCAACGGCATCGAGCGCGGCCAGCAGGTGCGCTGTGTCGAGGTGGTTGCGGTCGATGGCGCGGCGGGTGCCGATACGGCGCTGCTGCGGGTCTCGCCGGTGCCGGAGGCAGGATATGCGGTTGCCGCGCTGCGCGGCGACGATCCCGTCGGCGACGAGCCGCTTTTCATGGTCGAGCATCCCGGCGGCGAGCCGAAGAAGCTGTCGATCATCGACTGCCACCGGCTGGATACCGCGCTGACGGCGCAATCGGCCGACACGTTCGGCCATACCTGCGACACCAAGGGCGGGGCCTCGGGCGCGCCGATCTTCGATGTCGCGGGCCTTGTGGTCGGCCAGCACCGCGCCGGGCATGACAATCCCGACATTACCGATCAGCCCAACATCGCCACGAAGGGGTCGCGGCTGGTTCTGGCCGGCGGCGACCCGCCGGCGGAACCCGCCATGGGCATCGAGCCCGATCCCGACCAGCCGCCGCCCGGCGAGGCACCGATCGGGACGGCGCGACCGCTGCCGCTGCCGACGGCGCCGCCTGATGTGGGGCGTGGCACGGACGTTCAGGCCGACCAAGGACCAAGCGTATCCTCGCCGGGCTCCAGCGGCGGCGGGCTGCCGGATACGGAGAATTAGAAGGGGCACACCTTCCTGTCGAAAAGGAGACTGTCCATGCGTATCGCACACCGACTTTTCACCATCGCGCTGGCCGTTGCCGGCACCGCGCTCATGCCGGGGGCGGCGCCGGCCCAGCTCGTGCCGCTTGGCGTCGAGAACCCCGATGTCAGCGCGGCAGGCAACGGGCCGGGCGGCCACTGGAACGCCGGCTCCTTCGGCGACGCGGAAAATCTCGGCCTGCCGATCCCCGAGCGTTCCTTCGAGGAGGTTGCGAAGGGCGATCTCGGCCTTGACGAAACCTCCATTCCCGAGAATGGGCGTTTTGCCACCGAGGCGACCCAGATACCGGCCGATCTCGAAACGATGATCGTCGAACCGAAGCCGGTGCCGGAAACGGCGCCCTCGCAGGTTGAGGCATCGGGTTCGGCGGGCGCCTATTTCTCCAGTTCCAGGCTCATTCCCGAGGATGCGCGGCTGCACTATCCCTACCGGATCAACGGCAAGATCTTCTTCACCGAGCCGGGCGAGGGCGATTTCATCTGCTCCGGCACGGTGCTGCGGCCGCGGCTGATCCTGACGGCAGGCCATTGCGTTCACAAGGGCTCGGAGAGCGCGGAAGGATTCTTCACCAATTTCATCTTCATCCCGGCCTATCACCGCGGCAACGCGCCCTATGAGACCTGGAGCTGGAGCTGGGTGGGGACGACCGGCTCGTGGCTCGGCTCGAACGGATCGGTGCCGAATGCCGGCGATTTCGCCATCATCGAGGTCGCCGACCGGGAGTTCGACGGCGAGATGAAACGGATCGGCGATGTGGTGGGCTGGGCGGGCTACCGCACCGGGGCGTTGAGCCCAAACCACACCAAGAAGATCGGCTATCCGGGCAATCACGACAATGGCGAGGTGATGCACCAGGTCGACAGCGGCTGGCATGAGGATGCCGACAACAACACGGTGCTGTACGGCTCGGACATGCGCGGCGGCTCGTCGGGCGGCGGCTGGTTCGAGAATTTCGGCGTCAAGGCGGAGGGCCAGAACGGCGCGCTCAACGACAGCCCCAATCGCGTCGTCGGCGTGACCTCCTACGGGTTCACGGATACGGCGCCGAAGGTGCAGGGCAGTTCGCGCCTCGGCGAGGAATTTCTCGACCTGCTCAATCTCGCCTGCAGCCATCAAGCCGGAAACTGCTGAAACGGGCTGTCGGTCGGGCCTTCGTGACGGGTAGCACAAGGGGCGGGTGGCAGGTCAGGGAGAAATTTTACCAGTTGATAAAAAATTTTTCTTTGTCATACTCGCCCCATTGTTTTGTTGCGACGGCATCTGCCGGGGAGGCGAGGGATGGAACCAAAACAACTGGCCGAGGGCATTGCGGCGGGCAGGATTTCGAGGAAGAAGATCGCCGAGAACTTTTCCGACCTGCATCCGCCGCTCGACGCCCATGAAGCGGCGGTCGCCGCCGACCGGTGCTATTTCTGCTACGACGCGCCCTGCATGACGGCCTGTCCGACCTCGATCGACATCCCGCTGTTCATCCGACAGATTTCCACGGGCGATGCCAATGGCGCGGCGAAGACGATTTTCGACCAGAATATTCTGGGCGGCATGTGCGCCCGGGTCTGCCCGACGGAGACGCTGTGCGAACAGGCCTGTGTGCGCATGGAGGCCGAGGGCAAGCCGGTCGAGATCGGCCTGTTGCAGCGCTTTGCCACCGACAGCCTGATGGACGGCAAGAAGCATCCCTACAAGCGGGCGAAGGCGACGGGAAAGCATGTCGCTGTGGCCGGTGCCGGGCCGGCGGGTCTGGCCTGCGCGCACCGCCTTGCCCTGAAGGGCCACAAGGTAAGCGTGTACGAAGCGCGCAGGAAACCGGGCGGCCTCAACGAATATGGCATCGCCGCCTACAAGACGGTCGACGACTTTGCCCGCAGGGAAGTCGATTTCGTTCTGGCGATCGGCGGCATCGATGTGAAATACGGCGCCGATATCGGCGGGGCGATCACGCTGGACGGTCTGCGCGAGGGCCATGACGCGGTGTTTGTCGGCATGGGGCTTGGCGGCGTCAACGCCCTGGGGCTTGGCGGCGCGCGGCCCGAAGGCGTTGAGGACGCCGTCGACTTCATTGCCGCGCTGCGCCAGGCGAAGGACAAGTCGAAGATCGCCGTCGGCCGGCGCGTCGTCGTCATCGGCGGCGGCATGACGGCGGTCGATTGCGCCGTTCAGGCAAAGCTGCTCGGCGCGGAGGAAGTGACGATCTGCTACCGGCGCGGACAGGAGCATATGAACGCCTCGGCCTTCGAACAGGAACTGGCGGCCGCCTCCGGCGTCACGATCCGCCACTGGCTCGCGCCGCACCGGCTGAAGTCGAAGGGCGGCAGGCTCACCGGCGTCGAACTCGAATACACCACGCTTTCAAAGGGCAAGCTTGCCGGCACGGGCGAGACGATCACGCTCGCCGCCGATCAGGTCTTTTCGGCCATCGGCCAGACGCTCGATACCGTCGCTCTTGGCGAGCGGCTGGAACTGAGGAAGGGCCGCATCCGCACGAAGGCGGACGGGCGCACCTCGCTCAAGGGGGTGTGGGCCGGCGGCGATTGCACCGACCGGGGCGACGATCTTACGGTAACGGCGGTTGCCCAGGGCCGGGATGCCGCTGAAAGCATCCATGCGGCGCTGATGGGTTGAGGAGAAGGCATATGGCAGACATTCGCAACAACTTCGTCGGCATCAAATCGCCCAATCCGTTCTGGCTCGCTTCCGCGCCGCCGACCGACAAGGCCTATAATGTCGAGCGTGCCTTCAAGGCCGGCTGGGGTGGCGTGGTGTGGAAGACGCTGGGCGAGGAGGGGCCGCCGATCGTCAATGTGAACGGCCCGCGCTATGGCGCGATCTGGGGCGCCGACCGCCGCCTGCTCGGGCTCAACAACATCGAACTGATCACCGACCGCGATCTCTATCTCAATCTGCGTGAGATCAAGCAGGTCAAGAAGAACTGGCCGGACCGGGCGCTGATCGTCTCGCTGATGGTGCCCTGCGAGGAGCAGGCCTGGAAGAAGATCCTGCCGCTGGTCGAGGAAACCGAAGCCGACGGGATCGAGCTCAATTTCGGCTGTCCGCACGGCATGAGTGAGCGCGGCATGGGATCGGCGGTCGGCCAGGTGCCGGAATATATCGAGATGGTGGCGCGCTGGTGCAAGGCGTCTACCCGCATGCCGGTGATCGTCAAGCTGACGCCGAACATCACCGATATCCGCTATCCGGCCCGCGCCGCCAAGGCCGGCGGCGCCGATGCGGTGTCGCTGATCAACACGATCTCGTCGATCACCTCGGTCGATCTCGACACGTTCTCGCCGGAACCCTCGATCGACGGCAAGGGCTCCCATGGCGGCTATTGCGGCCCGGCGGTCAAGCCGATCGCGCTCAACATGGTGGCCGAGATCGCCCGCGATTCCGAGACGGCGGGCCTGCCGATCTCCGGCATTGGCGGGGTGACGACCTGGCGCGATGCGGCGGAGTTCCTGGCGCTCGGCGCCGGCAATGTGCAGGTCTGCACCGCCGCGATGACCTATGGTTTCAAGATCGTCGAGGAATTGAAGGAAGGGCTGTCGAACTGGATGGATTCGAAGGGCCACCGCACGCTTGACGACATTACCGGCCGCGCGACGCCCAATGTCACCGACTGGCAGTATCTCAACCTCAACTACGTCACCAAGGCGAAGATCGATCAGGAGGCGTGTATCCAGTGCGGCCGCTGCCATATCGCCTGCGAGGACACCTCGCATCAGGCGATCACCAGCATGGTCGATGGCAGGCGCCATTTCGAGGTGATCGAGGAGGAGTGCGTCGGCTGCAATCTCTGCGTCAACGTCTGCCCGGTCGAAGGCTGCATCACCATGGTGCCGCTCAAGGCGGGGGCGAGGGACAGGCGCACCGGCAGGAAGGTCGAGAAGACTTACGCCAACTGGACGCAGCATCCCAACAATCCGTCGGTCCGCACGGCGGCGGAATAGGAACCTCCCGGCGGGGCGGGACCGCGATGCCACGGCTTGCGGTTCCGCTCCGCTTGCGTTCCCGCGCCGGGTCTGCCAAGCGGTGTCAGAGCTGAAAATGCAATCCCTTGACGAGCCCATGATGGAAGAGACCAATCCGATCTCCGACCCCGCCGTTTCCGCCGGCGGCACAGCCGAAGGTGCGGCGGGCGGCGCGACGCGCGCGAAATCCCAGGCCACGACCCATGCGACGGGTCATCAAAAGCTGCTCGGGCACCTGGCGGGGCTGGCCTTTGCGATGATCATCGCCGGTTCGTTTTCGATCGGCCATCTGGCGGCGCCGCATCTGTCGCCGGCGGCGCTCAACGCGATCCGTTTCGTGCTGGCGGCGCTGGTCATGCTGGGCGTCAATCTGGCCCTGTTCGGAAAATGGCCTTCCCTTCCGCCGGCGCCCTGGCGTTTCGCCATTATCGGCGGGATGATGGCGATCTACTTCCTGACCATGTTCATCGCGCTCAAGATCACCAATCCGGTTTCGACCGGGGCGGTCTTCACCCTCATTCCGCTGATCAGCGCGGGGCTCGGCTGGCTGCTGCTGCGGCAGGTGACCGGCTCCGTGGTGCTGGCGAGCCTGCTGATCGCGGCGGCGGGCGCCATCTGGGTGATCTTCAACGGCGATCCGCAGGCGATCCTCGGCTTCAGGATCGGCAGGGGCGAGGCGATCTTCTTCATCGGCTGTGTCGGCCATGCGGCGGTGGCGCCGCTGGTGCGTCTTTTCAATCGCGGCGAGCATGGTGCCTATTTCACCCTGTGCACGGTGACGGCGACGATGGTATGGCTTCTCCTCGCCGGGATTGGCGATCTCGTCACCGTCGATTTCGCCGCGCTGCCGGGGATCGTCTGGCTGGCAATCGGCTATCTGGCGATCTTCGCCACGGCCGGCACCTTCTTTCTGGTGCAATATGCCTCGATGCGCCTGC
The DNA here is from genome assembly GCA_020441665.1 of Nitratireductor sp. Taxonomy (GTDB): domain Bacteria; phylum Pseudomonadota; class Alphaproteobacteria; order Rhizobiales; family Rhizobiaceae; genus Salaquimonas. The sequence continues at coordinate 12,438 of JAGRLT010000107.1, forward strand.
CGGCGTCGAAAGTGCTTTCCTATGGCTATCTGACCCCTTTTTTCATCATCCTGATCGAAGGGGCGCTCGGCCATGGCTGGGTTGCCGCGAGCGTCATGGCGGGGGCGCTGGTCACCGCGCTCGCCCTCGCGGTGATGGCTTTCGCGCCGGACGGCTGAGCGGCAAGGACGCGGCATCCAGGATGGGGAAATCGCAACAAATATCCGGCTGCGGCCGATCTTTGCACTTGCAGGCGGGCCAGGAAACTGTAGGCTTTTCCAAACGGTCAAATTTTCCAATGCGCTGTCCGCGCTTTTCCCGATTGCGGCGGGTGGGCGACGCCGCGCTGTTCGATCGGCGGAACCTGGAGGTTAGGAATCGGTATGGCAGAAACTCCCGCAACTCCCGATGACGGATTCAAGGGCGAGAACCTCAGGATCAATGGCGATCGCCTGTGGGATTCGATCCACGAACTGGCGAAGATCGGGCCCGGCGTCGCCGGCGGGTCGAACCGCCAGACGGTGACCGACGAGGACGGCGAGGGGCGCAGGCTGTTCCAGCAATGGTGCGAGGAGGCCGGCTGCACCATGGGTGTCGACGAGATGGGCACCATGTTCATGACTCGGCCGGGAACCGACCCCGACGCGCTGCCGGTCTATGTCGGTTCGCATCTCGATACCCAGCCGACGGGCGGGCGCTATGACGGCGTGCTCGGCGTGTTGGGCGGGCTCGAGATCGTGCGCACCCTCAACGATCTCAACATCCAGACGAAGCATCCGATCGTGGTGACCAACTGGACCAATGAGGAGGGCACGCGCTTTGCGCCGGCGATGATGGCCTCGGGCGTCTTTGCCGGTGTGCTCGATCAGGCCGATATCTACAACCATACCGATGCCAAGGGGCTCAAATTCGGCGACGAACTGACGCGGATCGGCTGGAAGGGCGACGAAAAGGTCGGCGCCCGCAAGATGAAGGCGTTCTTCGAACTGCATATCGAGCAGGGACCGATCCTCGAAGCCGAGGGCAAGGATATCGGCGTCGTCACCCACGGCCAAGGGCTTTCCTGGACCCAGGTGACGATTACCGGCAAGGATGCCCATACCGGCTCGACGCCGATGCCGATGCGCCGCAATGCCGGTCTCGGCATGGCGCGGGTGCTGGAACTGGTCGATGCGATCGCCTGGAGCCACAAGCCCGATGCGGTGGGGGCCGCCGGCCATATCGAGGTCTATCCCAATTCGCGCAATGTGATCCCGGGCAGGGTGGTGTTCACCGTCGATTTCCGCTCGCCCAATCTCGCCGTCATCGAGGACATGGAGAAGCGGCTCAAGGAGGGAGCGCAGAAGATCTGCGACGAGATGGAACTCGGCATCGAGTTCGAGAAGGTCGGCGGGTTCGATCCGGTTGAGTTCGATGCCGATTGCGTCGCGGCGATCCGCAATGCCGCCGAGCGGCTCGGCTATTCACACCGCAACATCATCTCGGGCGCCGGCCACGATGCCTGCTGGATCAACCGCGTCGCGCCGACGGCGATGGTGATGTGCCCCTGTGTCGACGGGTTGTCGCACAACGAGGCCGAGGACATTTCCAAGGAATGGGCCACCGCCGGCGCCGAGGTATTGTTCCATGCGGTGGTGGAGACGGCGGAGATCGTGGAGTGACCGAGGTCGAAAAGTTGCGGCGCGCCACCTCCCCCTTGAGGGGAGGTCGGAGAGGCAAGCGTAGTGAAGCCAATCCGGGTGGGGCTCGATAGTGCCCACGCTTGTCGAAAAAACCGACATAGGTCGCGCCAGGAAGCTGCGGCGTGATATGACCGATGGCGAAAGGAAACTTTGGCGGGAGTTGCGAGAGTTTCGTCAAGCTTATGGCATTCATGTTCGGCGGCAAGTCCCCATAGGGCCCTATGTTGCTGACTTCGCGATACAGTCGGCCAAGCTGATCATCGAGGTCGATGGGGAGCATCATTTTTCGTTGGAGGGAATGCGCAGGGACAAATCGCGAGATTCCTGGCTTGGCGGGCTGGGCTACAGGATACTGAGGTTTAGTACCGGTGAAATAGCGAGTTCCTTCGATGGCTGTGTGGAGGCAATCCTTCGGGATTTGGGGTTGTTCAAATGAAGGTTTGTCACCCCCACCCGCTCTGCTTCGGCCCAAATGAAGTATTTGTGCCTCGCAATCGCGTGCCTCCCCTCAAGGGGGAGGCGGGTTTTCGTAGCCCGTTTTTCGTGGAAAGACTGAATTCGAGCAAGGGGATGGAGGCATTTTTGAGCAGGAATGGAACCTCGGTTTTCTGCCTCCCCCTTGAGGGGAGGCACGCGATTGCGAGGCTGAAAGCCGAAGCAGAGCGGGTGGGGGTAATCAGACTATGAAATTGGATGAATACGTCAAACAAACATTGCTCGACATTACCAACGGTGTTGAACGGGCTCAGCGTGAATCGTTGCTTTTTATTGCGCCGGGTTCGGTCAATGGTGAAAAAATTGTCCAACCTCAAACAGTTAAGTTTGAGGTTGTTGTCACGGTGAACAAAGAATCCGGAGGCGGAATAAGCGTATTTTCGATCGGTGATTTGAAGATGCAAGGAAGTTCGGAAAACATCAACAAAATCTCATTTGAGGTTCCGATATACCTCAACGCACCGACACCGCTAAATCCAATGCACCACAGTCGACAAGAACCAAAGGACTCCGAATAGGAGGAAAATGAATGACCACCACCATCATCAGAAACGGAACGATCGTTACCGCCGATCTGACCTATAAGGCGGATGTGAAGGTCGAGGGCGGCAGGATCGTCGAGATCGGGCCGGACCTTGAGGGCGACAGGGAACTGGATGCTTCCGGCTGCTATGTGATGCCGGGCGGGATCGATCCGCATACCCATCTCGAAATGCCCTTCATGGGCACGTATTCGTCCGACGATTTTGAGAGCGGCACGCGGGCAGCACTTGCCGGCGGCACGACCATGGTGGTCGATTTCGCCCTGCCGAACCCGGGTGAATCCCTGCTCGAAGCGCTCAAACGCTGGGACAACAAGTCGACCCGCGCCAATTGCGACTACTCCTTCCACATGGCGATCACCTGGTGGGGCGAACAGGTGTTCAACGAGATGGCGACCGTGGTCAACGAACGCGGCATCAACACCTTCAAGCACTTCATGGCCTACAAAGGCGCGCTGATGGTCAATGATGACGAGCTCTATGCCTCGTTCCAGCGCTGCGCAGAACTCGGCGCGACGCCCATGGTGCACGCCGAAAATGGCGACGTGGTCGCCGAACTCTCCGCCCGTCTTCTGGCCGAGGGCAATACCGGGCCGGAGGCGCATGCTTATTCGCGGCCGGCGCAGGTCGAGGGCGAGGCGACCAACCGGGCGATCATGATCGCCGACATGGCCGGCGCGCCGCTCTATGTGGTGCATACCTCGTGCGAGGATTCCCATGAGGCGATCCGCCGGGCGCGCGCCCAGGGCAAGCGGGTCTGGGGCGAGCCGCTGATCCAGCATCTGACGCTCGATGAGAGCGAATATTTCAACCAGGACTGGGACCATGCGGCGCGCCGGGTGATGAGCCCGCCCTTCCGCAACAAGCAGCATCAGGCTTCGCTGTGGGCCGGTCTTCAGTCGGGCTCGCTGTCGGTGGTGGCGACCGACCATTGCGCGTTCACCACCGAGCAGAAGCGCTATGGCGTCGGCGACTTCACCAAGATCCCGAACGGCACTGGCGGGCTCGAGGACCGGATGCCGATGCTGTGGACCCATGGGGTCAATACCGGCCGGCTGACGCCGAACGAATTCGTCGCGGTGACCTCGACGAATATCGCGAAAATCCTCAACATCTATCCGCGCAAGGGCGCCATTCTCGTCGGCGCCGATGCCGATATCGTCGTTTGGGATCCGGCGAAGGAGAAGACCATCGCCGCCGCAAGCCAGCAATCGGCGATCGACTACAATGTCTTCGAGGGCAAGAAGGTGAAGGGCCTGCCGCGCTTTACCCTGTCGCGCGGCCATGTCTCGATCGAGGATGGCGCGGTGAAGACCGAAGAGGGCCATGGCGAATTCGTCGCGCGCGAGGCCAATGCGACGGTCAACAAGGCGCTTTCGACCTGGAAGGAACTGACCGCGCCGCGGCCGGTCGAGCGCAGCGGCATTCCGGCAAGCGGGGTTTGATGTCGAACACGGTCATTTCCGCCAAGGACCTTTCGCTGACCTTCGAGACCAATGACGGGCCGGTGCACGCGCTGTCGGACGTCAATCTGGAGGTCAACAAGGGCGATTTCATTTCCTTCATCGGGCCTTCGGGCTGTGGCAAGACGACGTTTCTGCGCGTCATCGCCGATCTCGAACAGCCGACGGGCGGCACGATTTCCGTCAACGGCATGTCGCCGAGCGAAGCACGGATGAAGCGCGCCTATGGCTATGTCTTCCAGGCCGCCTCGCTGCTGCCCTGGCGGACGATCGACCGCAACATCGCCCTGCCGCTCGAAATCATGGGCTACACGAAGGCCGAACAGGCCGAGCGGGTGCGCCGCACGCTGGATCTGGTCGATCTGTCGAACTTCGGCCGCAAATATCCCTGGCAATTGTCAGGCGGCATGCAGCAGCGCGCCTCGATCGCCCGGGCGCTGGCCTTTGATGCCGACCTCCTGCTGATGGACGAACCCTTCGGCGCGCTGGACGAGATCGTGCGCGACCATCTCAACGCGCAATTGCTCGAGCTCTGGAAGCGCACCGACAAGACGATCTGTTTCGTGACGCATTCGATCCCCGAGGCGGTCTATCTGTCGACCCGCATCGTGGTGATGAGCCCGCGGCCGGG
>JAGRLT010000108.1 GCA_020441665.1 Nitratireductor sp.
TCGGAAGCCGCCGTCGTCGGCTATCCGCACGACATCAAGGGCCAGGGCATCTATTGCTATGTGACGCTGATGGCGGGTGAAAACGGCTCGGACGATCTGCGCAAGGAACTCGTCACCCATGTGCGCAAGGAGATCGGGCCGATCGCCTCGCCCGACAAGATTCAGTTCGCGCCCGGCCTGCCGAAGACCCGCTCCGGCAAGATCATGCGCCGCATCCTGCGCAAGATCGCCGAGGACGATTTCGGCGCCCTGGGCGATACCTCGACCCTCGCCGATCCCTCCGTGGTCGACGACCTGATCGAGAACCGCCAGAACAGGAAACGCTGAGCGCCGTTTTCAGATCGGAAGAAACCGGTAAAAAGGGGAGCTTGGGGCTCCCCTTTTTCATGTCGGCTGTTCATGTCCCGAAGGTCGGAAACGGACGGAAACCCTGTCAGCTTCCGACGACGATGCCGGTGCCGGTGCGCAATTCGTGCGTGCTCTCGAAGGCTTTCGTCAGCGCCTTGTCGCGACCATAGACATCGGCATAGTAGTGCACGTCGCCCTGATCGTCCGGCCAGGCTGTGAAGTAGGAAACGTAGATCGGCATCTTGTTGGGCACGGGAATGGTCGCGTTCTTTCCGCCCGCAATGTAGGAGCCGACCTGCTCCTTCGTGGTTTCCAGCACGGCCGCCGCCATGGCGCGCGGATCGGCGAGACGGATACAGCCATGGCTGTAGGCGCGATCGGCGCGCGAGAACAGTTTCTTCGCCGGCGTATCGTGCATGTAGATGGCGTGCTTGTTGGGGAAGAGGATCTTCAACTCGCCCAGCGCATTGGCGCCACCCGGCCGCTGGCGGACATAGACGCCCTTGAACCCCTCGCTCGAATACCAGTCGACCGAATAGGGGTCGCTGACGCCGCGGGCGGTGACGACCTCGTAATTGCGCGAGGAAAGATAGCCCGGATTGGCACGGATATCGCCCAGCATCTCGTTGACCAGGATCGAGCGCGGCACGTTCCAGTAGGGATTGACCTCGACCATCTCGATCGTGTCGGTGAAAAAGCTCGTCTGGTTCGACGGCTTGCCGACAACGACATTCATCGACAGCCGGGCCTTGCCGTCGACGACGTAATTGACCCGGTAGGCCGGTTCGTTGACGAAGACGTGGCGGCGGCCGAGGTCATGCGGCAGCCAGCGCAGGCGCTCCATCGCCAGTTCGATCTTGTCGATCTTCGCTTTCGGGCTGTCGTGGTGCAGCTTGGCGATCGTGTTGCGGCCGATGACGCCGTCAGCTCCGAGGCCCTCCTGCTTCTGGAAGTCCTTGACCAGCGCCACCAGCGGCGCGTCGAACAGCGTGCCGCCGGCATAGGCCGCCAGCACTTCCTGGTGGGCGGCCTTCAATTCCTCGCCCGCCCTGCGGCGAATGAGTTCGACCACCTTCGGCAGTTCGGCATGCTCCATGCCGGGCTTGATCAGCGTGCCGGGCGCGATCGGCTCGATATCGTCCTCCTGGGCTGCGGCGCGCAATTCGGCAAGCTCCGATACGAAGCTGGCAAAACGCTCATTGGCCGGATGCAGGGCCTCGAGTGCCGCGGCCGGTTTTTCCGCCGCCGCGAGGGTCGCCATATGCGCGGCATAGTCGCGCGCATACTTCGGAAAATCGTGATAGCCGCTCAATTTGTTGGGATCGATCCGGCCCGAGGCGGCGTCGGCGGCATAGCGCAGGGCCGCGGCACTCAGCGCCAGCTCAAACCGCGCGGCGGCCTGTTCTGCTTCTTCCGCACTTGCCGCGACAGCCGGCGGTTCGACCGAATAGTCGCTTGCCACAAGGCCGTAATTGCCGGCCCGGCCCAGGGCGGACAGCATTTCGGCCGCCTTGTCGTTCGGCCGCATATCCTTGCCGATCCAAAGATATTCGGGCGCCTTCCTGTAATGGGCGGTCATGGCGTCGGCGATGCCGGCCTCGGTCTTGAGCGACCAGCCCTGAAGGGCGGCCGCCTGCAGCCGCGCCGGCTGCGCCTCGATCGCGCCGGTCGGATGCAGATCGACATCGGCCGGCGTCGCGGTGCCGAGGTCATCCTCGCCGGTCAGGGTCTTTTCGACCGGAAGCGGATCTGCGACCGCTTCCGGCAGCAGGCCGGCAAGGCTCAGCGTCTTGAGCCCCTCGGTCTTGTAGGCATAGTAGCGGGGGCCGGTGACCTTCTTGACCGGCTCGGGATCCTGGTCGGCGAAAGCGCCGAATTGCTGGCGGCGCAGGCGCTCCTCTTTCTGCTGGCGGGCCCGTTCGGCGGCACGCGGAAACAATTGTTCGAGCAGGGTGCGGCGCTGCGCTTCGGCCTGGCCGGCGGGCGCCGCCACCGCGATACCGGAAGCGACAAGCGCCAGCATCACCTTGCCGGTCACGATCCGGCGCGAGGTTCTGGCCGCTGAATTGTGCATGGAAACGAGGCTTTTGGTCATGGGTCGGGCCCTGATGGTGTCGGTTGCAACACGCGCAAGAGCCGGCTCAGCCCTTCACACCCTGCAGCAGCCCTCGGGCAGTCCCCTCATGTCCACGGCGTGATTTGCGCATCTGTGGACAAGTTTCGCAAAACATCTTGACGCAATCAAGCCGAACCGCCGGCGAACGGACAGGCAGCGGCCAAGTGTTGCCAATCCGCCGCAATCGGATTCTTGCCGGATTTTGCCGGATTCGGTCGGGTTTTCGCGCCGGTTTGCGCGATCAGGCCGGTATCGAGCGGTCGGAGACGGCCCAGTGGGGATTGATCCAGGGTTCGAGATTGGACCGCGGCAGCGGCGTCTTGCCGAGAATGTGATCGGCGGCCTTTTCGCCGACCATGATCGACGGCGCGTTGAGATTGCCATTGGTGATTTGCGGGAAGATCGAACTGTCGGCGAGCCGCAGGCCGTCGACGCCGATCACCCGGCATTCGGCGTCGACCACGGCATGGCGGTCGCCGGCCCGGCCCATGCGCGCCGTGCCGCAGGGATGATAGGCGCTTTCGACGTGATCGCGGATGAAGGCGTCGAGTTCAGCGTCGCTCTGCACCTGGCTGCCCGGCTGGATTTCCCGGCCGCGATAAGAATCGAAGGCCTGTTGACCGAAGATTTCCCGCGTCAGGCGGATACAGTGGCGGAAATCGGCCCAGTCCTCTTCATGGCTCATATAGTTGAACAGGATGGAGGGCTTGGCGAAGGGGTCGGCGCTGGTCAGTTCCACCCGGCCGCGCGATTTCGAGCGCATCGGCCCGACATGGGCCTGGAAGCCGTGCGACTTCGCCGCCGCCTTGCCGTCATAGCGGATCGCCACCGGCAGGAAATGAAACTGGATATCGGGATATTTGACACCGGCCTGCGAGCGCACGAAGGCGCAGCTTTCGAAATGGTTGGTCGCGCCCTCGCCATTCTTGAAAAACAGCCACTGGGCGCCGATGCGGGCCTTGGAAAAGAGGTTGAGCTTCGAATAGAGCGTGATCGGCTGGGTGCATTCCTGCTGGACATAGAGTTCGAGATGGTCCTGCAGATTGGCGCCGACGCCGGGCCGGTCGGCGATCACGTCGATGCCGTGCGATTTGAGATGGGCCGCCGGGCCGATGCCCGACAGCATCAGCAGCTTGGGTGAATTGATCGAGGAAGCGGCAAGGATGACTTCCTTGCGGGCCTGGATCACCTCGACCTGATCGCCGCGCGCGATCTCGACACCGGTGGCGCGCCGGCCTTCGATGACGACCTTGCGGGCGAAGCCGCGCAGCAATTGCAGATTGGGGCGCTTCAGCGCCGGTTTGAGATAGGCATTGGCAGTCGACCAGCGCCGGCCGTTGTGGATCGTGTGTTCGAAGGCGGCAAAGCCTTCCTGCTTAAGCCCGTTATAGTCGGGCGTGACCTCGAAACCTGCCTGGCGGCCGGCCTCGACAAAGGCGCGAAACAGCGGGTTGGCCTGCTTGCCCTTGTTGACATGCAGCGGCCCGTCAAAGCCGCGCGCCTCGTCCGCCGTATCGGAATGGACGTGTTCCATGCGCTGGAAATAGGGCAGCACATCGGCATAGGACCAGCCGGTCGCGCCCATCTGCGCCCAGGTGTCGAAATCGAGCGCATGACCGCGGACATAGACCATGCCGTTGATCGACGACGAGCCGCCGACCACCTTGCCGCGCGGCGTCGCCAATTGCCGGTTGCCGAGATGCGGCTCGGGTTCCGTCCGATAGCCCCAGTCGTAGAGGGACATGTTCATCGGAAAGGAAAGGGCGGCCGGCATCTGGATGAAGGGACCGATGTCCGAACCGCCATATTCGATGACGATGACATGGTTCTCGCCGTCCTCGCTCAGCCGGTGGGCGAGCGCCGCGCCGGCCGAGCCCGAACCGACGATGACATAGTCGGCGGTAATGCCTTCGATCGTGGTGCTGCCCCCCGACATGTCACTCCACCTTCATGAACGCATAGTCGATCATGGCGTGTTCGCGATAGGCGGGACGCGCCACGAGGCGGTCATAATAGGCGCGCAGCGCCGGCAGGTCGGCCCGTTCGAACTCAAGGGTGAAATAGCGATAGAGCAGCGTGCCGAAGGTGAAATCGGCAACCGACAGCGCATCGCCGGCGAGGAAGCCATGCTTTTCGAGCTGCCCGTCGGCGATCGCCATCACCGCGGCAAGCTGTTTCCTCTGGGCCTCGAACCGGACGGGATCGCGATCCTTCGACGGGGTGCGCACCAGGGTTATGAAAATACCCGGTATCAGTACCGGATAGACCGTGGTCTTGGCCCATTCCATCCACATGTCGCCGATCGCATTGACCCTCGGATCGTCGCTCCACAGCCCGCTCGCGGCGCCATGGCGGGCGGCGAGATAGCGCGTGATGGCATTCGATTCGAACACAACGAGGCCGTCATCCTCGATGACCGGCACCAGCCCGTTCGGGTTCATGGCGCGAAATTCCGCCGTATCGGTGCCGCCGAAGGGGCCGCCGACATCGATCCGCTCGTGCTCGAGGCCGAGTTCGCCCACCGCCCACATGACGGTCTGGACGTTGGAGGAAGTCTTGCGGCCAAAAATTCTCAGCATGCTGTGCTCCTGGCGGAAGGCCCTAATAGGGATATTGCATCGGGCCCATGGCGACATGGACGCTCTTCACCTGGCTATAGGCATCGAGCGCCCATTTGCCGTTCTCCATGCCGAGGCCCGACTGCTTGTGGCCGCCAAAGGGCATTTCGACGGGCGTCACGTTGAAGGTGTTGATCCAGCAGCTTCCCGCCTTCATGCGCTGCATCATGCGGTGCGCCCGGCCAAGATCCTGGGTGTAGACCCCGGCAGCCAGGCCGTAGATCGTGTCGTTGGCGCGGGAAAGGACTTCATCCTCGTCGCGGAAGGTGAACAGCGACAGCAGCGGGCCGAAGATCTCTTCCCGGGCGATCGGCTGGTCGTCATCCTTCGGCGCATAGATGGCCGGGCCGACCCAGTTGCCGTTCTCGAACCCCTGAATTTCCGGAAAGCCGCCATCATGGAGGCATTCGCCCTGCTCGGGCGCCGCCCTGTAATAGGCGGCGACCTTGTCGAAATGCGGCCGCGAGACCAGCGGCCCCATCTGGGTCGCCATGTCGAAGGGATCGCCGACGATCATGGCTTCCGTCCGGCGGATCAGTTTTTCGGCGAACCGGTCGCGGATCTTCTCGTGCACGAAGACCCTTGTGCCGTTCGAGCAGACCTGCCCGGTGGAATAGAAATTGGCGAGCATGGCGCCGCCGACGGCCGAATCGATATCGGCATCGTCGAAGACGACGAGCGGCGACTTGCCGCCCAGTTCGAGCGTCACCTTCTTGAGGCCGGGGGCCGCCGCCGCCAGGATTTTCGATCCGGTCGCCGATGAACCGGTCAGCGAAACCTTGGCGACGTCGGGATGGCCGATCAGCGCGGCGCCGACCCGGCCGTCGCCCTGCAGCACGTTGAACACGCCGTCGGGCAATCCCGCTTCCTTGTAGGCCTGTGCCAGGCACAGCGCCGAAAGCGGCGTCGTCTCGGAGGGTTTGAGGATCATCGCATTGCCGCAGGCCAGCGCCGGCGCCGACTTCCACCCCGCCATCTGCATGGGATAGTTCCAGGCGGCGATGCCGACGCAGACGCCGAGCGGCTCGCGCACCGTATAGCCCCAATCGCCCTCCATCCCGCCAAAGGCGACGTGCTCGCCATTCATGGTCGCGGCATGGGCGGCGAAATATTCCAGCGCGTCGATCGCCGAGATGACGTCGACGACCGTGGTCTCCTGCAGCGCCTTGCCGGTATCGAGGGTTTCGAGCCGGGCGATCGCATCGTTGCGCTCGCGCAGGATCTGCGCCGTGCGGTAGAGGATGCGGGCGCGTTCGGCGGGCCTGGTGCGCCGCCAGACTTCGAAGCCGGCCTTTGCCGCCGCCACGGCCTCCTCGATCTCGGCATCCGTCGCCCAGCGGATATCGCAGAAGGCCTCATTGGTGGCGGGATGGACGTCGGCCACCGCCGCGCCCTCACCCGTGACGAAACGGCCATTGATGAAGTGGCTTAGCGGCGGCAGAAGATCGGCAAACTGGCTCATTGGTAGGTTCCGGCCCCTGGAAATGGCGAGGTTAATGTCTTGCCGGCATGGCTGACGGCGGAAAGCCGTCCGGCAGTTTCACGCCGCGCAGGTTCAAAACGGCGGCGATGTGCTCGCGACACAGCGCGACGGCATAATGCGCATCGGCCGCGTCGCCGCCAAGCGTCTGGCGGATGTAGAGGCCGTCGATCAGCGCGCCGAGGCTGTCGGCAAGCTGCAGCGCCGCCACGCGCGGCGCGCCATCTCCCAACAGTTCGGCGATCGGCGGCAGCAGGTTGCTCTCAAGGCGGCGGAAATAGATCGACAGCAGCCGCGCTGCCGGCGGATAGGAATAGGCCTTGAGATAGAAGACCAGCCAGGCGGCGATGGTCCTGCGGTCGAACTGGTCGGCGGCAAAGCTCGTGCAGATGACCGCATCGATGCGCTCCAGCGGCGTCCCGGCACGCCTGAGGCCGGCAATCATCTCGGCGGAAAGCGCGCGCAGCAGATAGCGCATGGTCTCGACCACGATCTCGTCCTTGCCGCCGAAATAGTGAAAGGCGAGCGCCGACGACATGCCGGCATGCTCGGCGATCGCCTTGACCGGCACGTCGAGCGAGCCCCGCTCGCCGATCATGGCGATCGCGGCCTGGATCAGGGCCTGGCGTCGTTCGGGTTCTGCGCCTATCTTGGGCATGGCCTGCGATCCGTTCCTCATGGGTTTCGCGACGGGGTTGCGGATCGCCGTAGGGATTGCCGGAAATCCGCCGATGCGAATCTTCTTGCGCAAATGTTTTTGATTGACGCGTCAGTCAAAATATAGCCAAATATGCCCCGGGTAAAGACCCAAATTGACAACCGGATGCGATCGTTCGAAGGTTCCGGCAGAACCGGCCGCGATGCGGCCGGCAACGGGCCGACGGCAATCGCCGAGCCGGAATGCAAGGGAGAGAACCATGAAGAAACTGACCAGCGCGCTCGCCACGGGCGCCGCCGCCATCGCGCTTGGCGCGGCGCTTTTCGCCGGCGCGGCACAGGCGGCAAGCCATGAGGCCGAAAGCTGCTCCACCGTTCGCTTTTCCGATGTCGGCTGGACCGACATCACCGCTACCACGGCGGCCGCCACCTTCCTTTTGAAGGCGCTCGGCTACGAGACCGACATCAAGGTCCTGTCCGTTCCGGTGACCTATCAGTCGCTTGCCAATGGCGATATCGACGTCTTCCTCGGCAACTGGATGCCGACCATGGAAGCCGATATCCGTCCCTTCCTCGATGCCGGCACGGTGGAATCGACCGGAGTCAATCTGGAAGGCGCGAAATACACGCTGGCGACCAATGCCAAGGGCGCCGAGCTCGGCATTACCAATTTCGCCGCCATCGCCGCCAACAAGGAGGCGCTTGACGGCAAGATCTACGGCATCGAGCCGGGCAATGACGGCAACCGGCTGATCCTCGACATGATCGAGAAGAACGCCTTCGACCTCGCAGGCTTCGAAGTGGTCGAATCCTCGGAGGCCGGCATGCTTTCCCAGGTCGCCCGCGCCGATGGTGCCGGCGAGCCGGTGGTCTTTCTCGGCTGGGAACCGCACCCGATGAACGCCAATTTCAAGCTGACCTATCTTGAGGGCGGTGACGATTATTTCGGCCCCGATCTCGGCGGCGCGACGGTCTATACCAATACCCGTGCCGGCTATGCGGCCGAATGCGGCAATGCCGGCAAGCTGGTGACCAATCTGAAGTTCACCCTTGCTATGGAAAACGAGATCATGGGCGCCATTCTCGATGGCGGCGAGGAACCTGAAGCCGCCGCCAAGGCCTGGCTCAAGGCCCATCCCGATGTGATCGGCCCCTGGCTCGACGGCGTGACGGCGAAGGATGGCGGCGATGCCATGGCCGCCGTCAACGCGGCGCTCGGCATGTAGGCAATCGCTTCGGCCCCCGGGACGCATCGCTTCCGGGGGCCAGGTTCCGCCAGGGCAAGGGCCGTCATCGCCTGTCCGACCGGCAAGCAGCCGAAGGCTTCGGCGGCGCATCGGCGAGGCGGCAATGCGCCGGACCGGCGGCGCGACGGACGCGAAAGGGGGGAGCATGGACTGGCTGACGCAATACAAATTGCCGATCCGGGTCTGGGCCAAGGATGGCGCAACCTGGCTGATCGACAACGGCCGCGACGTCTTCAACGCCATCTCGGCCGGGCTCAAGGGAGTCATCGACGGTCTTCTGGCGATCCTCTCCTTCCCCCACCCGCTGATCTTCATCGCGATCGTCGTGGCACTGGCCTGGTGGCGGCGGCGCAGCATCGCCTTCACCCTGTTCGTCGCCGCCGCCCTGCTGCTCATCCTGGTCCAGGGCTATTGGGACCAGATGATCCAGACGCTCGCCCTCGTTCTGTCCGCCACCGCGGTCTGCATGCTGATCGGCGTGCCGGTCGGCATCGCGGCGGCGCACCGGCCGAAATTCTCCGCCTTCATGCGGCCGGTGCTCGACCTGATGCAGACCGTGCCGACCTTCGCCTATCTCATTCCGGCGCTCATTCTCTTCGGTCTCGGCATGGTGCCGGGACTTGTCGCCACGGTGATCTTTGCCGTCCCGGCGCCGATCCGCCTGACCGAACTGGGCGTCAAATCGACGCCGAAGCAGTTGATCGAGGCCGGCCAGGCCTTTGGCGCAACGCCGCGCCAACTGCTCTGGAAGGTCGAGCTTCCCTACGCCCTGCCGCAGATCATGGCGGGCCTGACCCAGACCATCATGCTGTCGCTTTCGATGGTGGTCATCGCCGCATTGGTCGGCGCGCCGGGGCTCGGCGTTCCGGTCGTGCGGGCGCTCAACACGGTCAACATCGGCATGGGGTTCGAATCCGGCCTGATGATCGTTCTGGTGGCGATCCTGCTCGACCGCTTCCTGCGCCACGAACGGGAAGGAGCGTGAGGCCATGAGCGATCCGATCGTCAAGTTCGACAACGTCTCCATCGTCTTCGGCAGCAATCCGAAGATCGCCCTGCCGCTGATCGACGAGGGCAAGAACCGCAGCCAAATCCAGAACGAGACCGGACAGATTCTCGGTGTCGCCGATTGTTCGCTCGACATCGCCGAGGGCGAGGTGCTGGTGCTGATGGGGCTTTCGGGCTCCGGCAAGTCGACGCTGCTGCGCGCCGTCAACGGGCTCAATCCGGTGGTCCGCGGCAATGTGCAGGTGCGCTGCCCCGGCATCGAGGGCTGGCGCGACCCGCACCATTGCAATGCGAAGGAATTGCGCGAACTGCGCCTCGACTGGGTGTCGATGGTGTTTCAGCAATTCGGCCTTCTGCCCTGGCGCACGGTGGCGGAAAATGTCGGCTTCGGGCTGGAACTCGCCGGCCGCGACAAGGCGGATATCGCCGGCAAGGTCGACGAGCAACTGAAGCTGGTCGGGCTTTCCGACTGGGCCGAAAAGCGGGTGCACGAACTGTCGGGCGGCATGCAGCAGCGCGTCGGCCTGGCGCGCGCCTTCGCCACGGAAGCACCGATCCTGCTGATGGCCGAACCCTATTCGGCGCTCGCTCCGCTGATCCGCGCCCGGCTCCAGGACGAGCTGATCGACCTGCAGCAGCGGCTGAAACGCACCATCATCTTCGTCAGCCACGACCTTGATGAAGCGATCAAGATCGGCAGCCGCATCGCCATCATGGAAGGCGGGCGGATCATCCAGATCGGCACGGCGCAGGAAATCCTGACCCACCCGGCCAACGACTATGTCGCCGATTTCGTCGCCCACATGAACCCGCTCGCGGTTCTCAGGGCACGCGAGGCGATGCGGCAAACCGGCAGTCGCGGCCGCGGCCATGGCAAGGCGCCCTCCGTCGCGCCGGAGGCGAGCCTGTCCGACATCATGCAGTTGCAGCTCGAATCGGGCATGCCGGTCTATGTGGAGGAGGCGGGCCGCGTCATGGGCATCGTCGAGGCCGCCGATATCCACCGCGCACTGCTCAACCGGTAGGCCACCCCATGCCCGCTGCAAGCCTTCCCGAATTTTCCGTTTCGCCAACCGATCCGGATTTCGTCCAGAATCCCTACCGGGCCTATGAAAGCATGCGGGCGCTGGGGCCGGCCTTTTTCTGGCGCGACTACGGCCACGCCTTCTTTTCCGGCTATGCCGAGGTCAACGCCATCCTGCGTGACCGCCGTTTCGGACGCGAGGTAACCCATGTGATGAGCCGCGAAGCGGCGGGCCTGCCACCGATCCCCGGCCATCTCGACCGCTTCTATGCCTTCGAAGCCAATTCCATGCTGGAGCGCGAACCGCCGGTCCACACCCGCTTGCGAAAACTGGTCAACCGCGCCTTCGTCTCGCGCAACATCGCTACCCTGCGCCCGGTGATCGAACGGCTCGCCGACGAGCTGATCGACCGCTTTCCGAAAGGCGAGGCCTTCGACCTCCTGCCTGCCTTTTGCGAACCGGTTCCCGTGATGGTGATCGCCGACCTTCTCGGCGTGCCGCGTGAGATGTCCGGTCAGCTGCTTGCCTGGTCGCATGCCATGGTCGCCATGTACCAGTTCAATCGCGGGCGCGAGACGGAGGACGCCGCGCTCGCCGCCATGGACGCGTTTTCCGATTATGTCCGTGCGCTTGCCGAGGACCGCCGCAAGGCACCCAGGGCCGATCTGATCTCGGCGCTGGT
This sequence comes from Nitratireductor sp., assembly GCA_020441665.1. Lineage (GTDB taxonomy): Bacteria > Pseudomonadota > Alphaproteobacteria > Rhizobiales > Rhizobiaceae > Salaquimonas. The sequence goes on from JAGRLT010000108.1 coordinate 11,182, forward strand.
CGAGGCGCGCGATGCCGGCGACCAGTTGAGCGAGGACGAACTCGTCACCACCGTCATCCTGCTGCTCAATGCCGGCCATGAGGCGACCGTTCACGGGCTCGGCAACGGCATCAAGGCGATCCTCGAGCATGGCGTCGACCCCGCCACGCTGTTTGCCGACGAAAGAACCGCCGAGCGCGCCGCCGACGAGCTTCTGCGTCTCGACCCGCCGCTGCACAATTTCAACCGCTATGTGCTGGAGGATTGCGAGATTGCCGGCATAGCGCTGAAGAAGGGCGCGGTCGTCGGCCTGCTGCTCGGCTCGGCCAATCATGACGGGCGGCGCTATGCCCGGCCCGACCGGCTCGATGTCGAGCGCGGCGCCGACAACCATGTCGCCTTCGGCGCCGGTATCCATTTCTGCCTCGGCGCGCCGCTTGCCCGGCTCGAAATGGCGACCGCCCTGCCGGTTCTGTTCCGCCGCCTGCCCGGCCTGCGCCTTGCCGAGCCGCCGCTTTATGCCGACCGCTATCACTTCCACGGGCTGGAAAGGCTGATGGTCGTCGCCGATACGTAGCAGGCGCATGGCAGGCCCGCACAGGCCAACGGCTTTTTTTCTTTCGCATTTGCGGCATTTCGTGTATGGACGCCGCGAATTTCCGACAATCAAGCTGCAACACCAGCCCGCCTTTTCCCGGCAAAGCTGGCGCGCCGATCCGTTTGGCCCGAAATGAGAGCGGCCCGAAGAAAAGAGTATCCGCGATGAAAATGCGCAACATTGCCATCATTGCCCATGTCGATCATGGCAAGACGACCCTGGTGGACGAATTGCTGAAACAGTCCTCGACCTTCCGCGAAAACCAGCGCGTCGACGAGCGCATGATGGATTCCAACGATCTCGAGCGCGAGCGCGGCATCACCATTCTCGCCAAGGCGACTTCCGTCGAATGGAAGGGCGTGCGCATCAACATCGTCGACACCCCCGGCCATGCCGATTTCGGCGGCGAGGTGGAGCGCATCCTGTCGATGGTCGATGGCGCCGTGCTGCTGGTCGATGCCGCCGAGGGGCCGATGCCGCAGACGAAATTCGTCGTCGGCAAGGCGCTGAAAGTGGGCCTCAGGCCGATCGTCGCGATCAACAAGATCGACCGGTCGGACGCCCGCGCCGATGAAGTGGTCAACGAGGTCTTCGACCTGTTCGCCAATCTCGATGCCAGCGACGAGCAGCTCGACTTCCCGATCCTCTACGGTTCCGGCCGCGACGGCTGGATGAACACTGACCCGCAGGGCCCGAAGGACGCGAAACTGGCGCCGCTGTTCGACCTCATCCTCGACCATGTTCCCGCGCCGAAGGTCGAGCCCGGCCCGTTCCGCATGATCGGCACGATCCTGGAATCGAACAACTTCCTCGGCCGTATCATCACCGGCCGCATCGCTTCCGGCTCGATCCGGCCGAACCAGGCCGTCAAGGTGCTCAACGCCGACGGCAAGCTGCTCGAAAACGGCCGCATTTCCAAAATCCTCGCTTTCCGCGGCGTCGAGCGCGTGGCGCTGGACGAAGCCCATGCAGGCGACATCGTCGCGATCGCCGGTCTTTCCAGGGGCACGGTCGCCGACACGTTCTGCGATCCGGCCGTCAGCGAGCCGATGATCGCCCAGCCGATCGACCCGCCAACGGTCACCATGTCCTTCATCGTCAACGATTCGCCGCTCGCCGGCACCGAGGGCGACAAGGTGACGAGCCGCGTCATCCGCGACCGTCTGATGCGCGAGGCCGAGGGCAATGTGGCGCTCAAGGTCGAGGAGACCAGCGAGAAGGACAGCTACTCTGTTTCCGGCCGCGGCGAATTGCAGCTTGCCGTGCTGATCGAGACCATGCGCCGCGAGGGCTTCGAACTTGCCGTCTCGCGGCCCCGCGTCGTCATGCAGAAGGACGATGAGGGCAATCTGCTCGAGCCGGTCGAGGAGGTCGTCATCGATGTCGACGAGGAATTTTCCGGCACGGTCGTCCAGAAGATGACCGAGCGCAAGGCCGAGATGGTGGAACTGAAGCCCTCGGGCCCCGATCGTGTCCGCCTCGTCTTCCACGCCCCGACCCGCGGCCTGATCGGCTATCAGTCGGAACTGCTGACCGATACTCGCGGCACGGCGATCATGAACCGGCTGTTCCATGCCTATCAGCCCTATAAGGGCCCGATCGGCGGCCGGGTCAACGGTGTGCTGATTTCCCACGATCAGGGCGAATCGGTGGCCTATGCCCTGTTCAACCTGGAGGATCGCGGCCCGATGATCATCGATTCGGGCGAGAAGGTGTATGCCGGCATGATCATCGGCATCCACACCCGCGACAACGATCTCGAGGTCAATGTGCTCAAGGGCAAGAAGCTCACCAACATGCGCGCTTCCGGCAAGGACGACGCGGTCAAGCTGACGCCGCCGATCCGCATGACGCTCGAGCGCGCCCTGTCCTGGATCCAGGACGACGAGCTTGTCGAAGTGACGCCGAAATCGATCCGGCTCAGAAAGCTCTATCTCGACCCCCATGAGCGCAAGCGCTTCGAGAAGACCCGCAACCAGGCGGCATAGCTAATTCGGGGACAGTTTACTTATTTTTGCCAACTACCGTGAGGCGGAGTCCTCCGATGCGAAATAAGTAAACTGTCCCCGAATTAGGCCCGGGTAATCGCCTGCCGGATCGCGGCGAGCGGTGCGGTATCGTCGAACCGTGCCTCATGCGCCGTGAGCGACACGCCGAGCTCGGTCCACAGCCGGTCGAGATCGGGATCGTAGGGGTTGGCGCGCATCTCCTTCCAGGCATCGGTCAGCACCGTGGTGCCGGTGGCCGCATCGCCGATTGCTAGCGGTTCGCCAAGGGCGGCCCGCCGGCTGAAATTCATCTCCCGATTGACGGCGATCAGCGCGTCGCGCAGGCCCTTTTCATTATCCGTCGCCTGGCGCAGCCTTATGTCGCAGACAAGGCAGAAGATCGCGCCGCCCCAATAGGTCCGTGCCCAGCCGCCGGTCTCGTCATAGCCGCCATCCCCCTCCGCCGGCAGGCCGCGCGGCATCATGTCGACGAAATCGGCCCACATCCGTTCCGCCGTCATATGCCCCGCCATGATCCGCGCCACCGGTTCGACATAGACCGCAAGCCCCTCCGCCATCCACAGGTGCCGGCGGCCGAGATAGGGGAAGGCCAGATGCACCATTTCGTGCACCAGCACCCAGTCGTCGATAAGCAGCGCCTTCTCGTCCGCCCCCGGCGGTACCGAAAGCTGCAGCTGCGGCGGATCGTCGGGAAAGGCCTTGCCGCCGGCGCGCCGCCGGCCGGCGTTCATCTCGACTGAAATCGCCACTTCGGACACCGGGAAGCGGCCGTAATAGGTGGTGACGGCCTCGGCCGATTTGAGGATCCAGCGCCGGACCAGAGCACGGGTCGTTTCATCCGGCTCCACGGCATAGGTGAGGTTGGCGACGGCTCCCCGGTCGTCGAGCACCAGCGCTTCGCGCGCCGCCGCGGGGCGGGTCAGAACAATCGGGCTTGCCGCCGCCAGCCCGCAAAGGGTGGTCGTTCGCGCACCCCATTTCAGCGCATCGCGTCTTCGCATCGTGCCATGACACTGCAATTTGCCCCAGGCCGCCATACACGATTGTGTGTTCTGGGCGGCGACGCGGAAACCCGCAGGCGCGCAAAACTGTGCCAGATCGGGACGGAGACGGGGTTTTCAGCCCGCCGGCGGTTGAGAATTTCGCCCCGGAGCGATTTTTTCTTTGGGTTAACGCATTCTTAACGTATGATTCGGGCCATGAACACATTGACCGTCAACATCCGGCGCGCCGGTGGCGAGGACGCCGAGGCCATCGCCCGCATCCACGATGCCTCCTGGTGGAATGCCTATTCCGGCATGATCCCGGCCAAGGCGCTGGCCCGGATGATCCAGCGCCGCGGGTCTGCCTGGTGGCAGGCGGCGATCGGCCGCCATACCGTCATCCTGTTGCTGGAGATGCAGGGCAAGACGGCCGGCTATGCCACGATCGGCCGCAACCGGGTCCAGACCCTGCCCTTCGATGGCGAGGTCTACGAACTCTATCTCCTGCCCGAATATCAGGGCGTCGGCGCCGGGTCGCAGCTCTTCCTCGCCGCCATGGGCGAGATCCGCCGCCGCAGCCTCAAGGGCATCGTCGTCTGGGTGTTGGCCGACAATCAGCCGGCGATCCGGTTCTATGAAAATGCCGGCGGGCGCCGCATCGCCGAAGGCAGGGAAACCTTTGACGGGCGCGATCTGAAAAAAATCTGCTACGCCTGGGACTGAGCGCCGCGTTCCGCGCGCTGCCGGCTCCCGTTCCTCGATAACCCGCCTAACGCACGTCGCCTTGCGGATGGCCCGAAAGCGGCCCGCGCACACCGTGAAAGGACGGCTTGTCGACGCCGCAGCGAAAGCCGTTGGCATAGTCGTCGGCAACGGTCCTGGCGAGCACATTGGCATTTCGATTGGCCAGCGCATCGACATAGCCGGCCGGACAGGAGAAGGGCTGCGACGGGGTCGCGACGGTGGAGATCACCAGAACCTGACCCTGGCGGCTGCCGTCGGAAGCGCCGGTCTCGGGGTTGAGATTGTCGATGAACCAGCGATGGATGGCGGCGAAGGGCCGGCCGTCCTCGAGCCGCCATTCGACGGTCTTGTTGACATAGTTCCATTCGCCGAACCCGGTCGCGAACGCCACCGGATCGGCGACCTGACCATAGGTGACGTATTGGCGCAGATCGCTCTCGATGAAATGGACCGGATAGCCCTCGATCCCGTCGCAGACCGCCTCGCCGCCCATCTGCGCCTCTTCCTCGCTCTCGGGCGCCTTCCACTGGCAGGTCTTGTCGAAATCGAGGGTCGAATAGAGCGAGCTGTTTTCGGCGAATCCGGCCGACGGATGGATCAGGATGGTGGCGGCCAGGAGCGCGGCCAATCCGGCGGTGTGAGGTGACATGACTCTGGGCCTTGTTGACGGCAAGACCAATTGTCAATTGCAATCGTGCCCAAGGTCAATAGAAGGGCAGCAACAATCCGCCTGAAAGCGGCGCCCGACAATCCGGACAGGAAGGTTCCACCATGCGCATCGACGCCATCTCCATCGGCAAGAACCCGCCCACCGATATCAACGTCATCGTTGAAGTGCCGGTCGGTGGTCATCCGATCAAGTATGAACTCGACAAGGAGGCCGGCACACTGGTGGTCGACCGCTTTCTCTACACACCGATGACCTATCCCGGCAATTACGGCTTCGTGCCTCATACCCTTTCGGCCGATGGCGATCCGATCGATGTGCTGATCGCCAACAACCGGCCGCTGGTGCCGGGCTGCGTCATCAATGTGCGGCCGATCGGCGTCCTGCTGATGGAGGATGATGGCGGTGTCGACGAAAAGATCGTCGCCGTGCCGGCCAAGGGCGTCTCGGCGCGTTTCGACACCATCAAGAACTATACCGACCTGCCGGAAATCACGCTTGCCCAGATCCAGCATTTCTTCGAGCACTACAAGGATCTCGAACCGGGCAAATGGGTCAAGATCGGCGACTGGATGGGCGCCAAGACCGCCGAGAAGCTGATCGTCGAGGCCATCGAGCGGGCAAGGACCGCCAAGGGCTGATCTGCTCAGCCTTGCTCTGCGGCGAGTGCGGCGAGCGCCCCGGCGACGCTGTCGGGCAGTGCAAGCCGTTTCAGACGGCTGGTTTCACCTGCGATGAGTTCGATGTCGGATTTCGGGCATCCAAGCGCCCTGGCGAGCAGCCCGACCAGCGCCTTGTTGGCCCTGCCCTTTTCCGGCACGGCGCGCACCGACGCCCTGAGATGGGCGGTGCCGTTTTCATCCCGCCACACGCCGCCAATGGTTTCGCTGCGCGCCGACGGCGTCAGCCGGACCCGCAGCAGCAGGCGCTCCCGATCGATCTCATAGGGTTTCACCGCCGGTGGCTCCGTCGCCGGCAATCGCCAAACCGGCGGGGCCGGCTACTTGCAGCTTGTGATGTCGGTGATCGAGGCGGTGACGCCCGACAGGGAATAATCATAGCCGGTCTGGGTGCCGCGGCGCGAAACGGCGGCCACATGCATCTTGGCGCCGGCCTTCATGGCAGCAACGACCGCGCCCTCTTCGGCCGGATTTTCAAGCCAGGCATTCTGGCCGCGGGTGAACATGGAGAACTGCTTGCCGTCGATATCGAGGACGACCTTCGAATCCTCCTGGAAATTGTAGCCGGCGGTGAATTGCGGTTCGAGGCGGACATTCTGTCCGGGATGCTGGGCCAGCATGAAGAAGACGTCGCCGTGATCGACCGCCTTGCCGTTCAGTTCCTTCGGGCTCTTTTCGGTCGGCACCGAAAGGATGTAGCAGACCTTGCCCTCGCCGCCCTGGTAGGAGAACGAACCCCAGGCACTGTTCTGCTTGATCCGGGTCGGCGTCTGGGCGCCGGCGATCTGCGGCACGGCAAGCGCGGCGGCGCCGATGATGAAGGCGACAGCGGCGATCCTGGTGAGAATTCTGGCGGTCCGTGTCTGTTTGCTGTTGGCGGTCATGGATATCATCGTCTCTGAGCTGGTTTGCAATTGGCCCGTACGGTTTTTGACAGCGGATGTCGTTCGCGTCGAATCGCCCTTAACATGCTTTAAGCATCGTTACCAAAGCGTGAACAATTTTACACTTTGCAAGCGGCATCGCCCGGCGATGCGCGGCGATCGAATGCGCTGGCTTCCCTCGTTTCTACCGGTTCCAGTCGCAAACAAACTGGGCAAGAATGGGGCTTTTGCCGCCATGCGCGTGCCGTTCAGGCGGCATCCGCCCCTTCTGCGGCCATCTCTCTTAACTGCGCCAGTTTTTCTACCGCGAGCCGGCGGTGGCTGTCGCTGATATGGCCCCGCATCATGGCGATCACCGCGCCCAGCACCGCGACGTCGTCGGTAAAGCCGAAAATCGCCAGGAAGTCGGGAATGGCATCCAGCGGCAGGACGAAATAGGCCAGCGCCGCCAGCAATACCGCCCGCACCCTGTTGGGTGTGGCCGGGTCGAAGGCACAATAATAGCAGGCGACGAGTTCCTCCGCGAAGGGCACCTTGCCGGCGGCTTTCGCCAGCGTCTTCCAGAAACCGGCAATGACTCGCTTCTCGTTGGCATCGATCCTGTCCTCGGCGCCGTCGAGAATTTCACCTTCCAGAATGCGTTTTTTCAGGCCGTTTTCCATTGGCTTTCCACCCATGCTACCCAAGGATATGGGGATTGGCGCGCCGCTGTGCAAATGAAACCGGACCCCGGCGGCATCAATCGCTGCCGGCATAGGTGTCCATGGCGGCGGCAAGCTTGAAGTCGAGCTCGCTCAGTCCGTCGACATCATGGGTCGCAAGGGTGACATCGACGCGATTGTAGACGTTGAACCATTCGGGATGGTGGTTGAGTTTTTCGGCCATCAGCGCCGAACGGGTCATGAAGGCGAAGGCTTCGCCGAAGTTCTTGAACTTGAACGCGCGGCGAATGGCCTCGCGGCCCTCCACCCTCGCCCAGCCTGGACGTCTTGCCAGATGTTCGCCAATGGCTTGTTCGGTCAGGCGCTCTGCCATGTTTGAAATCCTCTTGCGGTTGTCCCCCGGGCTTGTCATGCTTCCCGCTCCCATCCACAGGGTAACGCCGCCGCCGGTGCAATCAAGCACCCGCTGAAACCCGCCTTCCGGTGCCATGAAGCAAATCCTCTTCGTCTGTCTCGGCAACATCTGCCGCTCACCGCTCGCCGAAGGCCTGTTTATCCATCACGTTGAGCAGAACGGCCTCGGCGCAAGGGTGTCGGGCGATTCGGCCGGCACATCGGACTGGCATGTCGGCGAGCCGCCCCATCCGGGTTCGGTGCGGGCGGCGGAGAAGCTCGGCGTTTCGCTCGCCGGCCAGCGCTGCCGCCAGGTGATGGCTGACGATTTTTGCCGCTTCGACGTGATCCTCGGCATGGACGGAAACAATGTCGCCAATCTCAAGGCGATGCGGCCGGCGCTGCCGGTCGCCGGCAAGGCGGAAATCGCCCTGTTCATGGATTATGCCGGGCTCGGCCGCCGCGACGTGCCCGATCCCTGGGGCAAGGGCGCGGCGGCCTATGACTCGGTCGGCGGAATGATCCGCGAGGCAACCCCGCTCATCGTGGCGCGCCTGCTGGCTTAACTGCCCGTATCGCCTTCCGCATCCAGCAGCGGCAGCAGGGTCTTTTCGACCGCCGCCGGCGTCAGCGGCCCGACATGCTTGGCCAGGATGATGCCCTGGCGCGAGACGACAAAGGTTTCCGGCACGCCATAGACGCCCCATTCGATGGCGTTGCGGCCCCTGGGATCGATGCCCACCGCATCGTAGGGGTTGCCGAGCTGACCCAGAAAGCCCAGGGCGTTCTCGGTCTTGTCCTTGTAGTTGATGCCGAAAATGCGGAAGCGGTCATCCTGGCCGAGCTCGACGAGCAGCGGATGCTCCTGGCGACAGGGCGCGCACCAGGAGGCCCAGACATTGACCAGCGCCAGCGTGCCTTCGGGCATGTCGGCAATCAGTTCCGGCGTCAGCGGCGGCACGTCCGCGCCGTTCGACCGCAGCCCGGCCAGCGGTTCGAAGACGATGGCCGGGGCGGGCTTGCCGATCAGCGCCGAGGGCAGGTCCTGGCTCGAACCGCCCTGGGCGAGCTGCTTGTAGAAGACACCGGCAAGCGCCAGAAAGGCGAGGAGCGGCAGCAGGGCGACAAGCCAGTTGCGGCGCGGCCCGCTGCCGGTTTCGCTGCCGGTTTCGCTGGCAGGTTCGGTCATCAGCGCGTCTCCCCGGAAGACGCGCGATCAGCCTTGCGGCCATGACGGCTGGCGCCGCCCCGTTCCAGCCGGGCGATCTCGCGCTGCCGGCTGCGGTAGCCGAGCACGATCCACACGACCAGCGCGACGGCGACCACGAGAGTGATCGCATAGGCGGGAAGGATGAAGGCCGCGTGCTTGCCGAACATGAGGCGCCCCTACCGGCCGGCCTGGCGCAGTTTGAGGACACGGATGCGACGGGCGAGAATTTCGTTGCGCATGTTCATGATGTGCAGGGTGAAGAAGAACAGCGTATAGGCGAGCGCCATGACCAGCAGCGGATAGAGAAAGGCCGCATCCATGGCCGGCCGTGCGAAGCGCGAAACCGAGGCCGGCTGGTGCAGCGTGTTCCACCAGTCGACGGAAAACTTGATGATCGGAATGTTGATGAAGCCGACCAGCGTCATGATGGCGAGCGGTTTTGCCGCCTGCACCGGATCCTCGATCGCCCGTGCGAGCGCAATCAGCCCGAGATAGATGATCAGCAGGACCAGAACAGAGGTCAGCCGCGCATCCCACACCCACCACGTGCCCCACATCGGCTTGCCCCACAGCGAACCGGTGACGAGCGCCAGCAGGGTGAAGGCGGCGCCGATGGGGGCCGCGGCCCGGAGCGAAACGTCGGCGAGCGGATGGCGCCAGACCAGCGTGCCGAGCGCCGACAGGCTCATCACCGAATAGCACATCATGGCAAGCCAGGCGGCGGGCACGTGGAGGAACATGATCAGCACGGTGGCGCCCTGCTGATAGTCTTCCGGCGCACTGAAGCCGAGCCACAGGCCGACGGCCGCGACGATGGCGGCAAGGCCGGCAAGCCAGGGGATGACGCGGTCGGCAAAGGTCATGAACCGCGTCGGATTGGCGAGCCGCATCCACCATGACGGCGCGGGCGACAGGGTCTGGGTGTCTTGGTTCATGAGCTTGGCGATATCACATGGCCGTCACGGGGTCACTCAGCAGAATGACGCAGCATCAATGCGGCGGCAAGAGGACCGAGCACGGCGGAAAACAGCGTCAGCGCCAGCAATATGAGGAAGGGCGCGGTGAACGGATCGGGATCGAACAGCGCGCCATTGGTCGCGGTGATGCCGAAGATCAGCACCGGGATGGTGAGCGGCAGGGTAAGGACGGCGACCAGCAAGCCGCCGCGCGGCAGCGCCGCCGCCGTCGCGGCTGCCGCCGCGCCGATAAAGGTGATGGCCGGCGTCCCCGCCGCCAGGGTCGCCATCACCGCGGCAATGCCGAGCGGCGGCACGTTGAGCATGACGCCGAAAAGCGGGGTCGCCAGGATCAGCGGCAATCCGCTGACCAGCCAGTGGGCGAGGCATTTGGCGATGACAGTCGCCATCAACGGATGCGCCTCGAGGACAAGGACGTCGAGCGACCCGTCCTCGCGGTCGAGGGCAAACAGCCGGTCGAGGCCGAGCAGGCTGGCAAGCAGCGCGCCGATCCACAGGATCGCCGGGCCGAGGCGGCCGAGCTGGTTGAGATCCGGCCCGATGGCGAAGGGAAAGACCGTCACCACCGCCAGGAAGAACAGCACGCCCATCAGCGCGCCGCTGCCGGCCTTGAGCGCGACGCGCAGTTCGCGGCCGAGCAACGCCGCCATCAGGCCTCCTCCCCGTCGAAGAACGCATCGCCCTCGAAGACCGTGAACAGGGTTTCCATGGCAAGCGTCTGCGCCTTGCCGAGCCCGAGCGGCAGATGGGTGGCGGCGACCAGAATGCCGCCATCGGCGCAATGGGCCCGGCAAAGCCCGGCAAACAGCTCGCTGGCGGAACGGTCGAGGCCGGAAGTCGGTTCGTCGACGATCCAGACCGGCTTTTTCGACACCAGCAGGCGGCAGATCGCCACGCGCCGCCTCATCCCCGTCGACAGATAGGAAAACGGCAGATCGGCCACATGGGGCAGTTCGACGGCCCTCAGCGCCTGCTCGATTTCAAGACCATCGGAACCGCCGGAAAAGTCCCGCCAGAAAGCAAGGTTTTCCCGTATGCTGAGCGCCGCCTTCATGGCGTTTTGCGGCCCGAGATAGTGCAGGTGCTCGCGGAAGATCAGCGGATCGTCCTCGCCCTCGCCAAGGCCCGCCAGCCGCAGCCGGCCCGCCGCAAGCGGCAGCAGGCCGCACAACGCCCTCAGCAGGGTCGACTTGCCGGCACCGTTCGCACCGGTCACCGTCAGCACCTCCCCCTCGCCAAGGGAGAAGCTGACGTCCTGAACCACGCGCCGCAAGCCGCGATTGACCGATAGTGTGTCTGCCTCGAACCGCATCCGGCCTGTTTAGAGCAATTCACGCCGCAGTAAAATCGGCAACAACCGAAAGCCTGAAGAAAGCCGGCAACCTGATTCCCGCTTCGGCCAGGCAGTCCATGGCCTAAAACCAACCGCCTATTTGCGTTCTTCGAAAATCACACTATAACGCCCGCGACGGACCAGCGGCCGGCCCGTCGGTGAACCTCTTTCCTGCCGGAATCGCTTGTTCCAAGCGGTGGTTCATACAGGCTGAAGCGCGGAAATGGTCGTACCCGCTGGACTCCGGCCAGGCTTGAGCAGGGCTTCGTAAGACCGGGACCAAAGGCGAAGTTTCCGGACCATCATGGTTCCGGTCGCCGAGCACAAGCCTGTAGCGAGCCGTAAGCATCCGGCATGACACCTTGCATGATGGATTGCGCTCGATGACGACTTCCCTCGACAGTTTCAAATGCCGCAAGACCATGACGGTCGGCGGCAAGAAATATGTTTACTACTCCCTCAAGGCGGCTGAAAAGAACGGCCTTGCCGGCATTTCCAAATTGCCGTTTTCGCTGAAGGTGCTGCTTGAAAACGTCCTGCGCCATGAAGACGGCTCGGCGATCAAGGCAGCCGACATCAAGGCCTTTGCCGGCTGGCTCAAGGACAAGGGCAGGAGCGGCAAGGAGATCGCCTTCAACCCGGCCCGCGTGCTGATGCAGGACTTTACCGGCGTTCCCGCCGTCGTCGACCTGGCCGCGATGCGCGACGCGACCGTGGCGCTGGGCGGCAATCCGCAGAAGATCAATCCGCTGGTGCCCGTCGATCTCGTCATCGACCATTCGGTCATCGTCGATGAATTCGGCACCGCCCAGGCCTTCAAGCGCAATGTGGAACTGGAATACCAGCGCAACGGCGAACGCTACCGCTTCCTGAAATGGGGCCAGCAGGCGTTCAAGAACTTCCGCGTCGTGCCGCCCGGCACCGGCATCTGCCACCAGGTCAACCTGGAATATCTCGGCCA
>JAGRLT010000109.1 GCA_020441665.1 Nitratireductor sp.
GAGGGAGCTTCCTCCCAGACCTTCTGGTGGCGGCGCTGCAGCGAGCAGTCGCGCTCGCCCAGATGGATGCCGCCGCCCTTGCCGTCGCCCAGGACCTGAACCTCGATATGGCGCGGCCGGCCGAGATATTTCTCGATATAGACGGCATCGTCGCCGAAGGCGGCGCCCGCCTCGCTGCGCGCGGTGTGGAAAGCGTTGGCAAGGCCCGCCTCGTTTTCGGCGACCTTCATGCCGCGTCCGCCGCCGCCGGCAGCCGCCTTGATGATCACCGGATAGCCTATTTCAGCGGCAACCTTCCTGGCGGTCTTTTCGTCCGTCACGCCGCCATCGGAGCCGGGCACCACCGGAATGCCCAGTTTCTTGGCGGTGATCTTGGCCTCGATCTTGTCGCCCATGATGCGGATGTGATCGGCTTTCGGGCCGATGAAGGTGATGCCATGGGCTTCGAGAATGTCGGCGAATTTGGCGTTTTCCGACAGAAAGCCGTAGCCGGGATGGATGGCGTCGGCACCGGTGATCTCGCAGGCCGCCATGATCTCGTGCATGTTGAGATAGCTTTTTTTCGACGGCGGCGGGCCGATGCACACGCTCTCGTCGGCGAGGCGCACATGCATGGCGTCTTCATCGGCGGTCGAATGAACGGCAACCGTCGGAATGCCCAGTTCGCGGCAGGCGCGCAGGATGCGCAATGCGATCTCGCCGCGGTTGGCAATGAGGACTTTCTTGAACATCGGTTGCGAACCCCGTTGCCTGACTATTCGATGATCAGCAGCGGCTCGCCATATTCGACCGGCTGGGAATCCTCGACCAGAATCCTGGCTACCGTACCGGCCTTGGGCGCGGCGATCTGGTTCATGGTCTTCATCGCTTCGACGATCATCACCGTCTGGCCGGCCTTGACCGCGTCACCGACCTTGACGAAGGGGTCGGCGCCGGGGGCCGGCGAAAGATAGACGGTTCCGACCATGGGAGCGGTCACGGCGCCGGGATGCTTGGCATCGGATACCGGCTCCGGCGCCGCGACGGGCGTGGCCAGCGCTGCGGCAACCGCCGGGGCGGCGACCATGGGGGCCGCGACCTCGTAGGAACGGGCGGAATGACGGGCAATGCGGATCCTCAGATCGTCCTGCTCGATTTCGATTTCGCTGAGTTCGGTTTCCTTCAGCAGTTCCGCGAGCTCGCGGATCATTTCCTGGTCGATCGTGGTCTTTTTCGACATGTCTGCCTCTGGCTTCGACACTTCCGGCGGTTTTCGTGTCCCGGGCCGTCGCGGGATCGGTCGATCCGCCAGCCGGCGCCGCCATGCCGAAGCATTGCCGCCGGAAAGTGCCGCTCGTTACGGTGCAGGGGTTATAACGACCGCAAGGCGGCAGGGAAAGGGGAATTCTGACCTGCCGCCGACGGGCGCGGGCTTATCCACCGCGCAGGCGCCGGACCGCGGCAAAATGCGAAAAAACCAGGAAAAACCGGGTTTTACTGAACGGCCTTGTCAATCGAAGGTTTCAGCCGGTCATAGCCAACGGCTCCGAAGATGACTTCGTTGCCGATCACGTAGGAGGGCGTGCCGGTGACGCCGAGACCGTCGGCCAGTTCATAAACTTCGCTGAAGGCGGCCATGGATTCCGGATTGTCGAGATCGTCGAGCAGGGTCTGGCGGTCGGCGCCGAGCCTGCCGGCGATCTCGAGCGCGACGTCGCCATCCTTGCGGCCGTCATGGCCGAGCAGTTCGCGGTGGAAATCGGGATAGAGCTCGGGATAGTTGCGGATCAGGCTCATCGAAACCCGGTGGGCGGCGAGCGAGGCCTCGCCGAGAACCGGAAATTCCTTGAGAACGAACTTGATGTCGTCATTGTCCTCGAGAATGCGGTTCATGTCGGCAAGCGCGCGGCGGCAGAAGCCGCAATTGTAGTCGAAGAACTCGACAATGGTGGTCTTCGCCTGGGGGTTGCCGATGACCATCTGGTATTTGGAATCGTAGATGGTCGCATGCTGCTCGTCGAGCGTCTTCTTCTGGGCGGCAAGGCGCAGCGCGTCCTGCTTGGCCTCGAGCGCCTGCTGGACTTCCAGCATCAGTTCGGGATTGGCGAGGAGATAGTCGCGCACGATCTGCTCGACCGCCGCGCGATCGAGATTCGGGGTCGTTTCCTCGCTGTTCGCCGGGCCTGAAAGGGCGAGAAGTCCCATCATGCCGGCGGCGGCGACAGCCTGTGCCGTACGGCGCATCGCGCGCTTGGGTTCGGGCAGGTCAAACGGGTGGCGCTGCATCATGTCGGTCTCCTGGCATGGCGGTGGTGGGCGGCGCTGATGCGCAATCAAAAGGGGCTCTTCTTTTTCGGCTTGTACAGAACAATATCCTGCATGCGAACCCATTCCGGCGAGTTCTTGTTCAATTGTTGTTGAGCGCGCATGGCGAACTGGCGGGCTTCCTTGTGGTTGCCGACCAGGAAGCGGGCCTCGGCGGTCGCCGCCATCGCGCGCGCCTCGTCGCCGGCGGTGGAATAGGCGCGGGCGAGATAGCCATAGCCCGACAGGGTCTGGGGATCGCGGGCAAGCCCGGCCTTGATCTGGCGGATCGCTTCATCGACATTGGCCCGCTTGCCGCTCTCAAGCAGGACATGGCCGTATTGAATGCGCAGCAGGCCCGACTGGTAGGGGTCGAGCTTGATGGCGGTCTGCATGGCGGCGACGGCATCGTCCGCCTTGCGCGTGTTGACCAGAATTTCGGCTTTCATCTCATACAGATACGCGTAGTTCGGCATCTGTTGAATCAACTTGTTGATCGTCTGCAGGGCGGCCTTGGGATTGCCTTGCAGATATTGGGCGATCGCGGTGCCGTAGCGCGCGGCGATGGCGTTCCTGTCGTCGCGGAACAGCCGCCGGACCATGCCGAGGCCGCCGGAATAGGCGGCGATCTTGGCCCGTGCCATGTCATGGCGGATCTGCAGCGCCTCGGGATCGCGCCTGGCGTAGTTGGGCGATTGGGTAACCAGGGTCTGGAGCAGCGCGACACGCTCGCGCGGCAGCGGATGCGACTGGATATAGGGATCGATGCGGGAGGAGGAGAACAATAGTTCCGATCCCATGCGGTCGAAGGTCTTCAGCATGCCGGCGCCCGACTGTCCGGTCTTGTCGAGCAGGGTGATGGCGGCGCGGTCGGCGGAAGTTTCCTCGTCGCGCTGATAGGCGAGCAGGGTGCGCATCAGGCTGTCGCGGCCGCCGGACAGGATCGCCTGGCCCGCCGCATCGCCGAGATCGCCGCCGGCCGCCATCGCGCCGGCGCCCATCAGCACGCCGACGGCGGCGAGCAGCTTGGCTTTCTCGATGCGGTCGCGCATCCGCGCCTGATGACCGCCGATGATGTGGCCGGTCTCATGGGCGATCACGCCGATGATCTCGTTGGGGGTTTCGGCCTGCATCAGCGCGCCGGTATGGATGAACATGCGGCGGTCGGTGACGAAGGCGTTGAAGTTGCGGTTGTTGACGATGTAGACGTCGACGGCGCCCTTGCCCAGGCCTCCGGCGCGAAACAGCGGCTCGGTATAGGATTTGAGCAGGCCCTCGATCTCGGCGTCGCGGACCAGCGGCAGGCTCTGGGCGAGCGATGCGGCCGGCAATGCGATCAGCGAGAGGACAAGGACGATCAGCGCCGCCAGGCGTTTGGTGGGCGAAGGGACAGGCAGGCGAGCGGGCATGCGAAACCTATGGTGCTGTCGAACGGCGTTTGCGGCTGCGGCCGCCGCGCCCGACGCAGGCTGGATGGATCACGGCGAGCATATGGCAGCAACCGTGTGGCAACAAGTTGGCGCTGGGAAGCGGCAAATCAAATTCTCCGGCCGAGGTGCCGTCTTGGGGAACCGGGCGTGAAACACAAACGGACGGGCCTGAAACGCTCCAGACCCGTCCGCTGCGCTGTTGGTTTGCCGTTCGGGGACGGTCAGCTCAGAAAGCCGCTCCATCCCGCACCCGCCTCGTCTTCGGAGGGCTGATCGCCGTCTTCGGAAGTGCCTTCGGGCTTCGGCGTGCGGACCCGGCGGGTGTTGCGGCGGGCAATCTCGCGCGGCGGAGCGCCATCGCGCCTTTCCGCTTCGTCAGCCTCGGCGACGGCTTCCGCCCCGGTCTCGGCAGCGGCTTCCTCGGGCGTCTTCATCTTCCTGCCGGGGCGTCCGGTGCGGCGTTCGGGTCGGGCAGGGCGGGCCAGCCGGCCGGCGCCGGCCTCGTCTTCTTCGTCATCCGAAGCACCCTTTGCCGTCCTGGCGTCCGCCTTGGAGCGCGGCGATGCGGGACGGTCTTGCGCCCCCCCGGCCGGTCGGCCATTGCGGCCGGTCCCTTCGCCCGCGGCACTGTCATCCTCGCCGAACGATGCCGGCTGCGTATCGTCGCCGTCCTCGTCATCCTGATCGAAATCGCCGCGGGCGGAGCGGCGGGAACGGTCGTCGCGCTCAGTGCCGTCGCGGCCGCCCTCGTCGCGGCCACGGCCGCGCCCGCGCCGGCGCTTGCCCCGCTTGCGGCCATCGCGGCCTTCGCCGTCATTGTCGTCCTCGTCGAAGGAAACGGCATCCTCCAGGGCGGGTTCCGCACCCATCATGCTGATCGCGGCGCTGCCGGAAGGTTCGCCGGACGCCGCAGCGCCCTTTTCGATCTCGTAGTCCTGGCCGGCGATCTCGTGATCGGCCTCGATGGTGATCTGGACGCCGAAACGGCTCTCCAGTTCGCTGAGCGCGCGGCGCTTGTGGTTGAGGATGTACATGGCGATGGCCGGCGCCACGCGGACACAGGCATCGTGCCGGCTGTTGCGGTTGAGATGGTCCTCAAGGGCGCGCACGATCATCAGGGCCAGCGAGGATTGCGAGCGCACGTGACCGACGCCGTTGCAGACCGGGCAGACGGCCATGGTGCTTTCGAGCACGCTGGCGCGGATACGCTGGCGCGACATTTCGAGCAGGCCGAAATGCGAGATATGGCCGACCTGGATGCGCGCCCGGTCGTTTTTCAGGCATTCCTTGAGCTTGCGCTCCACCGATCGGTTGTTGCGCTTTTCCTCCATGTCGATGAAGTCGATGACGACGAGGCCGGCAAGGTCGCGCAGGCGCAATTGCCGCGCCACTTCCTCGGCTGCTTCCAGATTGGTCTGCAGCGCGGTCGCCTCGATCGAGTGCTCGCGGGTCGACTTGCCGGAGTTGACGTCGATCGCCACCAGCGCCTCGGTCTGGTTGATGATCAGATAGCCGCCGGATTTGAGCGTCACCTGCTGGGCAACCATCTTCTCGAGCTGGTTTTCCATGCCGAAGCGCGAGAAGATCGGCTGGTCGCCCTGATAGAGCTTCACGTTGCGGACCTGCTCGGGCATCAGCATGTCCATGAAATCGCGCGCCTCGCGATAGCCTTCCTCGCCGGAGACGATGACCTCGGCGATGTCCTTGTTGTAGAGATCGCGGATCGACCGCTTGATCAGGCTGCCTTCCTCATAGACCAGGAAGGGGGCGGAAGAGGCGAGGGTGAGGTTGCGAACATTCTCCCACAGCCGCATCAGATAGTCGAAATCGCGGCGGATTTCCTCCGAGTCGCGCGAGGCTCCGGCCGTTCTCAGAATGACGCCCATGCCCTGGGGCACTTCGAGCGACTGGGCGATTTCCTTCAACCGCTTGCGGTCGCCAGGATTGGTGATCTTGCGGGAAATCCCGCCGCCGCGCGCGGTGTTCGGCATCAGCACCGAATAGCGGCCGGCCAGCGACAGATAGGTGGTGAGCGCGGCGCCCTTGTTGCCGCGCTCCTCCTTGACCACCTGAACCAGCATGACCTGGCGGCGGCGGATGACTTCCTGGATCTTGTACTGGCGGCGTGGCCGCTTGATGCGGGCTTCCTCGAGCGCGTCTTCCTGGCCGACCGATTCGACGCTGCCGGCAGCCGGCGCCGATGCATCGGCCCCGGCTTCCTCATCGCCGTCCTCGTTGTCTTCGCCGGCGGCCTGCCGGGCTTCCTCATCCTTGCGCGGCTTGCGGCGGCGGCGCGAACGACGGCCCTTTCTCGGGGCATCCTCCTCGTCGCCGGCTTCGGCTTCGATGCCGGCGCCATCTGTTTCGGTTTCCGCCTCGGCGCCGTCATCGGAGCGGGCATCCACGCCAGCTTCATCGTCGGCGTCGTCCGCCGGCGCGGCTTCCTCTTCCGCGCCGTCATCGCCGGATTTCTTCCGCGCCGAACGGGTCTTGGCGGGCTTGTCGGCGGCCGACGCCTTGCTGCGGGCAGCGCGCGGCTTGCGCTTTTTCGCCGCCGGCTTGTCCTCCGCCTCGGCGGCGTCGCCGCCATCGCCGTCGTCCTCGCTGCGGTCTTCCTGCGGGGCGGGCTCGGAAATCTCGTCGATTTCCATCGCATGCGCCATGGTCGTGCCCTTGCCGGCATCGTCATCGCCGGCGGCTTCCGCAAGCTGCATCGGTGCCTCGGCATCCGCCTTCTTGCGGCGGCTGCGTTTCTTGGGTTTTTCTTCTTCCGTCGCCTCTTGCGCCGTCTCTTGCGGGGCCTTGTCCGCCTCATCGGTGGATTTCGCCTTGGCGCGGGACTTGCGCTTGGGCTTCTTCGCCGCCTTTTCGGCGTCGTCCCCGCCGGCGTCACCGGCTCCGGCATCGGCGCTGGCGGGCTCGGCATCGCCCGCGGCTTCAGCCTTCATGCTGGCTTCATCGGAAGCCTCGGCGTCGTTTGCGACATCCCCGGATGCGTCTTCCGCGCCGTCTTCCGACACGCTGTCCGCCCTGACGGCCGATTTGCGGCCCCGGCGCGATTTGCCACCCCGGCCGCGACGGCGCGAGCGGGAGGTGGCTTCCTCCTCGCCATCGCCGTTTTCATCCTCATCGGCTTCGACCAGGCTGTCCTCTTCCTCGGCCTTGGCGGCAGCGGCGGCAGCCGCCTCTTCCTCGGCGAGCAGCGCCTGACGGTCGGCTGCCGGGATCTGGTAGTAATCGGGGTGAATCTCGGAAAAGGCGAGGAAACCGTGCCGGTTGCCGCCATAATCGATGAAGGCCGCCTGGAGCGAGGGCTCCACCCGCGTCACCTTGGCCAGATAGATGTTGCCGCGAAGCTGCTTGCGCTCCTGGGCCTCGAAATCAAATTCCTCGATGCGGTTTCCGCGCACCACCACGACCCGGGTCTCTTCCGGGTGGGAGGCGTCGATCAGCATTTTGTTGTTTGCCATGAATTGTCTCCGCAGGCGCGGAGGCGGAAGGTCTGCTCAATTGTCTGCCGATGAAGTTTCGTACTGCAAATGGGCCGCGTTGCGCCCGTAACGGGCGGCGCTTGGCAATCAGATTCCGGCTTTCGCCTGCATGGTTACGTGAAGTGCAGGAAAGCGGGACTGGCGCAATCGTCCGGCGGTCTACCGAATGTGTATTCGACCATCTGTTAGCCGGGGCCAGGTTCATGCCGCTTCTGCCATTCTGCTGCAAGTTAGCCGGAAATACCGGCTGGTGAGTTGCCGTGAGACCGTTGGCGGCACACGGCGTATATCGCTTGAATCCGGCTCCTCTTCAAATCCGGATCTGGACACGAAATTCGTTTTGAAACGGGCGTTTGCCGGCGCGAAACGCCGAAACCAGGCTCAAGATCGAGGCCCATTATTCCGGCATCGAACGCCTTCGCGCTCCAGATGCCCGCCCCTCGGGTCCAAGCTTGCCTTCCCACGTTTCGAGTGACTGGTCTTGCGACCGTTTCACCGGACAGGACGGTTCCCGTCACACCCTGTCACATAAGCCTTAAACCGCGATTTCACAAGAAAAATAGCTGCCGGCGGCAAGCATTTTGTGGCGCCGCGACGGACCGGTCGGCCTCGACACGGGCGCCGCGATGGCCTAACAGGCCGCAAAAGCCCGGATTTTCGGTGATTCTGGACCATGACAGCACGAAAACCCGTTCCGATCGATGGTTGTCCGCCGACCCGCCGCGCCGCGCCCGCTTCGCGTCGGCGTCCGGGCTTTGGTCCGGTTGGCGGGTATGGGCGCTGCCGGGTGCGAGATTCGCTGTGGCCGTGGCTGCGATCGGTGGCGGTTTTGGCCGTTCTGTGTTGCGGCGCGCCAGAGGCTCGAGCGACAGAGGCTCGAGCGACGGGAGAAAGCGCTGCGCCGAGCGATGCGGCAGCACTATCCGGCGCCGCTGCTGAAAGCCCGGCGGTTGCCGAGCGGCATGCCAGCCTTGCCTATGACGGCGCGCTGTCGCAGTCGGGCAGCGCGACGCAGATCGTGATCAAGTTCGACGGCAAGCCGGATTACCGGCTGTTCTTCATGGAAAATCCGGTTCGTCTGGTGCTCGAGACCGAGCGGTCGGGCTTTGCGCTTCCCGAGGATTTCGCCGAGCGCAAGGCCGGGCTGATCGAACAATTGCGGTTCGGATCGGTGACCCGCGAGCGCTCCCGTCTGGTCGCTTCCCTCGCCGGGCCGGCCGAGATCATCGAAAAGAGCCTGGAAGCGGACCCGGCCACGGGCCGCTACACGCTTTCGCTGAAACTTGCGGCGATCCC
Source organism: Nitratireductor sp. (assembly GCA_020441665.1). GTDB lineage: Bacteria > Pseudomonadota > Alphaproteobacteria > Rhizobiales > Rhizobiaceae > Salaquimonas. Next base: position 8,501 of record JAGRLT010000109.1, read on the forward strand.
CGCCGCGACCTTCTCCGAACGGGTGCGCCAGCAGGAGGCTCTGCTCGGTTCGAGCGGCGGAACGGTGGTCAAGGGCGGCAGGGTCGGCGCGCCGCCCAAGCGCGAGGGCTATTTCACCATCGTCATCGATCCCGGCCATGGCGGCATCGACGGCGGATCGAAGGGGCGCAAGATCGGCCTCGTCGAGAAGGAAGTGACGCTGGGGGTCGGCAAGAAGCTCGGCCCGCTGCTGGAAAAGGCGGGGCCCTTTCACATCGTCTATACGCGGGAGGAGGACGTCTTCGTCTCGCTGCGCGAGCGCCAGGCGGTGGCCGAGCGCGCCAATGGCGACCTGATGATCTCGATCCATGCCGATTCGCTGCGCCAGAAATTCGTGCGCGGCGCCACGGTCTACACCCTTGCCGACAAGGCGACGGATGCGCTAGCGCAGCAGGTCGCCGATTCGGAAAACCTCGCCGATGTGGTGGCGGGCCTTGCGGCGCCCGAGGAAAGCGATGCCGTCACCGATATTCTCGCCGATCTGACGCTGCGCGAGACGACACGGTTTTCCCACGCCTTCGCCGCCATGCTGGTGCGGCGCCTGCGCGACCGGGTCGAACTGATCAACAATCCGCACCGGGCTGCCTCCTTCGCCGTGTTGAAGAATGCCGAGGTGCCGAGCGTTCTGCTCGAACTCGGCTATCTTTCCAATGCCGACGACGAAAAGCTGATGGGGGAGGAGAAATGGCAGCAGCAGGCGGCGGAAGTGGTCGTCGAGGCTGTCCGGGAGTTCTTTGCAACGCGCATCGGCCGGAGCGACGTCAAGGGCGGCTAGTCCCCCGAATCCAAAGTTCGTCTCATTTGCCAGCACTCTCATAACGAACTTTGGATTCAATAGGGTGACTAGCAAATTTATGATTCTAGTGTGGTTTTTGAATTTGAAATACGCTTCGAAGTCTGCTGC
>JAGRLT010000008.1 GCA_020441665.1 Nitratireductor sp.
CTCGTGCACCGACTTACGCGGAATGATGCCCGGCGCCTTCACGTCGACGGTAGACCGCTTCTCAGCTTTGATCGGGCCCTTGCCGTCGATCGGATTGCCGAGCGCATCGACCACGCGGCCGAGCAGTTCGGGACCGACGGGAACGTCGACGATCGAACCGGTACGCTTTACGGTGTCGCCTTCCTGAATGGAGCGGTCGTCACCGAAGATGACGACGCCGACATTGTCGGTTTCCAGGTTCAGCGCCATGCCGGCGATGCCGCCGGGGAATTCGACCAGTTCGCCGGCCTGCACATTGTCGAGGCCGTAGACGCGGGCGATGCCGTCACCGACGGAAAGCACCTGGCCGACTTCGGAAACCTGGGCTTCCTTGCCGAAATTCTTGATCTGGTCCTTGAGAATTGCGGAAATTTCCGCTGCGCGAATATCCATTTATCCGACCTCTTTGAGCGCTAGCTTGAGCGAAGAAAGTTTCGTTTTGAGTGAGGTATCGATCTGGCGGGAGCCGATCTTGACGATCATGCCGCCGAGAAGGGAGGGATCGACTTTCTCGTCGATGGCGACCTCCTTGCCGACAGCGCTTTTGAGGGCTGCCTTCAATTCCTTTTTCTGCGTTGCAGAAAGCGGGGAAGCGACGGTCACCTCGGCGCTCTCCTCGCCGCGATGGGCGGCGGCGAGCCGGCGAAAGGCCGCCAGCATGCTGGGCATGACGAAGAGGCGGCGGTTCCTGGCGACCACGCGGATGAAATTGCCGGTCAGGCCGGCGATCTTCGCCCTGGTCAGCAGCTTGTCGATGGCGGCGGCCTGGTCGCCGGAGGAAAACACCGGCGAGCGCACCAGGCGCATCAGATCATCGGATCCCGTCATCAGCGCGTCGAAGCGCTGCAGATCGTTTTCAACCGCGTCAATTTTCTTTTCCGCAACGGCGAGTTCGAAAAGAGCGCCGGCATAGCGCTCGGTCACGCCTGAAACGGGAGAGGCACTGGATTGGGCCAAGGCTCAAAAATCCCCAAACAGATGTTCAAACGACCTGCCAGCACAAAACGACTCTGTCCGGTCCAGGGCAGGGTCTTGCAAGGCGTTGAAATATCGTTGCTTTTTTCAGCTTTTAGATCTCATGAGACAGAATATCCCGCAAAATCGGGCATCCCCTAGCACAGAGAATAATATGTGGCAACCAAGGATGGTGCCGGCATCTGGTTCTGCGGCCTTTTCGCTCGGGCTCAATTGTCGCAGGCGGAGGGAAAGGCTCTACAGGAAGCTTTGCGGGTCGATGTCGATCTGGACGCGGATCGAGCCTTGTTCCTTCGGCCCGTGGGCGAGCCAGGCTGTGAGGAAATCCTGCAGGCCGGCCTTGAGCCCGGCATGGACCAGCAGGCGGAAGCGGTGGCGTTCGCGCAGAATGGCGATGGGTGCCTCGGCCGGGCCGAGAAGGGTGATGCCGCCGGCGGGGGGGGCCGCGCGGCGGAGCGCGCGGGCGTGGCTTTCGGCCTCGCGCCGGGTGGCGGCGGAGACGATGATCGAGGCGAGCCTGCCGAAGGGCGGCAGGCCGGCGGCCTCGCGGCCGGCAATCTCGCGGTCGTAGAAGGCTTCCCGGTCGCCGGCGGCGATCGCCGCGATGACCGGATGGTCCGGCTGATAGGTCTGGAGATAGCCGACCGACCGGCCGCCAATGCGCCCGGCGCGGCCGGTGACCTGCGACAGCAGTTGAAAGGTGCGTTCGGCGGCGCGCGGGTCGCCGTTCGACAGGCCGAGATCGGCATCGACGACACCGACGCAGCGCATCAGCGGGAAATGGTGTCCCTTGGCGACCAGCTGGGTGCCGATGACGATGTCACATTCGCCGTTGGCGATGGCTTCAAGCTCCAGCCGCAGGCGCCTGACGCCGCCCATGAGATCGGAGGAGAGGACCAGGATGCGGGCGTCTGGAAACAGCGTCACCGCTTCCTCGGCGAGGCGCTCGACGCCCGGCCCACAGGCGGCGAGGTGATCGAAGGTGCCGCATTCGGGGCAGGCCTGGGGCGCCGGTTCGCTGTGGCCGCAATGGTGGCATTGCAACTGGCCGCGAAAGCGGTGCTCGACGAGCCAGGTGGTGCAGTTGGGGCACTGGAAACGGTGGCCGCAAACCCGGCAAAGGGTCAGCGGGGCGTAGCCGCGGCGATTGAGGAACAACAGCGATTGTTGGCCGCTCGCAAGGGTTTCGGCAAGCGCCTGGCGCAGTGGCGGGGCGATGAAGCCGCCGCGCGGCGGTGGCGTCTTTCGCATGTCGATGGTGGCGATTTCCGGCAGGACCGCATCGCCGAAGCGGCGTTCCAGCCGCAGATGGCGATAGCGCCCGCGCCTGGCGTTGACCAGGCTCTCGACGGAGGGCGTGGCGGAAGCGAGCACGACCGGGCAATCGGCCAGTTGGCCGCGCACCACCGCCATGTCGCGAGCGTGATAGAAGACGCGGTCTTCCTGCTTGTAGGCCTGATCGTGTTCCTCGTCGACGATGATCAGGCCGAGATCGGCAAAGGGCAGGAAAAGCGCCGAACGGGCGCCGGCGATGACGCGCACCTCGCCGGTCGCCACCTGGCGCCAGAGCAGTTCGCGCCTTTTCGGCGCGACATCGGAATGCCATTCACCCGGTCTTGCCCCGAAGCGTTTCTCGAAGCGTTCGAGAAAACTTGCGGTGAGCGCGATTTCCGGCAGCAGGATCAGTACCTGCCTTCCCGTTTCAAGCGCTTTCGCCACGGCTTCGAAATAGACTTCGGTCTTGCCCGAGCCGGTCACCCCGTCGAGCAGGGTCACCGAGAAGCCGCCCGCCGCCGCGTCGGTCAGTTGCGATGCGGCCCCGCGCTGGTCGGGCTCGAACTCAGGCGCGTGGCCCTGCGGATCGGGCGGCGGCACCAGCGGGCGAAGCGGCAGGTCGACCGGTTCCAGCACGTTGAGCCTGATCAGCCCGTCGACCACCGAGGCGCTGGTGCCGGCGGCATGGGCGAGACCCGATTTCGACCAGGCGATGCCGTCGCCGACCAGTTCGATGATCCGGCGGCGCGCATCGGTCATGCGATCCGGCACATTGCCGGTGAAGCGGTAGCCGGTTTCCGGCCGGGGCGGCTCCAGCCCGCCCGGCGCGCGCAGCACCATGCGCAGCACCATGCCGGGCGGTGAGACGGTATAGCGCGCGGCCCAGTCGACGAAGCGGCGCAGTTCCGCTGAAAGTGGCGGGCAATCGAACTTCGCCTCGACCGGGCGCAGCTTCCTCGGCTCGACACCGCCGGCTTCGCCATCCCACACCACGGCTGCGACCTTGCGGGGACCGAGCGGAACCTGGACGTGATCGCCCGGGGCAAGCTGCATGTCCTGCGGCACCGCATAGCTGTAGGCGCCTTCGGCGGGGATCGGCAGCAGAACGGAGACGGTGCGGGTCAAGCGGGCCTCGGCATGGGGGAAACCGGAAAGTGAACCGGCCGATAGCCGATTCCCGGCTTAACGTAATGACCTCGCCGCCATTATGCTATATGAGGCGCCGTGAAGAAGGTCTGGAGCGGCGCGTAGCGCTGGCGAAACGAAAGATATAACGGAAAGTCCCATGAAATTTTTTGTCGACACCGCCGATGTGACGGAAATCCGCGAGTTGAACGATATCGGCCTCATCGACGGGGTTACCACCAATCCGTCGCTGATCCTGAAATCGGGCGGCGACATCATGGAAGTGACGAAGGAAATCTGCTCGATCGTCGATGGCCCGGTCTCGGCCGAGGTGGTGGCGACCGATTACGACGGCATGATGAAGGAGGCGGCGGTGCTTGCCAGGATCGCCGGCAATATCTGCATCAAGCTGCCGCTGACGATGGACGGGCTCAAGGCCTGCAAGGCGCTCACCTCGCAGGGCCACAAGACCAATGTGACGCTGTGCTTTTCGGCCAACCAGGCCCTGCTTGCCGCCAAGGCCGGCGCGACCTTCATCTCGCCCTTTGTCGGCCGGCTCGACGATATCGGTCTCGACGGCATGGAAGTGATCGGGGAAATCCGCGCCATCTACGACAATTACGGTTTCGAGACCGAAATTCTCGCCGCCTCGATCCGCACGGTCAATCACGTCAAGATGGCCGCGATGATCGGCGCCGATGTGGCAACCGTGCCGCCGGCAACGCTGAAAGCCCTGGTCAAGCATCCGCTGACCGACAAGGGGCTTGAGGCCTTCCTGGCCGATTGGGCCAAGACGGGCCAGAAGATTGGCTAGGCACGACGAGGCGGGGCGCGGCCAGACGGTGTGCGGTTTGGCGGTGTGCGGTTTGGCGGGGTGCGGCTGGGCGGAGCAAGGTCAAGCCGCCTTCATCCTTCGCTAACCGTGTTGCGGCATGATCGGCGCCATGAACGGTGACGATTTTCTCATCTCCATGGCGGCCGATGTGGCAGCTCAGCGCAGGGCCTGGCTTTCCGCCCTGGCGCATGAAAGGCGCATGGCGGAAAAAACCGTCGAGGCCTATGAACGCGATCTTCGCCAATTCCTGCAATTTCTGACCGACTATCTCGGCCATCCGCCGCGGCTTGCCGATCTTGCCGATCTGAGGCCGGCCAATCTGCGCGGGTTTCTCGCTTTCCGCCGCCAGCGTGGTGCAGGTGCGCGCACCCTCGGCCGCGGGCTTGCCGGCATCCGCTCCTTCGTCCGGTTTCTCGAAAAGCAGGGACTTGCCTCGTCGGCGGGGCTTGCCGCCACCAGGGCGCCGAAACCGCCCAGGACGTTGCCCAAGCCGATCGCCGTGTCGAAGGCGCTGCAATTGACCGATGCCGGCGAGCAGATGCGCGACGAACCGTGGATCGCGGCGCGCGATGTGGCGGTCATCGCCCTGCTCTATGGCTGCGGCCTGCGCATTTCGGAGGCGCTGGCCCTGACGCCGGCCGATTTCGAAGGCGATCCCTCGGCGCTGGTCATCACCGGCAAGGGCGGCAAGACCCGGCTGGTACCCCTGCTGGCGGTGGTGAAGGCGGCGGTCGAGACCTATCGCAATCTCTGCCCCTATCATGCTGAAACGCATGCGCGGCTGTTTGCCGGTTCGAAGGGTGGTCCGCTGCGGCCGGAAATCATCCAGCGGCAGATCCGCAAATTGCGATCCGCCCTAGGCCTGCCGGATACGGCGACGCCGCACGCGCTGCGCCATTCCTTCGCGACCCATCTTCTCGGCAATGGCGGCGATCTCAGAACCATTCAGGAATTGCTCGGCCATGCCTCGCTTTCGACGACGCAGATCTACACCGCCGTCGATAGCGCGCGGCTGCTCGATGTCTATAACAAGGCCCATCCGCGCGCCTGAGGCCCTGTCCGTGCCCAGACGCGAATGTGGTCGCAAAGCGCCTTTAGAAGCTGTTAACCGGAGCGCTTAACCCGAACTCCACCACAGCCGGCTAGAAGAAACCCATGAACCCGTTTGCAACACGTTCCAAATCCGCTTTCATCGCTCTGGCCGACCGTCACGGCGAGCGACTCCTGGCCGCCGCGGCTGGGCTGATGGCGCTGTTCTTCATTTCTTTTCTCTGGGTGCTGGCACAGGCGGTGTCGGCGCAAGCCGGGATGGCTTGCGGCGGCAGCGATCTCGTCGCGCGCTATCAAAGCGAGGAACCGGAAACCTATGCCCGGCTCGCCGCCGAGGCGGCGGCGGAGGTAAATGGCGGCCATGTCTTCTGGCGGCTGGAAAAGGACGGCGTTCAGCCATCCTATCTGCTCGGCACGATGCATATGTCGGATGTGCGGATCGCACGGCTCGAGGGCGCGCGGCTGGCCGCCTTCAATGCCGCCGACACGGTGATCGTCGAAAGCGTCGAGGCGCTGATCGAAGAAAAGGCGGCGGCGGCGATGCTTCAGTATCGGAACCTGACGCTTTACACCGACGGCACGACCCTGGCCGACCGGCTCGATGCGCGC
>JAGRLT010000009.1 GCA_020441665.1 Nitratireductor sp.
TCGCGCGAGGGCAGCGAATAGAGCATGCCGTCATGGCCCATGGCGATGCCGTCATCGACGGCGATCGTGTTGAATTCCTTGGCGATGCCGCCGGCCCGCTCGATCTCGCGCGCCACGAGCTGGCCGAGATCCTTCAGATGCACATGGCCGGGCACGAACTGGGTGAACGAGTTGACCACCGCGATGATCGGCTTGCCGAAATCGCTGTCGCCCATGCCGGTGGCGCGCCACAGCGCGCGGGCGCCGGCCATGTTGCGGCCATGGGTGGAAGTTCTCGAGCGGTATGCGGGCATTTGGGCGACCTTTCGCTAAGCAGGCGATGCGGTGATCTTGTCCGCCCGTCTCAAATCACAAGGCGGGCCGACGCGCAAGATTGAAGAACCGCCGATCGCTGCCGAAACTCAGCCGCCGCCGCCTCGCCAGCTATTTGGCCAGAGGCCGTCCAGCCGGCCGCGCAGGCTCCGCACCGCCACCACGACCACTGCCAGCAGGCTTGCCGCCAGCAGAAAGGTGAGCCGCATGGCATCGGCGATCGAGGCCGCCGAAGCCGTTTCCACCGAAGCCGCTCCGGCTGCCAGGGCAAAGACCGCGCCCATGACGCCGGCGCCGAACACCAGGCCAAGATTGCGCGACAGGGCGAGCAGGCCGGAGACCCTGCCCCGCTCGCTTTCGCCGGCAGACGCCACGACAGCCGTGTTGTTGGCCGCCTGAAACAGTTGATAGCCCGGCGTCAGAACCAGCATGGCGCCAACATAGCCGACAACGCCGAAGGCACCGGGCAGAAGCGCCATCGCAACCGCTCCGCCGATCAGGCTGGCCAGTCCGGCCTTGAGAACCGGTTCCGCGCCATAGGCATCGGTCAGCCGGCCGGACGGGACACCCGCCAGCATGGAAGTCACCGGGCCGATCGCCATCACCAGCCCCACCTTGGCGACGCCGAGACCAGCGGCGATGCTCAGATAGAACGGGCCGGCCACCAGTGTCGTCATCATCACCGAAGCGACGCAGAAGTTTATCGCCAGGCTCGGCGCCGCTCGCATCGCGAGCTGGGCCAGGCTCGGTGTCCGCTCCGCGCTAGTTGATGCCGGCGCCGCTGAAACCGAAGGCGATGGCGCCGGCAGGCTCGCCAGCGCCAGTCCGAGATTGGCCACCGCTAGCAGCGAGAGGATCCAGAACACGCCGTGCCAGTTCCACCCTGCGATCACCATGCCGCCGGCAGACGGGCCCAGCGCGGTTCCGATCGCCGAAACCGTTCCCAACAAGCCCATCATGGCGCCGACGCGGTTTTGGCTCACGGTGCCGCGCACGATGGCGACCGGCAGCGTCGTCAGGAATGCCGCCGCCATGCCGGCCAGCGCCCGCCCGGCAACCAGCGCGCGAAGATCACCCGCCAGGCCGCAGGCAAGGGATGCGGCGGCAAACAGGCCAAGCCCGATGAGATACATTTTTCGCAGGCCGAACCGATCGCCGAGGCCGCCAGCAACCAGAACCGCTCCGGTCAGCGTTATCAGATAGGCGGTGACCGTCCACTGCACGGCGGCCAGCGGCAGGCCGAAGTCCGCCGCTATCGCGGGAAGCGCGATATTGGCGATGCTGACCCCGAGCGACGAGAGCAGCATGGAAAGCGCCAGCGCCGGCCTAGCCAGGCGTTGCACGGCGCTCGAAGCGTTGCTTGCGGCGGTTTCCACGGCTCATTCTCCTTGCGTCTGATCCGAACTTCCGTCAGGCTACGAATTCAAGTTCACTTGAGGTCAAGCATGAAAATTCTCGATATTGGCGATGTCGCCGCACGATCCGGCCTCGCCCCGTCGGCACTGCGCTATTACGATGATATTGGCCTGATTTCCGCGATCGGCCGAAACGGTTTGCGGCGCCAGTTCGGCCCCGAAGTGCTGCTGCAGCTTGCCTTGATCGCAATGGGAAAATCGGCCGGCTTCACCCTGGAAGAGATCGCCGGCATGTTCACCCGCGACGGGCGGCCGGACCTGCCGCGTGAAAAACTGCAACACAAGGCTTCACAGCTCGACCGGCAGATTGGCGAACTGGCGGCACTGCGGGACCTGCTGAGGCACGTCGCCGATTGCCCGGCTCCCAGCCATCTCGAATGCCCGACCTTCCGTCGCCTGATCGAGGTGTCGATGCGCCGCAACGCGAAGGGTGGGAGAAAACGGTCAGGACGCGCCAAATGACGAGGTGGGTCCGGTCACGGATTCTTGCTATGAAAACCGTTCCAGCAGCGACTTCTCGCCGGCGACCGTGAAACGGATGGCGCGGGAATTCTTCGCCCGGCCCGCCCAGCCGAGTTCGTAGAAGCGATCGAGCAGGGCGGTACCGAGCGAACCGGCAAGATGGCTGCGCCGTTCCGACCAGTCGAGGCAGGACTTGCAGACCTCGCGCCGGCCGCCATCGAGCGCCGGCACGTCGATGCCGAAGGCCGACATCGCCTCGGCACCCGACGCCGTCAGCAAGACCCGCTCGCCGTCCTCGCGCAGATGGCCCTGCCCGAGCAGGCCGTTGAACAGCGCCACGCCCAACTCACCTGCCAGATGGTCGTAGCAGATACGCGCCCTGCGCAGCGCTTCATCGCTCGGACCGGTGCGCGTTCGCAGCAGGCCGCGCCGCGCCGCAAACCCCATCATCGCTTCAAGCAGACTTCCGACATCGTCATCGGCAAGGGAGAAATAGCGGTGGCGGCCCTGCTTGCGCTGGCGCAGCAGGCGGGCCTCCTCGAGCTTCCTGAGGTGCGAACTGGCGGTCTGCAGGGTGATCCCCGCTTCGCCGGCAAGTTCCGATGCCGTCAGCGCCTTGCCGCTCATCAGCGCGGTCAGGATGTTGGCGCGGGCCGGATCGCCGATCAGCGATCCTATCAGGGCAATGTCGGGACCTTCCTTCATACTTCGATGTTAGCCGAAGCATTCCGGCATGACAATATGCCATGCTTCGATCTCTGACGAACCATGCCAACGAAGCCCCGAGGAGCCCATGCTGACCTGTTTCATCCGCTACCATATCGACCCGACCAAGAAGGCCCAGTTCGAGCAATATGCCCGCAACTGGGGCGAGGCGATCCCGCGCTGCGGCGCCGGCCTCATCGGCTATTTCGCCCCGCATGAGGGATCGAGCACGCTTGCCTACGGGGTCTACAACATCGACAGCCTCGCCGCCTACGAAGCCTACCGGGCGCGCCTTGCCGCCGATCCGCTCGGCAGGGAGAACTACCGCTTCGCCCAGCAGGAGAAGTTCCTTTTGCGCGAGGACAGGACCTTTCTGAAACTGGCCTCCACGCCCGATCGCGAAAGGACCGGTTCATGATCGCCGTCATCTTCGAGCTCGAACCTGCCGAGGGACAACGCGAAGCCTATCTCGACATCGCTGCCGGCTTGCGCGGCGAACTGGAAAAGCTCGACGGCTTCATTTCGGTCGAGCGCTTCGAGAGCCTTTCCCGACCGGGCAGGATGCTGTCGCTTTCCTTCTTCCACGACGCGGCGGCGGTGAAGGCCTGGCGCAACCTGGCCGTCCATCGCGATGCCCAGGCCCGTGGCCGATCCGGCATCTTCGCCGGCTATCGGCTGCGGGTCGCCGAGGTCTTGCGCGACTATGGGCTTGCCGACCGCGATGCGGCGCCCGATGACAGCCGCAAGGCGCATGGCGCAAACCCCGATGGGTAGCCATGTCGCTGCCGGTGAAACCCGGTCGGCGGCGCTCGATTTCGCGCTGCTCGGCCTGCTGGCGCTGCTGTGGGGTTCGTCCTATCTCTTCATCAAGCTCGCCGTCGGCGAGATTCCGCCGCTGACGCTCATTGCCCTGCGCGTGACGATCGCCAGCCTGTTCCTGCTCGCCGTCCTGTTCTGGCGCGGCGAGCGCCTGCCGGGACAGCCGGCGCAATGGCGCCGCCTGCTGGTGCAATCCTTTCTGAACAGCATCGGCGCCTGGACCATTCTTGCCTGGGGTCAGCAGCATGTGGATAGCGGGCCGGCAAGCGTTCTCAACTCCACCTCGCCGATCTTCGTGCTGCTGATCACCGCAGGCTTCACCCGCCACGAGCCGGTCGGCGCGCGCCGCATGGCGGGTGCCCTGCTCGGGCTTGGCGGTGTCGTACTGATCGTCGGAACCGATGCGCTGGCCGGCCTCGGCACCCAGGTCGCCGGGCAACTGGCCGCGCTTGCCGGAGCGGTGCTCTATGCCTTTGCGGCGATCTACGGCAGGCGTCTTGCCGGCATGTCGCCTGCGGTCATCGCCTGCGGCACCATGTTGTGGGCCACGGCTGTGCTGGTACCGGCAAGCCTGTTCCTCGACGATCCGCTGGCGCTCCGGCCGTCGCCGACGGCGATCGGCGCGGCAACCGCCCTCGGCCTGTTGTCCACAGGGGTGGCATTGATGATCTACTTCCGGCTGCTGACGACGCTGGGCTCGCTCGGTACGGCAAGCCAGGCCTATCTGCGCGCCGGCATCGGCGTGGTCCTCGGAATGGCGCTGCTGGGCGAGACGCTGACACCGGCAACGCTCGCCGGCATCGGCTGCGCGCTGGGCGGGGTGGTCATGATCAACCTGCCACGCGGGAAAGGCCGGTCTCTACGAACGGTTAACCTTCGAGCACCTTCACGCCCGGCAGTTCCTTGCCTTCCATCCATTCGAGGAAGGCGCCGCCGGCGGTCGACACATAGGTGAAATCATCCGCCGCGCCGGCATGGTTGAGCGCTGCCACCGTATCGCCGCCGCCGGCGACGGAGACCAGCTTTCCAGACTTGGTGAGCGTCGCCGCCTTCCTTGCCGCCGCCACCGTCGCCGCGTCGAAGGGCTCGATCTCGAAAGCGCCGAGCGGCCCGTTCCAGACCAGCGTCGCGGCTTCCTCGAACGCCTTCTCGATTTCAGCGACCGATTTCGGACCGGCATCGAGGATCATCGTGCCCGGCGGAACCGCATCCATGGGCGCGATCTCGTGGTCGGCATGGGCCTTGAACTCGGCCGCGCAGACGCCATCGACCGGCAGCAGGATGCGGCAATTCTGCTTTTCGGCTTCCGCGAGAATTTCGAGCGCCGTCGCCGCCAGATCATGCTCGCAGAGCGACTTCTGCACGTCATGGCCTTGTGCAGCCGAAAACGTGTTCGCCATGCCGCCGCCGATCACCAGCATGTCGACCTTTGCGACGAGGTTCTTCAAAAGGTCGAGCTTGGTCGAAACCTTGGCGCCGCCGACCACGGCGACGACCGGATGCCTGGGTTCGCCCAGCGCCGCGTCGAGCGCTTCGAGTTCGGCCTGCATGGTGCGGCCCGCCACCGCCGGCATATGGCGCGCCAATCCCTCGGTCGAGGCATGCGCCCGGTGGGCCGCCGAAAACGCGTCGGAAACGAACAGATCGCCATTGGCGGCGAGCGCCGCGATGAAACCGTCCTCGTTCTTTTCCTCGCCCTTGTGGAAACGGGTGTTTTCCAGGAGCAGCACGTCGCCCTCCTTCATCTGGCCGACCGCGGCCTCCGCCATCGGGCCGATGCAATCGGTGCCAAAGGCGACCGGCCGGCCCAGCACCCGAGACACGGTGGCGGTGATCGCCGAAAGTGACATATCGGGCCTGACTTCGCCCTTCGGCCGGCCGAAATGCGCCAGCAGGATCACCTTGCCGCCCTTGTCGGCAATCTCGGCGATCGTCGGTGCGACGCGCTCGATGCGGGTCGTGTCGGTGACCCGGCCATCTTCCATCGGCACGTTGAGATCGACCCGCACCAGGCAGCGTTTGCCTTTGACATCCACATCATCGAGGGTTTTGAAGGACGGCATGCTTTTCTCCGGTCAAAAAAAAGGAGCAGCGCGAACATGCCGCGCTGCTCCGATCCTGGTTTCATTACCCTGCGGAAAAATCGCCGGGCATCGGCCTCATATCAGTTGCCCCATGGCGACCGCAGTGTCGCCCATGCGATTGGAGAAGCCCCATTCATTGTCGTACCAGGTCAGGATCGAGCACAGATTGCCGTCCATCACCTTGGTCTGATCCATGTGGAAAATCGAGGAATGGGGATCGTGGTTGAAGTCGATCGACACGTTGGGATCGTTGGTATAGCCGAGAATGCCCTTGAGCGGGCCGTCGGCGGCTTCCTTGATCGCGGCGTTGATCTCCTCGGCGCTGGTCGCCTTGCTGGAAATGAACTTCAGGTCGACGACCGAGACGTTCGGCGTCGGCACGCGAACCGACATGCCGTCGAGCTTGCCGTTGAGCTCCGGCAGGACGAGGCCGACGGCCTTCGCGGCGCCGGTCGTGGTCGGCACCATCGACA
>JAGRLT010000110.1 GCA_020441665.1 Nitratireductor sp.
CCCATCGCGATCGCGCCGCCGTTCACATTCGTAACCTCATGGGTGACGCCGAGATCCTTCATGTAGCGCATCGCGACCGAAGCGAAGGCTTCGTTGATCTCCCACAGATCGATGTCGCTCTCCGTCATCCCCGCCTTCGCCAGCCATTTCTTCGCCGCCGGTCCGGTGCCGGCCACCATGATGCGCGGATCCGTGGCGAGCACCGCGGTGGCAACCACGCGCCCGCGCGGCGTAAGCCCGAGGTCCCGCCCGACCTGCTCATTGCCGACCAGCACCGCCGAAGCGCCGTCGACGATGCCCGAGGAATTGCCCGGGGTATGAATGTGGTCGATCCGAAGCACTTGAGGGTAACGCGAGATCGCCATCTCATCGAAACCCGCCTTGCCGACCACCTCGAAGGACGGCTTCAGCGCACCGAGCGTCTCCATATCGGTATCGGGCCTGATGAAGTCATCGCGCTCGAGAATGATCTGGCCGTTCCTGTCCTTGACCGGCATGACGGAACGGTCGAACCAACCGCTGTCGCGCGCATGTCCGGCCCGCCTCTGGCTTTCGATCGCGTATCGATCCACATCCTCGCGGCTGTAGCCGTCGAGGGCGGCGATGAGATCGGCGCCGACCCCCTGCGAAATCGAGCGCTGATCGAGAACGAAATCCACATCGGCAAAAATCGGGCCGCCCGAAGAACCGATCGGCACGCGGCTCATCGCCTCGAGCCCACCGGCAACGACAAGATCTTCCTGCCCGGAACCGACCCGCGCCGCGGCCAGATTGACCGCCTCGAGACCGGATGCGCAGAAGCGGTCGAGCTGAAATCCCGGAACGCATTCATCCCATCCAGCGACCTGCACCGCCGATTTCGTGATACAGGAGCCTTGATCCATCAACGGGGCCACGCAGCCCATGATGACATCTCCGACCCGGGATGTGTCGAGATCGTGCCGATCGCTCAATCCCTTCAGCAGGCCAGCCGCCAGGTCGACGGGCTTCACCTCGTTCAACGCACCACCGAGCTTGCCCTTCGAGCGGGGCGTTCTCACGGCATCGTAAATGTAAGCGGCTGTCGCCATGGCGGCATCTCCTCCATCCAATTGATGTCTTGTGACCAGTAAGGCTCTGCATTTTGGTTGACAATGATCGTGTTTCACAGACAAATTGATATAAGATGACAAGTATTCCAGCTGCCATGGTACGCAACATGCTCGCGGGCGCCGCAGCGGCGGGCGCCTCCGACCAGGACATCTGGAAGAAATCTGGCTTGCACGACCAGGAAGATCGCGCGCTTCGCAGAGGTCTCGACGTGCCGGGTTACGTGCATTTGAGCCGTGCCGTCACGACGACCATCAACGACGAGTTCATGGGGCTGGCCAACCGACCACAGCCGATCGGCGTCTTCGCGTTGGTCGCGGCGCATGCCAGCCACGCGCGCACCGTTGGCGATGCCGGCACACGCATCGCTCATTTCTTCGACCTGATGGACAACAGCTTCCGGTTCTCCTTCGTCGAGAAAAGCCAGGAAGGACAATTCAGGATTGGCAGAATTCCCGGCCATCGGATCCACAACGAGCTTTTGCCGGAGACCATCCTGCTGACCGTGCACAGACTGATCGCCTGGCTGGGAGGACAGTATGAAGCGATTTCGCAAGTCTGGTTCGACTATTCCCGCCCGGGACATGCCGGTGTCTATGAGCAGTTCTTTCTGGGCGCGATGGCGACCTTCGATCGCGACAGTTGCGGCTTCTCGATTTCCGGGAAAACCCTGGGCCGTCCCATCCTGCGCACCGAGGCCCAGGCCATGACATGGGCGAGACGAACGCCGCTCGATGCGTTGATGCCGGTGCAGGTCAATTCGCCACTGGCGATGGACATCTCCTCAGTCATCGAGAACCATCTCGAAAGGCACGCCTCTTTGCCGTCGCTGCGGGAAACGGCGGCCTCGTTGCATCTGGCGGACTATACCCTGCGCCGTCGTCTGAAGCGCGAGGGCGGCGACTATCTGCGGCTGCGCTCCCAGATCCGCAGGGACTTGGCGATCCGTCTGCTGAATTCCACCCTCGACCCGATCGAGGAAATTGCCCGGCGCGTCGGATACAGCGAGGCGAGCGCGTTCGTGCGGGCGTTCAAGATGTGGACCGGCCTGTCGCCGGGCGTTTACCGGCGGGGAGAAGGCTAGATGCGAGCTTTCAAGAGGTTGTTCTCGGTTAGAGCGAGTCGACTGATAGGCGGCTTGCGCGAACCAACGCCGGCGGACAAGAAGCCGCAGCCTGCCCGTCCGCCAACAGGGTCAGGCCGCGATATCGTCGTCTGAGGCAATTTCGAGAATGAGATCACCCGCAGCGATCTGGCTGTCGGCCGTGGCGACGACCCGCGTGACCGTGCCATCCAGTTCGGCCACGATCTGATGCTGCATCTTCATGGCTTCGAGGATAGCCAGAAGATCCCCCTTGGCGACCTTGTCGCCTTCCGCCACGCAGAGTTCGACCAGTCGACCATGCATCGGTGCGGTCACGGTTCCGCCGCCGCCCTCGTCCTCGCCGTCTGTCGCCGAACGGGACACATCCCTGACAAGGAAACTGGCCGACGGACCGGCGACATGGAGCTGGCCGGCATCATCGACGGCGAATATCAGTTCGACGGTATTACCGTCCAACATCAGACGGCAACGCTGTCCGTCCATGTCCCGTACGTGGACCTTCAGAGAGCTGTCCATGCCTCGAACATCGTAATGGTCCTGCCCTCGCGGATGAACTTCGAAACTGAGAACCTCCTCGCCTTGAACATATTGAACGAACGAGTTGAAGTGGCGCGCGTTCGACCAGTCCAGCAATTCAGCCGCGACGCCAAGCGCTTCCTTTCGGGCGCCATCGAGGGCCAGCCTGTGCTGGATAACGGCAGCAGCGCACAATAACGGCAGACCGGGCTTCGATGCGACGAACCCCGCCTCGCCATAGGTTTCGGCAATGAACGCGGTCGTGGCATCGCCTTCGACGAACGCCTCGCGCCGCAGGGCATCAATGAGAAAATCGCGGTTCGTTTTGGGACCGAACAATGCGGTGTTCTCAAGTGCTCGAATGAGCCGTTTCCGCGCATCTTCACGGTTGGTGCCATGGGCGATAATCTTGGCGACCATCGCGTCGTAGAACGGAGAAATTTCCCCGCCCGTTTCCAGACCCGCGTCAACACGGACACCCTGCCCGGACGGCGGATGCCAAAGCACGGCGGGTCCGGTGCTCGGAAGAAAGCCGGCGTCCGGATCTTCCGCATAAAGGCGGACTTCGATCGCGTGGCCGCGCAGGAGGACATCATCCTGCGACATGCCAAGCCGTTCACCGCGCGCGACGCGGATTTGCAATTCCACAAGATCGAGCCCGGTGATCTCCTCGGTGACAGGATGCTCCACCTGAAGCCTGGTGTTCATCTCCAGGAAGTAGAAGGCGCCGTCCGGGGCCAGCAGGAATTCGACCGTGCCGGCGCCACGATAATCCACCGCCCGGGCCGCCTCGACAGCAGCGCTGCCCATCGCCGCACGCAGTTCCGGCGTCATCACAGGACAGGGCGCTTCCTCGATGACCTTCTGGTGGCGCCTTTGAACCGAGCAGTCGCGCTCGCCGAAATGCAGGACCGTTCCATGCGCATCTGCAAACACCTGCACTTCCACGTGACGAGGCCGTATGATTGCCTTCTCAATGATCAGTTCGCCGGAACCGAAAGCGTTTTGGGCCTCAGAACGTGCCAGCCGGATCGAGTCGGCGAGCGCATCCTGGGTGTGCACCAGTCGCATGCCTCGTCCACCACCGCCGGCGGCAGCCTTGACCATCAGTGGAAAGCCGATCGCCCCCGCCTCGCGAATCAGCGTTTCATCGGACTGGTCCTCGCCCTGGTATCCCGGCACGCAGGGCACGCCCGCCTCGATCATCGCCCGTTTGGATCGGGCCTTGTCGCCCATGACCGAAATGGCGTGAACTGGTGGGCCGACGAGGATCAATCCGGCCTCTTCGACCGCCTTGGCGAATGCAGCGTTTTCGGAGAGGAAGCCATATCCTGGATGAATCGCCTCAGCCCCCGACGCCGTTGCCGCCTCCAGAATCTTTTCCGGGCGCAGATAGGACTTGCTGACCGGGGAAGGTCCGATGTGAACCGCAATATCGGCCAGCTTGACGTGCGGCGCCCGAGCATCGGCGTCGGAATAGACGGCCACGGTCCGCAATCCCATCGCTTTGGCGGTTCGGATGACCCGGCAGGCGATCTCGCCACGATTGGCAATGAGGAGGGTGTTGAAATCAGCCATCTTGCGTGGTTTCCTTGCTCGCGGAGCGCTCCGCCCAAACCGGTTTTCGCTTTTCGTTGAAGGAGGCGATACCCTCCTTTCCTTCATCGCTGAGCATGCGATCCGCGAAATTGTTGGCAGCCGCTTCTATCCGCTCCGTCCGGTCAAGCTCCGGCATAGCCAGGATCAGCGCCTTTGTATCGGCGATCGCCCCAGGCGCGCATTTCAACACGTCCTTCTTTATCCGCGCTTCGATTACCTCAAGGCTTTCAGCGCCTGTGCCCACGAAATCGGCAAAACCCAGTTGACCTGCCTCGGCGCCATCGAAGCGGCCTGCGGTCAACATCAGCCGGCGGCCCGTGGCGTAGCCGAGTTTCTGGATGACGTACGGAGCTATCTGTGCCGGCGAAAGCCCGATCATCGTCTCGGTCATGGCAAAGCGGGCGCTTGCCTCGCAGATGACGACATCGCAGCAACACGCAATCCCGAATCCTCCTGCCATGGCAGCGCCCTCGATCAGCACCACCGTGACCTGAGGCATACCGTTGACGAGAGCCATGAGATCGGCACCATGGCGGCTTAACGCCAGGATGTCCTCGCGGGTCGCCCCACCCGATGTCATTGCCTTGAAAGACTTCAAATCGCCGCCGGCGCAAAAGACCCCGCCGCGCCCTCGCAGGGTGATGCCTCTGATCGACCGGTCGTTGCGCACAGCCGTCAGGACCTGATGCAGATCGCCCGTTATCTCGCTGGAGAGCGCATTACGGTTCTCGGGACGGTTGAACCAGATCGTCAGCCATCCGCCATCGAGATCGAGGTCCAGCGCCGTCGTTTTGGGAAGAGTGCTCATACCGCCTCCTACATCCTGGCCATGCCGAAGCTGTTCGGCTGTAGTTTGCGCAGCCGGCTTTCGAGACAGGTTTCCAGCGCGAAGCCCAGGACGCGCCGCGTGTCTCGAGGGTCGATAACGCCGTGATCCAGAACGCGACCCGACGTGTAGAACGCGCTTTCCTGGTTGTTGAAATGCGCCGCGATCTTTTCTTCCTGGGCCCGCAGCTTTTCCCGATCGGGTTCCTGGCCGGACCGTGCCGCGGAAACCTCCGCGACCTGTGTCATCGTCTTGGCGGCCTGTTCGCCTCCCATCACGCCCGTCGTCGCATTCGGCCAGGAGAACAGGAAGTCCGGTTCGTAGGCGTAGCCGCACATGCCGTAATTGCCGGCCCCGTAGCTCGAACCGATATAAAGGGTGATCTTCGGCACACGGATGTTGGAGACCGCCTGGATCATCTTTGCGCCGTGCTTGATCATGCCGGCCCGCTCGTAACGCGTGCCAACCATGTAGCCGGTGGTGTTATTGAGAAAGATGACCGGCAGTTCGGCCTGATCGCAGAGTTGCAGGAACTGCGCGGCCTTCGTCGCTCCATCCGGATCGATCGGGCCGTTGTTGCCGATCAGTGCGCAGGGATAGCCCATGATCGACGCCTGGACACAGACCGTCGAGGCACCATAGCGCGGCTTGAACTCGTCCATGTCCGAGCCATCGACGATACGGATCAGCAGTTCACGCACATCGTAGGGTGTCTTGTTATCGATCGGAATAACGCCCGCCAATTCGTCCGTGTCGTAGATCGGCGCGACATAAGCGCGGCGGCTCGGCGTTTCGCCGCGAGCGTTCCAGTTCAAGTGGCCGATGACGTCGCGTGCGATGTTCAGGCCGTGGGCATCGTCGGAAGCCAGATACTCCACCAACCCTGACACCGAAGCATGCATTTCGGCACCGCCGAGTTCGCGATCATTGGCGTCCTCGCCCGTCGCCGCCTTCACGAGCGCCGCGCCGGCAAGGGCGGCCATGCCGTTTTCCTTCACACCAATCACATAGTCCGACATGCCGGGCATGTAAGCGCCGCCGGCTGTCGCCGGCCCATGCAATACGACCATGGTCGGTATGCCTGCGGCCGACATGTTGGCGAGGTTCTTGAACATCAGGCCACCCTGCGCCCAGGCTTCGACCTGATAGCTCATGAGGTTTGCGCCGGCGCTTTCCACCAGATGGATGAGCGGCAGTTTCAGTCTGCGCGCCATCTTCTGGATCGACAGAATGGCGGGCAGCGTCGACGACGTAACGGCACCCGCGCGAATACCGCTATCATCGATCCAGACCATGCAGCGAACGCCGCGCACAAAGCCGATGCCGCAGATCATGCTGGCCCCGGGAACGCTGGTCGTCGGGTCCGTGTCGTCGACAAGATAGTTCGCGAGCGAATGGAGTTGCAGGAACGGCAAGCCCGGATCCAATAGCCGGGCGATGCGTTCATGCGGCGGCACCTGGCCGCGCCGTGCGAACGTGGCATTGCGTTTGCTGGACAGCGCGACGGCCCGCCCCTCAAGCTCACGGAGTTGGTCCACTCGCCCAAGCATCGCGGCGCGGTTCTTCTTGTAGGCGTCCGACTTCGTGGAAATCTGGGATTTATGGACGGACATCTCTATCGAACCTTGATGAGCGAGGCGGGAATGGCAATCGGCGTCTGGAGAAGCACCTGACCATAGGTCTTGCCCTGCGGGTCGTTGCGCAGGCTGGCGATGCCGCCGCCGCCCAGAACATCGTGGAGCAAAAAGTTGATGGCGCTCGTGCCCGGCAGATAGAAGCGTTCAACCTTGCCTTTCAGGAAGTGCGAGAAGCGCTCGGCAACCGCCTTTTCCGTCAAAGCCTGCCATATCCACGGGGCATATTCAGCTTGTCGCGGCAACACACCGATATTGGCGTTGTTTCCCTTGTCTCCGGACCGGACATTTGCGAGTTGCGCCAGCGGAACCTCGACCAGATCAGAGCCGCTGGCGGATTGGGGGACCGGACGATCGGACCCAGGACCCTCGAATTTCCGTCCCTGCTCATGGCCGAGCGAAAAATGCTCGCCGTCAATCTCCAGGCTGATGGGAACCCGGGTCTTGTCCGCGAGGAACGAGAACAGCCTGACGACCGGCGAAGGCTTCGGTCGCGCGCCGGCGAAAAGGGTGAGACCTGGCGGCGAGGCCAGCGCAATCCCGTTTGTTTCCTTCAGCAGCAAGCCGATCGCACGAGCGTCCTGGTGCTTGGCGGCGATCTTCAGCGTCACCTCGCGCGCATTGCTCCGTCGGGCGAAATCACCGTAATGACTTTCGTCTCCGAAGGTCTCGATCAGCACTTCGTCGAAATCAGGCGCGCCCATCGCCTTGAGCTTGCGCCGTGCGCGGCTAACCGCCCCCTCGCCGAACGCGCGGGCCTTCTTCGACGCGCCCTCTCCCACGAAGAACCATAACGAGCCCGCGCGCCAGCCGTCATTCCAGGTCAAGGACACCTTGTAGGTATCGGTGGCAGGCCGTCCCCGCGCGCCAGCCACGTTCACGCGATCGGCCCCTACCTGTCTCAACGTCACATCCGAAAAATCGCATACGACATCGGGAAGGAAATAGGCCTGCGGATCGCCGATCTCGTAGAGCATCTGTTCGCCGACCGACGCCACGGTGGCGGTCCCGCCGGTGTTTTCCGGCTTGGTCAGGTCGAAGCTTCCATCCGGGTAGATTTCAGCGATCGGATAGCCGATCTCGTCGATCCTTTCGGCGACCGTCTGCCAATCGGTATAGTTGCCGCCGGTGGCCTGGGGACCGCATTCGATGATATGGCCGGCAAGGCTGCCGCCGGCCAGCTTGTCATGATCTTGCCGCGTCCAGCCAAAGGCGTGGATACAAGCACCAAGGGTCACGGCGCTGTCGACGCAACGCCCCGTGATGACAATGTCCGCGCCCCGGTCGAGCGCCTCGGCGATCGGGTAGGCGCCGAGATAGGCATTGGCGCTGACCACCTTCGCGACGTCCGGAAGCGACGCACCGGTGTCCATGGCCTTGCAATCGGCGAAGTCACCCAGATTGGCCATCAAATTGTCGCCGGTCACGACCGCGACGCGCAGGCTGAGGCCCGCAGCCTCAATCACCGCGCGGGCGGCTGCTCCGCAGGCCTCGGGGTTGACGCCGCCTGCATTCGAGATGACTTTCGCGCCCGATGCCGCGATCTGACTGATATTGGGTTTCAATACCCCGGACACGAAATCCGTAGCAAAACCCTGTGCTGGATCTGCCGCCCGCGCGCGGGCCATGATCGACATCGTGACCTCTGCAAGATAGTCGAAGACGAAATAGTCAATGTTTCCTGCCGCCAACAGTTGCGGAAGGGCCATGTCCGACTCGCCCCAGTAACCACTGGCGCCGCCAACTCGAATCGAGCTTCGCTTCCGGCTGGTCATAGTTCAACCTTCCCTCTTTGATCGTCGGCTTGCCGAACTGCCAGCGACACCTCTAATCACGGTGGATACAGATAGCAGGCGGGCGAAGATCGCGAACCTGCTTGTCCTTCCATCTGATCGAATAGCGCACACCCTGCGGCGGCTCTTGCGGAATTGCGCTGTCCTCGCTCAAGTAGGGCTGAACGACTTTCAGAGAGCGAGCAAGATGCCTGAGAGAATGTGAATTCCCGCCTGCCACGGCGCCGATCTGCACAAACTGATGGTAAGCGATCGCTTACATTCCCTTTACAGTTGCTCATTTTCGGGTATTATATCCTGACTGTAGACTGCAAGCTGACGGCGAGGAGGGGTTATGGCGCCGTGAGATTTGAACCACGGGCCTCATTGCAAATGATTTAGCGTAAATAAAAATTTTGCCACGCATAGATAATATGCGATTGCCAGGGAGGAGCGGCATGAAGATAGGAAGCTTAGATCGCCAACTATTTATGCTCGTTGGAAATGATAGAATGTACTATCATGGGCGAGTTGGAACTTCCATGCAGACTCGCTGCATGTGTCCCATGACGATTTACATTTCGCTGACGACACCCTTTGAAATAAGTGTCGACGGAGGCCCCTGGGAGACACGTCCTATTGTCGCGCTTCCCCCGTTTGCCAAACACCGTGTCCGCTCTCCGTCCGGTCTCATATCGGCGATCTGCATCGAATCGGAAACGGTCGATCCTGACGATCTGTCGCGCCTGACAGTCGCGATCAACGCTCCCGCAACGAGCTCAACATTCCATCGCTACATTCAGGATGCCCATCACTATCTGGGGAGCCAATCGAACGCCGATGGCTTCTCGACATCGGAATTCGATCATCTCTTCCTTGGAGAAGAGCTCAAGAGCCGCGGCATGGACGAGCGCATCGTCGCCGTATTGAACGATCTGAGCGCCGCTTCCGAGGAACTATCATCAACGGCGGACACGTGTGCCGCGAAGGTCAGCCTCTCCGCATCGCGTTTCCTGCATCTTTTCAAGGACAATACCTCCGTCCCGTTCCGGTCCTACCGGATGTGGCGGCGGGCGCGGCGCTTCATGGACCGTGTCGACGGGCAGGACAGCCTGACCGATGTCGCGCTTGATCTGGGCTACCCTGATTCCAGCCATTTCAGCCACTCAATCCGGCAGATATTCGGTCTCCAGCCGCGCTCGATCCGTGCCGGTTCGCAGGACCTGCTCATCCATACCGGCTCCGGCTACAAGCGCATGGCCGCCGCCTTCGCCTGATATCGCGGGAACCACACTGCTAGATCATCGACCATCGCGGCACCTGAACGCAGGCGCAGAAAACGTCGTGACCGCCCGAGCGAGCACGACCGATCGGCGGCCTTCTCGCGGTCTGATGCTTCTGCGCTGGATTGACCAGCGACTTTCCGCAAGACAGCGACTTTTCGCAAGACGGAGAACCAAACCTGGATTCAAATCACTCATCCGAGAAGCGCCAGAGGGGCAATACGGCCACTACCAGTTCGGGCGACGGCGGGCGGCCAATATCCTGGACGCATCGCCTCCCTTTCAGCGAAGGCTTTCGTTTCCACAATATCGGGAGAACGTGCCAGCCAGCACGACGAATTGACAATGCAACACTACGACTACGTCATCGTCGGTGCCGGCTCGGCGGGCTGCGTCCTTGCCAATCGCCTGAGCGAGAACGGCAAGCATCGCGTGCTGCTGATCGAGGCGGGAGCGGATAAGGAAGGTTTCTGGGTTCGAACACCTGCCGGAGTACCGTTCCTATACGCAAATCCCAAACTCAACTGGATGTATCATTCGGCTGAGGAGCCGGGACTCGACAACCGTCGCATCTATCATCCGCGTGGTATGCTGACTGGCGGTTCCAGTGCGATCAACGGGATGATCTACATCCGTGGCAATCGCTGGGACTACGATCGATGGGCGACGGAAGGCAATGTCGGATGGGCAGCCGCTGACGTGCTGCCCTACTTTCGTCGCGCCGAAACCAATCTCGATTTCGTCGATCAATACCATGGAGCGACCGGTCCTCTGCATGTCTCGCGACCGCGCTATCCCATTCCGGTGGCAGGGGCATTCATCGAGGCGGGCACGACGGCCGGCCTCCCACCAAACGACGATCTAAACGGCGCGCGGCAAGAGGGCGCGCAATTCTATCAATTGTCTATCAGCGAAGGCCGCCGAAATTCGACGGCGCATGCCTATCTTAGACCGGCGCGAAACCGTGCGAACCTTGATATACTGGACCACTCGATGGTCAGCAGCCTGATTGTCGAAGGCCGGCGGGTCAAAGGCGTGCGGTACCGTCGCAAAGGGCAGGAACACCTTGCCTATGCCCGCGAAACGATGCTTTGCGGCGGTGTCATCAACTCGCCGCAACTCCTGATGCTGTCGGGCATCGGGCCAGCCGCGCACCTGTCCCAAACCGGCATCTCCGTGGTCCACGACCTGCCGGGCGTGGGACGCAATCTGCAGGATCATGTCGGCGCGCCCTTCGACTACGAGACCCGGAGAGGAATGTCTCTCAACAAGACGCTCTCGGGCTGGCGCAAATATTTCAACGGCGCGCGCTACCTGTTGACACGGACAGGGCCGTTAACGCTCGGAAGCTCGCAAGCCGCCGCGTTCATTCGCACGCTGCCTGACACACCCGCCCCGGATGTCCAGATCACATTCCGGGCCTGGAGCTTCAACTTCAACAGCAAGGGGCGGCTCCAGATGCATTCCTATCCCGGCGTGCAGGCCATGCCAATCGTTTTGCGGCCAGAATCCCGCGGCACGCTGACCTTGAAATCCTCGGACATCCGCGAACATCCCGTTCTCCGGTTCAACTATCTCAGTGAGGAAGCCGATCGCGCGACACTGCTGCGGGGCATGCACTGGATGCGCCGCATCGCGGCCACGGCGCCATTGAACGGGATCATCGTGCGTGAAAACGGGCCGGGCGACGAGGCGGAAAGCGAAGAAGAACTCCTCGCCTATGCCAGGCAGACTGCGCAATCCGTCATGCATCCGGTCGGCACCTGCAAGATGGGAACCGGGTCCGATGCCGTCGTCGACCCGCAGCTTCGCCTCCACGGCCTTTCGGGCCTGCGCGTCGTCGACGCCTCGATCATGCCCTCTCTTATCGGCGGCAACACGAATGCACCAACGATCATGATCGCCGAACGCGCTGCCGATCTGATCCTGGCCGACGCCGGTTGAACGATGGGCCGACCGGTTCGGCAGAACGGCGACGATCACGATCGCCGGCAAAAAGAGAAATGAATGTCACGCTCCCGCCTGGCGAGGCAGCCGTGAGAAAGGGTCAAGGAATGGATTGTCATCATTTTATCGGCGGATGCGAGGTTGTGGAAGCCAATGGGCGCTACATGGACAATATCGCGCCGGCGACGGGCGAGCGGATTGGCCGCGTAGCTCTTGGCAATGCCGAGACCGTCGACCGGGCCGCGCAATCTGCCTCCGCGGCCTTCCCGGAATGGCGCGACATGCGACCGATGGACCGCGGTCGTATCCTCGTCGAAATCGGCCGCACGATCCGTGCCAATGCCAAGCGGCTCGCCGAAATGGAGGCCCGCGAAACCGGGAAAGTCGTAGCCCAGGCCATGGGTGAGATTGAAATGTCCGCCCAATATTTCGAGTATTATGGCGGCCTTGCCAACATCTACTACGGGGAAGTCATCAATATCGGCGCGCCCTACCACAGCTATACCCGACGCGAACCCTTTGGCGTGATCGCGGCGATCCTGCCGTGGAACGGCCCCTTGAACCAGGGCGCGCGCGCGATCGCTCCGGCTCTTGCCGTGGGCAATGTGGCGATCGCCAAACCGTCGGAGGAAACCTCATCGACGCTCGTCGAGCTTGCCCGCCTCGCCGTGGAAGAATGCGGGCTGCCGCCCGGCGTCATCAATGTCGTGCTGGGAACCGGACGTGAGGCCGGCGAAGCACTCGTTTCCCATCCTAAGGTGCGCAAGGTCATGTTCACGGGAAGCGTGCGCGCCGGGCGTGAAATCGGTCGGATCGCCGCCGAAAGGATCATTCCGTTAACGCTGGAACTCGGCGGCAAGTCGCCAAACATCATCTTCGAGGATGCCGACCTGGATGCCGCCGTGGTGGGCGCGGTGCGCGCCTTCACCATGAATGCGGGACAGATCTGCATCGCCGGATCGCGGCTCCTGCTGCATTCGTCGATCCATGATGCCTTTCTCGAAAAACTCGTCCCCGCCGTCCAAGCCCTGAAATACGGCGATCAGGAAGACGCCGCCTTTGGTTCGATAACCACGGCGGCGCAATACGAACGCGTCAACCAGTTCCACAAACTGGCGGAGGCCGACGGCGCCATTTGCCTGACCGGCGGAGAAGAGCCGCCGTCAAGCGGCGGCGGGCTGTTTGTTCGTCCGACCGTCTATGGCGGCGTCACACCGGACATGCGCATCGCTCATGAGGAGGCATTTGCACCCATCCTCACGGTCCTGCGTTTCGAAAGCGAAGCCGAGGCGATCGCCATCTCGAATGACAGCGATTACGGCCTCGGCGCCGGCGTGTGGACACGCGATATCGGCCGCGCCCACCGGATGGCGGCGGCGCTTGAAGCGGGCCAGGTCTTTGTCAACGAATACATGGCCGGCGGCATCGAAACGCCGTTCGGCGGCTACAAAAACAGTGGCTATGGCCGCGAAAAGGGCATCGAGGCAATGATCCACTACACGCAGCTCAAATGCGTGACCATCCGGATATGATCGCCGCCCTGCCCGGCGGCGGCGATTTGTTTGAAAAATCGTCGACGCTGGGCTCATGGAATGTGGTTTGCAGATCCTTCAGCAGGCGATTAGCTTTTCGGGACTCGTCCATACCCCGCCCCACTTGAAGCAATATAATAATATAAAAATATAACTAGAAGAATTTTTTTATTTTATTTGTAAACATCAGCGGATTTGAAAATGTTTTCGGAAAAAAAATTGATATATTCTTCAATTTCCCGAGAAATTTTGAATTCGCAGCCCTGGTTGCCAAATATTCCATTGGCCCCAGGTTCGACGCGCATGTCTTCGATGGCGAAACGTGATTGGGAGTAGCAACAATGGCGAGCCAGCCGACACCAGAGCCGACTTCGATGAATCTGGAGACCCGATACCGGGCGACCGAGGGCACCGTCTACATGAGCGGCCTTCAGGCCATGCTGCGCATCCTGCTTGATCAGGCGCGCGCCGACAAGGCACGCGGCCTGAATACCGGCGGGCTGGTATCTGGCTATCCCGGCTCTCCACTCGGCGGCGTCGACAGCGAGATGATCCGTCACCGCCATATCTTCGAAGCCGAGCAGGTTCAGCACCAGCTCGGCCTCAATGAGGAACTGGCGGCGACCGCGATCTACGGAACCCAGCTCGTCAACGAAGTGCCCGACGCGAAGGTCGATGGCGTGTTCGGCATGTGGTTCGGCAAGTCCCCGGGCGTCGATCGCGCCGCTGACGCTTTTCATCACGCCAACTTCCATGGTGTCGCCAGGACGGGAGGCGTGCTGGCGGTCGTGGGCGACGATCCGCATGCCCGATCGACCATTCTCCCTTCCGACTCGAATGTGATCCTCGCCAGCTTCTACATGCCGGTGCTGGCCCCTGGCGACATCCAGGACGTGATCGATTTCGGACGGCATGGATACGAGATGTCGCGCGCCTGCGGTCTTTGGGTCGGGCTCAAGCTGGTTTCCGACATAGCCGACAGTTCGGGCACGGCGGAGGTTGGGCCGGATCGGGTCCAGCCCGTCATACCCGAGATAACCTATGACGGCCAGCCGTTCAGCCCGGAACTCTCGCTCAACGAAGCGGGGGGCGCCCCGATGATCGAACGCGAGCGGGAAGTCTATTACGGGAGGCTCGAAATTGCCCGTCAATACGCGCGCTTGAACGGGCTCAACCGCATCACGGCCGCCCCGAAAAAGGCGCGGCTGGGCATCGTTGCCGGTGGCAAGACCTATTTCGACGTTCGTGAAGCCCTGACCTCCCTCGGCATCGGCGAGAAGGAACTCGACCAACGCGGCATCCGACTGCTCAAAATGGGGTTGCTGTATCCGTTCGATGAGGAAACGGCTCACGAGTTTGCGGACGGCCTCGAGGAAATACTGATCGTCGAGGACAAGCGCCCGCTGCTCGAGAGCTTTTTCAAGGAAGCCCTGTATGGAAAGCCCGATGCGCCGCGTATCGCCGGCAAGAAGGACGCGGACGGCCGCGAATTGTTGACGGCGGCGGGAGAACTGTCGAGCGATCTTATCGCCAAGGCCTTACGTCGCTGGCTGAAGCTCGATGTCGAAACACCGCAGACTGCGCCCCTGCCCACGGAGCCCCTGTCAGCGACACGCTCACCTTATTTCTGCTCCGGCTGCCCGCATAACCGTTCGCTCCGCGTGCCCGAAGGTTCGGTCGTGGGCGCCGGCATCGGCTGTCACATCATGACGCTGTGGATGGAACCGGTCATGGGGAAAGTGAGAGGCTATACCCAGATGGGCGGCGAAGGCGCGCAATGGGTCGGCCTACAAAAATTCACCGGCACGAAGCACTTCTTCCAGAATCTGGGGGACGGCACCTATTCGCATTCGGGCAGCCTCTCGGTTCGCTTCGCCATCGCCGCGAAGGCAAACATCACCTTCAAGCTCCTCTACAACTCGGCCGTTGCCATGACCGGGGGACAGGATGTCTTTGGCGGAAAGAAGGTGCCGGACATCATCAGGGAGATGGCGGCCGAGGGCGTCAAGAAGATCATCGTCACCACTGACGAACCCGAGCGCTATCGCAACATCAGGCTCGATCCGATCGCTTCCGTGCGCCACCGCGACGACTTGATCGCGGCCGAGAGCGAACTCGCCGCGATCGAGGGCGTGACGGTGCTCATCAACGATCAGCAATGCGCCGCCGAGAAACGCCGCATGCGCAAGCGCGGCCGGATGCCGACACCGGCGACCCGCGTCATGATCAACGAACGGATCTGCGAGGGATGCGGCGATTGCGGCGCGAAGTCCAACTGCCTCAGCGTCGAACCGGTGCCGACCGAATTCGGCCGCAAGACAAGGATAAATCAGACGTCGTGCAATCAGGATTACTCCTGTCTGCTCGGAGACTGCCCTTCCTTCCTCACGATTGAAAACCCAGGCAAAAACTCTGGCCAAAACTCCGGCTCACGCAAGGCTGCGCTGCAAACCGACCCTCCAGTCGACCTCCTGCCGCCCATTCCCTCCGTCCCTGAAGACGACTTTTCAGTGTTCATGGCGGGTATCGGCGGAACCGGGGTCGTTACAGTCAACCAGATTCTCGGCATGGCGGCTGCCCTCGCCGGACGAAGCGTTCGGGCGATCGACCAGATCGGCTCGAGCCAGAAAGCCGGTCCGGTCACGTCCCACCTCAAGATTCGCAGGCAGGAACGGGCCCGCGGAACGCGCATCATGTCCGGCAAGGCGGATCTTTTCCTTGCGTTCGACCTGCTTTCCGCCGCCGAAGCCACGAACCTGGCCGTGGCCAGCCCCGACCGGACACTGATGATCGCCAATTCGGACGCCGTTCCGACCGGCTCCACGGTGACTGACGTTTCCAGCCGCTATCCCAGCACGATCCAGCTGGAGCAACGTGTCGGCGCACGAATGCGCCCGGGCGGCCATGTCGTTGAAGCGCTGACGCTTTCGCGGCTTGTTTTCGGCAATGATGTCGCGGCAAATCTGATTCTGGTCGGCGCGGCCTATCAGGCAGGAGCCCTGCCGTTGCCGATCGAGGCCATCGAGCAGGCAATTCGCCTCAATGGGTCAAGCGTGGAGGCCAATCTTTGCGCCATTCGCTGGGGCCGTTGTGCGGTGCAGGCCCCCGAGGTTGTCGAAAAGCTGCTGGCGGGAAGGATCGAGGAGCCCGAAGTCACGATCCCGGCCGCACACGAACGGCAGATCGCGGATCTCGATATATCCGGAGCCCTGGCGCGCACGATCCGTATCCGGACGGCCGAGCTCATCGCCTTCCAGGACGAACGGATGGCCACCAACTATCTCGACTTCCTCGCCACCGTCCGGGCGACCGAGCGCCGGAAACTCGCGGATGGTGAAACCCTCACCGAAGCGGTGGCGCGCAATCTCTACAAGCTGACCGCCTACAAGGATGAATACGAGGTCGCGCGGCTGATGGTCGACATGATCGACCGGTCGCGACAGACCGGCGAATTCGAGTCGGGGCAGAAATTCCGTTGGCTCGTCCATCCCACCTTCCTCAGGGCAATCGGGGTTCGCAAGAAGGTGGCACTGGGCCCATGGTTCCTGCCCGTCGCCCGGCTTCTTGCCCGGATGAAGGGCCTGCGGAACACGCGGCTGGATTTGCTCGGACGTACGAAGGTCCGCCGCGCCGAGCGTGCCCTGATCGGTTCCTATCGCGGTATGATCGTCGAGGTGCTCGACAGGCTGACGCCGGAAAATTCGAACGTCGTCGTCGAACTTGCCCGCCTTCCCGACATGGTACGCGGATACGAGGACATCAAGCTGGGCAATATCGCGCGGATGGAAGCCGAACGTACGAGATTGCTGTCGCGGTTGTCGGAGAAGGCGCCAGCCCGCGAGGCGGGTGCGGCAAGCCAGGCGATGCCAGCCTCCTGAGATCGCCGGGGAACCGAAACCGTCGGCTCCCGGCGGGCGGGCATATGCCGTAAGGCAGGCGTCTCAGTCTGGATTGCCGCGTTTCGTTTCGGCCATGATCCAATCACGGAGGGCTGCGATGACCGGATTTGCCGTCGCGCCCGGCCGACAGGCGAAATAGTAGAAATAGTCGGTTTCGTGAATCTCGTCGACGGCTTTCACCAATCTGCCCGCCTTCAGCTCGGCTCCGATGAAATCGACATGGCCCAACGTC
The DNA here is from genome assembly GCA_020441665.1 of Nitratireductor sp. Lineage (GTDB taxonomy): Bacteria > Pseudomonadota > Alphaproteobacteria > Rhizobiales > Rhizobiaceae > Salaquimonas. Next base: position 17,435 of record JAGRLT010000110.1, read on the forward strand.
ACACCCAGGCCGGCGCTTGCCGCCTGGTAGGCGAGGATGGAGCAGGCGAAATCCTGGTATCCGCCGCGATGTTGCCCGGTGAGACCGTTGGAGCGCTCCCAGTTCGTCCACACGTCGAGCATGATCGACGATCGAAGAAACATGCAGCGCGACAGATCCGAGGGATTTCGGAACGGTCCGTTCCTTTCCAGATAATCGGGGCTACAGACAGGAACAAAGCGCGACTGCATCAGCATGTGGTTCTCAAATTCCGGCCAACGGTCGTGCCCGCTATGAATCAGCACATCGACATCATGTATCGTGAAGGCGTTGGGCTTGAGAACCAGTTCGGATGAAAGACGGCATTCCGACTCGCCAATCGCCTCGATCATTCGCCTGAAGCGGGGGGTGAGCCAGCAGGTGGCGAAGGTCAGCGTTGTCGCGATGTGCAGCGGGGTCTTGCGGGAGCGTTCGGACAAGCGTCCGCTGGCATCGGCAATCCTGTCCAGAGCATCGGTGATTTCCGCCAGAAACGCACGGCTTTCGGCGGTAAGGCGTATCTCCCGGTGAAGGCGATCGAACAGCTTTATCTGGAAATAGTCTTCCAGAAGGACAACCTGCCGATAGACGGCGCCGGGCGTCAGCGACAGTTCCTCCGCCGCCTTGCTGAAACTCGAATGACGACCGGCGACCTCAAAGGCGCGCAGGGCCTTCAGCGGGGGCAAACGTCTTGTCATCCATTTCTCCAGGCCGGTGCGGGAACTTGATCGGACGCCAAGCATTCTGTTTGAAAAAACGTCGGAGCAGGTCCTATTTTATTTCGGTTGTTTCCTGATATCAACTACCATAGATATTATAATATTCCATAATTAAAAAAAGGATAAATAATTATCCAACCAAAATCAATGTATATAATAATATAAATCCTAATATAATAAAATATAAAACCGCCAAAAAGACATGGAAAATCAGATATGATGAACTTTCTATTCCAGCCCAAATCGGTTGCTATTGTCGGCGTCTCACCTGATCCATCAAAGCTTGGCTCCGTTGTACTCAGAAACCTGATAGATGGCGGGTATAGCGGTAAAATTTTTCCAATAGCCCGTCAGCAATTCAGCGTCGATGGGCGACAGACCTTTGGCAGTATCGGAGATGTCGGAGAACCCGTGGACGTCGCGTTCCTGGCGGTTCCCGCCACTGTGGCGCTCGATGCCCTGGAAGATGCCGCGAACGCGGGCGTCAAGGCCGCGATCATTGGCGCTGCGGGATTCGCCGAGAGCGGCGCGCAGGCCGAGCAGCAGCGGTTGGAAGAGATCATCGCCCGCACGGGCATTCGGGTCGTCGGCCCGAACTGCAACGGGCTCTACAATCCGCATGTCCAACTGTCTCTGGGCTTCAATCGGGCCCATGGCAGGCGCCTGTCGGCCGGGAGGATAGCCATACTGTCGCATAGCGGCGCGCTTTTCGAACCGCTCGTACGCCTGCTCGATCAAGCCAATGCAGGTCTGTCCTGTTTTGTATCGGCCGGAAATGGCGTTGATCTGGATATTCTGGATTATGCCGAGCACTTTCAGGACGATCCCAATACACAGGTCATCGCCATTCTGTGCGATGCCATTACCGACGGTCCCCGTCTCGCGTCGGTGGTGCGCAAGGCGCGCGAAAACGGCAAGTCGGTGATCGTGCTCAAGCTCGGCACCAGCGAACTCGGCGCGGCCGCGGCCGTCGCCCATTCAAGCCGGCTGACCGGCGTGGCTGAGGCCTATGACGCCTATCTGAACGCATTGGGCGTCCCCAGCCTGCAAACGCCTGAAGGGTTTATCGCCGCCGCCGCGCTGCTCGACAGATTCGGCCCGTGCGACGGCGGATTGGCCGTGATCACGACATCGGGCGCCGGCGGAGCGCTGATCGCCGACCTGGGCGAGCGTGCAGGCATCGCCTTCCCGGCCTATGAGGCATCCACGACCTCCACCCTCGACCAGTTCAAGTTGTTTTCGACGGTCGGAAACCCGACCGACCTCGGCATTTTCGGGTTGAAGAACAACCAGGGTGTCGCCCAGGCGATTGTGGACGATGCCGGGGTCGGCGCGAGCCTTGCCTATCTGCATTGCCTCGGCGGCGAGATCGAAGCGCAACTGATCGATGCGCTGGGCAAGGCTCAGGCAGCATCCGGAAAACCCATTGTCGTCGTCTGCCCTGGCGGATTGCACACAGAGGAAGCCGCCAGCTATGCGGCTCACGGCCTGACAACGCTGCCCGACACGGCAAGCGCGATAGAGGCGTTGAGCGCGCTCCTGACGCGCCCCGGCGACCTTTCTCGCGAACAGTCCACCACACCGCCGCCGCTGCCGGATGTGGACGGCACCCTGAGCGAATATGACAGTCTGGAGCTGCTTTCGTCCTGGAAGGTCTCGACGGTCGGGCGGCGGCTTACCCATTCACCCGACGAAGCGGTACAGGCGGCGCGCGATCTTGGTTGGCCCGTCGTCCTGAAGGCAATGCCCGAAGGCGTTTCGCACAAAAGCGATCATGGTTTCGTGGCGCTGAATATCACCGATGAGGATGCGGCGCGCGAGGTCATTGCCGGCTTTCCTCCCTCCGCCCCGATCCTGGTTCAGCCGATGGTAAAGGGCGGCCTTGAAGCCATTGTCGGCCTCTCCCGCGTGCCGGCGCTGGGGCTGATGATGATGGTCGGCCTTGGCGGCGTACATGCCGAGACGATCAAGGACGTCGCCATGTGCCCGATCGCCGCGCCAATGGATCAGTTGATCGGGACGCTGGACGGAACCGCCCTCGGGCGGGTGCTGCTCGGCCCGCGCTGGAAGCATCCAGCAGCACGTCCCGCGCTCATCGAACTGCTTGGTGGATTGCGGAACTTCGGACTGGCATATGAGGACAGGCTGGAGGCCGTCGACCTCAATCCGGTTGTCCTGGGTGAAGGAGGTGCCACCGCCGTCGACGCGCTTGTCGTTCTGCGGTCGTGAAGAACGGGCCGGGATCGATCACGGCGAACGCCCTTGCCGCCATACGCGCGGCGGGTAATCTGGTCGGTCCGGCGCGCGCCGATGGTTGCGAAGATTAGGAGACGGGCATGGAATTGATACCCTATGAAACGCTGTTGACCCAAAAGGTCGGCGAGCATGTGCTTCTCGTAACCCTCAATCGGCCGGATGTCCTGAACGCAATTAGCGGCCAGATGGTCAAGGAGCTTCTCGATCTGGAACAGCGGCTGGAACACGATCCGGGCTGGGTCCGTTGTGCCGTGACTACGGGAACCGGGCGCGCATTCTCGGCCGGAGGAGACCTTAAGGCGCGCAACACGCAAAGCATCGCGGAATGGACGCTCCATCACGAGATCGGCGAGCGGTTGTTTCAGTTGCGCGTGGAAAGCAAAATCCCCTGGATCGCCGCGGTGAACGGCCTTTGCTATGCGGGCGGGTTGGAGCTTGCCCTGAGCAGCGACTTTATCTACGCGGCTTCGGATGCCCGTTTCGCCCAGACCGAATGCCGGATCGGGATCATGCCCGGCGGCATGGGCACTCAGAATCTGCCGCGGGCCGTCGGCGAAAGGCGCGCCAAGGAGTTGATCCTGTCCGCCACTCCCTTCTCGGCGGCGGAAGCCTTCGAGTGGGGCATGGTCAACAGGTTGTGCGAGCCGGAGCAGTTGGTTTCAGAAGCTCTGGAAACAGCCGCGCGCATTGCCGCGAACGCGCCGCTCTCCGTACGGCAGGCGAAGAAGTCGATCCATTCCGGCCTGCAAACGGACATACGCACCGGATACAGGCTGGAGCTGGAAGCGTATTATCGCCTCCTCGATACTTACGATCGAAAAGAAGGTGTCGCCGCATTCAACGAGAAGCGCGCTCCCCGCTTTGAGGGGCGCTGAGGGCGCGGGGCGACCAGGCGTCAACGGCTAGATCGGGCTGGCGTTGACCATCCATTTTCAGCCCGGCCGTGCTTGTGAGGATTTCCATAAATGTCTGACCTGCCTGCCACCGTCATCATTCAGGAGGAAGGGCCGCGCGAGGGCTTCCAGATAGAAGGCCCGATCCCCACCGCGCGCAAAGTGGAACTGATCGACCGGCTGTCCGACACCGGTTTGAAGCATATCCAGGTCACGTCCTTTGTTTCTCCGACGCGCGTGCCGGGAACAGCGGACGCCGAGCAGGTCGTCGCCGGCATTACGAGGAGACCCGGCGTCAGCTATACCGGGCTCTGGCTGAACGACAAGGGATTGCGCCGCGCCATCGCGACCGAGCGCCTCGATGTGCGCGGCGGGATCAATCTCTGCGCCTCGCCAACGTTTCTGGCGCGAAATCAGAACCGGACCATGCAGGAGAACCTGGAAGCGCAGCGGCATATGCTGCAGGTCTATTCGCAGTTGGGCGTCGAAGTGAACATGGGCGCCGTGATGGCTGCCTTCGGATGTAATTTCGAAGGCGAGATTTCGCCCGCGACCGTGGTTCTTCTCGTCGGCCAGCTCCTCGACCTCGCCAGCGAGGCCGAGGTCAAGCTCGAATATGTCGCGATCTGCGACACGATGGCCTGGGCAACGCCGCCATCGATCGAGCGCGTTATCGGCGCGGTGCGCGAAAAATGGCCCGAACTGGAACTGTCGCTCCATCTTCACGACACGCGCGGCATGGCCATCGCCGATGCCTGGACCGGCTTGCAAATGGGCGTCAGGCGGTTCGATGCCGCCGTGGCGGGGCTCGGCGGATGTCCCTTCGCGGCGCACAAGGGGGCGGCTGGAAACATCTGCACCGAGGATCTCGTGCTGTTGTGCGAGGAAGCCGGCATTCGCACGGGCATCGATCTGGAGAACCTGCTCGAAGTCGCTCACCTTGCGGAAGATATCGTAGGTCATCCCCTGCCGGGAGCGGTGAAAACCGGCGGCCCGCTGCGGAAGCGTTCTGTATAACCAGCGAACAGGCCCCCGGCGCTCGAACAATTCAACAGCCGCCGGAAATGCTCCAGGTCATGGCTTCATCATTACCTTGACCAGCGATTTTTGCTTTTGCAGCCTGTCGAAGGTGTCAGGCAGGTCCGCCATGGAAACGACCTGCGAGATCATCTTGCCCGCTCTTTCTGCATTGTTTGCCAGATACCGCACGACGAAGTCGAAATCGGCGTCGGTATAGCCCAGGGCGAAGAACAGGGCGACCTGCTTGCCAACGGCCCTGGCAGGATAGAAGCGATCTTCCGTCCGGCATACTCCGACGATGACGCCCCGGCCGTGACGGGCCATCACGTCGACCGTCTGCTGGAGCAAGCTCGGCGCGCCGACGCATTCGAACACGACGTCGGGAGCGCGGAAGCCTGCGGCGGATATCGCTTTGGCCGGTTTTTCGGAAAGAGGATCGAACGCCGCATCCGCGCCGAGTTCGAGCGCACAGGCGCGGCGCACCGGATCCGGCTCGCTGACGATCACCTTCGACGCTCCGGCTTCGATCGCCATCAGAACGACGCCGAGCCCGATCGGACCGCCGCCGATCACGAGCACGGTATTTCCTTCCACCCCGCCGGAAACCA
>JAGRLT010000111.1 GCA_020441665.1 Nitratireductor sp.
AACGAACCGCCGGGCGCGCGCGCCCGCGTGGCCCTGACCGGCCTGACGCTGGCCGAGCAGTTCCGCGACCAGTCGGGCACCGACGTGCTGTTCTTCGTCGACAACATCTTCCGCTTCACCCAGGCCGGTTCGGAAGTGTCGGCGCTGCTCGGCCGCATCCCCTCCGCCGTGGGCTACCAGCCGACGCTCGGCACCGACATGGGTGCCATGCAGGAGCGCATCACCACCACCAACAAGGGCTCGGTAACCTCCGTGCAGGCCGTATACGTCCCGGCCGACGACCTGACCGACCCGGCGCCGGCCTCGACCTTCGCCCACCTGGACGCCACCACCGTTCTGTCGCGCTCGATCGCCGAGAAGGGCATCTATCCGGCGGTTGATCCGCTCGATTCCACCTCGCGCATTCTCGACCCGATGGTGATCGGCGAGGACCACTACAAATGCGCCCGCGACGTGCAGGAAGTGCTGCAGCGCTACAAGGCCCTGCAGGACATCATCGCGATCCTCGGCATGGACGAGCTGTCGGAAGAGGACAAGCTCACCGTTGCCCGCGCCCGCAAGGTCGAGCGCTTCCTGTCGCAGCCCTTTTTCGTCGCCGAGGTCTTCACCGGTTCGCCGGGCAAGCTCGTGCCGCTCGAAGACACGGTCAGGGGCTTCCGCGATCTCGTCGACGGCAAATACGATCACCTGCCGGAGGCCGCCTTCTACATGGTCGGCTCCATCGAGGAAGCCGTCGAGAAGGCCCAGAAACTGGCCGCGGAAGCCGCCTGATAGCCGGCTGGCCCCGTCGGACGAACCCCGAGAGGATGAATCATGGCTGACGCCTTCTCTTTCGAACTGGTCTCGCCGGAAAAGGAACTCGTTTCCGGTGAAGCCACCGAAGTGCTGATTCCCGGCACCGAGGGCTATTTCCAGGTGCTGGCCCACCACGCGCCGCTGATGTCGACCATCAAGCCCGGCGTGATCGACGTCAAAATGGCCGATGGCGCGACGAGCCGTTTCGTCGTCTTCGGCGGCTTTGCCGATGTCTCGCCGGCCGGCTGCACCGTGCTCGCCGAACATGCCACCGACGTCGCGGAACTCGACCGCGCCGATATCGACCGGCGCGTCCAGGAAGCCAAGGAAGACCTCGCCGACGCCAAGGACGATGAAACCAGGGCCAGGGCTGCCGAGCATCTCGACCAGCTCACCATGCTGCAGGGCGCGCTTCAGTAGACCGGGCATCCGGCCGCAATCCGCGATTTCGAACGGGCCTTCGGGCCCGTTTTCTTTGCCCGTCGCCAGGCGGCGATCCCGCATCGGCCATTTGCCGCTGGACCCCGCTGCCGCAGCCTTCTATCGTCGTCGCAAATACAGTCTCCAGAAGGATAATCCCATGAAACTTTCCGATACCGTAGCGGTCATCACCGGCGGCGCTTCCGGCCTGGGCGAGGCCACCGTGCGCAGCTTTGTTGCCGGCGGCGCGCGCGTCGCCATTTTCGACATGAACGCCGAGCGCGGCGAAAAGGTAGCCGCCGAGCTTGGCGGCGGCGTCCTCTTCCACAAGACCGACGTGACCCGCGAGGAGGATGTCGCCGCCGGCATCGCCGCCGCCATGAAGGCTTTCGGAAAGATCACCGCCAACGTCAACTGCGCCGGCATCGGCGTCGCCGCCAAGACGCTCGGCAAGGAGGGGCCGCACGAGCTCGCCCTGTTCAAAAAGACCATCGACATCAACCTGACCGGCACTTTCAACACCTTCCGGCTTTGCGCCGCCGAAATGGCGAAGAACGAGCCCGGCGAGGACGGCGAGCGCGGCGTCATCGTCAATACGGCCTCGGTCGCCGCCTTTGACGGCCAGAAGGGCCAGGTCGCCTATTCCGCCACCAAGGGCGCCATTGTCGGCATGACGCTTCCCGTTGCCCGCGACCTCGCCTATTACGGCATCCGCATCTGCGCGATCGCGCCGGGCATTTTCTACACTCCGCTGTTCGAGGGCCTGGGCGAGGACGTCGTCAATTCGCTCTCGGCCCAGGTCACCTTCCCCAAACGCCTCGGCAAGCCGTCGGAATATGGCGACATGGCCCGGATGATCGTCGAAAGCCCCTACATGAACGGCGAGACCATTCGCCTCGACGGCGCGATAAGGCTGCCATAGGGGCAATTGCGCCCGAGCGGGATCGTCGGAACGCCAACACAATCAAACTGGACGAGGCAAAAGTGAAGGAACCGGCGGGAAGACCGCCGGTCAGTCCTTACTCCCACTCCCGCACATCGACAAACCTGCCGGCAATCGCCGCCGCAGCGGCCATGGCGGGGGAGACGAGATGGGTGCGGCCCTTGAAGCCCTGGCGGCCCTCGAAATTGCGGTTCGAGGTCGAGGCGCAGCGCTCCTCGGGTTTCAGCCGATCGTCGTTCATCGCCAGGCACATCGAGCAGCCCGGCTCGCGCCAGTCGAAACCTGCCTCGATGAAGACCTGATCGAGCCCTTCGGCTTCCGCCTGCGCCTTGACCAGGCCGGAACCGGGCACGATCATCGCCGAAACGCCGTCGGCCACCTTGCGGCCTTTGGCGATGGCGGCTGCCGCCCTGAGATCCTCGATCCGGCCATTGGTGCAGGAGCCGATGAACACCCGGTCGAGCGCGATGTCGGTGATCTTGGTGCCGGGTTTCAGCCCCATATAGTTGAGCGCCCGCCATTTCGATTCGCGCTTCGTCTCGTCGGCGATGTCGTCGGGGTTCGGCACTTCGCCGCTCACCGAGATCACGTCTTCGGGGCTTGACCCCCAGGAGACGATCGGCGGCAGGTTGGCGGCGTCGAGCGTCACCACCCGGTCGAAATGTGCGCCCTCATCGGTATAGAGCGTCTTCCAGTAGTCGAGCGCCGCCTCGAAGGCCGCCCCCTTCGGCGCCTTCGGCTTGTCCTTGATATAGGCGAAGGTCTTTTCGTCGGGCGCGATGAGGCCGGCCCGCGCGCCGCCCTCGATGGTCATGTTGCAGACCGTCATGCGACCTTCCATCGAAAGCGCGCGGATCGCCTCGCCGGCAAACTCGATCACATGGCCGGTGCCGCCCGCCGTGCCGATCTCGCCGATGATGGCGAGGATGATGTCCTTGGCGGTGACGCCGTCGGGCAGCACGCCGTCGACGCGGACCAGCATGTTCTTCGCCTTCTTCTGGATCAGCGTCTGGGTCGCCAGCACATGCTCGACTTCCGACGTGCCGATGCCATGCGCCAGAGCGCCGAACGCGCCATGCGTCGAGGTGTGCGAGTCGCCGCAGACGA
>JAGRLT010000112.1 GCA_020441665.1 Nitratireductor sp.
AAACACAGGATAAGGCAACGGACTTTGCTGACCTGTTCAAACCCAGCTATTAGAAACTAGCAAAACCACTTCCAGTGGTTCAAGCGAAGCGTTTCAAACCTCCGCCTCTGGCGGAGGTCACTGATTTGTATTTTCCCCGTCTTGGCGGCGGGAGCGGCGCATGTGGATGATATCGGGCGCGGGAAGCGGCCTCGAGTTCGTCATCCTTGGCCTTGTGCCAGGGATCTGATGGCGCTGCGGCAAAATTGCTCTGACCGGGGTAACGCAGATCCTCGGGACAAGGCCGAGGATGACGAAGTGAGAGATTGCGCCCGCCCTGAATCATCGCACGCGGGCCAACTGGTCATACGCGATCGCCGAGCCCTGGTGGTGAAGGGGTCGGTCCCTACGCAGCGTGGAATTATCGCTGCAACTTTCCCCGCCAGGCGATTCAAAAGACTCTGCAAAACCGCATCGCTTCCCACCGGCATTTGATCCCGCTCGCATTGCTTCCCGCCAGCATTTCGTCCCGCTTGCATTTCATCCCGCCAGCATTTCAACCCTGTCATCGTTCGTGATTGGCGTTGAAATTCTCCTACGTTTACGTAACCGTCATACTTTATCTGCATACTGGGTCCGCAAGGTAGCGCGTATGACGTATCCATCGACCACAAGACGAGAGCGTTTCGCCGACACCGCGGTCCACGCGGTGAGCCTTTTGCTGGTGCTTGCGGGCTGTGTCGTGCTGATGATCGAGGCGGCAAGCCTCGCCTGGCTTCCGATGATCGCCTGCGCCCTCTACTGCCTCACCCTGCTGGTCTCCTTCACCGTCTCCGCCGGATACCATCTGCTGCCCTGGCACAGCTGGCGGCCGCTTTTCCAGCGTATCGACCATGCCGCGATCTACGCGCTGATCGCCGGCACCTTCACCCCGCTGCTGGTCCAGATCGGCAGCCTGTGGAGCCTCGCCGTGCTGGGCGGCGTCTGGCTGTTGTCGATCCCCGGCGTAATCTACAAGCTGGTCGCCCGCGAACTGGAGCCGCGCTGGTCGCTGTTTTCCTATCTCGGCATTGGCTGGTTCGGCCTGCTCGCGCTGCCGGAGTTCGGCAATCGATTGCCGACCACCGCCCTCGTCGCCATCGTGATCGGCGGCCTCACCTATACCTTCGGCACCATCTTCTATGCCCGCAAGGTCCAGGCCTATCGCTACGCGATCTGGCACGGCTTCGTGCTGGGCGGCACGGCGCTGTTTTACTCGGCAATCTGGATGAGCGCCTTTTCCGCCTGACGCGCACGGTTTGCCGGTAGGGCTGACCGGGGTGGCTGACCGGGGTGGCTGACCGGGGCGGCTGACCGGGGGCGGCTGAAATGTCGGCGGCAAGTGGCTGGCCGTCGCAAAGCCGGCTTGCCGCCCGCGCCCGCCCGGCGGTAACCTTCGAATCCGACCAGTGCCAGCCAGGAGACAGGCCATGATTAGCGCGCAAGTGACCGAGGCGGGCAGGGGGCTCTGCCTGCGCGACGAGACCGGACGGCGGACCCGCTTTCACGCGATCTGGCTGCGCGACAATGCCATGGATGCGCAAACCCGCAATGCCGGCAACGGCCAGCGGCTGATCGCCCTGCGGGACATTGCGGCCGATACCAGAATCGCTGCTGCAAGCGTTGAAGGTGCGACGCTTCAGCTTACCTTCTCGCCGGAAGGAAACACGATCGGCTACGACCTCGACTGGCTGTTCGCCAACGCCTATGACCACGACCGCCACCGCGAACCCGGCTGGACCGATCCGCGCATCGAAACCTGGGATACGGGCCTGCAATCATCGCTCACCAATGGCGGTTTCGCCCGTATCTCGCGCGACCGCGATGCCCTGCGCGACTGGCTTTCGGGGCTTGCCCGCCACGGCGTCGCCAAGCTTTCCGGCGGGCCGGTGGAAGCCGGCGCGCTGTTTACGGTGGTCGATCTGTTCGGCTATGTGCGCGAGACCAATTACGGCCGGCTGTTCGAGGTGCGCACCGAGGTCAACCCGACCAATCTCGCCTATACCGGCCTTGGCCTTCAGGCGCACACCGACAATCCCTATCGCGATCCGGTGCCGACGCTGCAGGTGCTCTATTGCCTGGAAAGCTCGGCCGCCGGCGGCGAGAACATGGTGGTCGACGGCTTTGCCGCAGCGCTGCGTCTGAGACGGGAAAATCCGGCCTGGTTCGACGTGCTGGCGAAATATTGCGCCCGGTTCGAATATGCCGGTTCCGCCGGGGTGTGCCTCAGATCGCGCCGCCCGATGATCGAGCTTGCCCCCGATGGTGAATTGATCGCGATACGCTTCAACAACCGCTCCGCCGCCGCCACCACCGACGTTCCCTATGACGATATGGCGCTTTACTATGACGCCTACCGCCGGCTGGGCGAAATCATCGACGATCCGGCGATGGAAGTGACCTTCAGGCTCGACCCCGGCGAATGCTTCGTCGTCGACAACACCCGCGTGCTGCATGCCCGCAAGGCCTATTCGGGCGCCGGCACGCGCTGGCTCCAGGGCTGCTACGCCGACAAGGACGGTCTGCTGTCGACCCTTGCGGCGCTGGAAGCCGAGCCCAGGATGGCAGCCGAATGAAACCGCGGCGCGCCCCGGAGCTGACGCGCCAGACGATTGTCGGCTTCCTTGCCGGTATCTTCGAACGGCGCGGGGGCGAGGAATATCTCGGTGAGCCCGTCACCATGGCCGAGCACATGCTGCAGGGCGCCCATTTCGCCGAACAGGCCGGCGAGAGCGAGGAGATCATCGTTGCCGCCCTGCTGCACGATATCGGCCATTTCACCTCGGAATTCGGCACCTTCTCCATGGCCGATACCGAAGACTGCCATCACGAGGATGCCGGCGCCGAGGTGCTGGCGCCGTTTTTCCCGTCGATCGTGACCGATTGCGTCAAATACCACGTCGCCGCCAAGCGCTATCTCTGCGCCACCCGGCCGGACTATTTCCGCCGCTTGTCGCAGGCATCCATCCATTCGCTCAACCTGCAGGGCGGGCCGATGACCGCGGCCGAAATCGCGGCCTTCGAGGAAAACCCCAACCTCGCCGACATCGTCAAGGTCCGCCACTATGACGAGGCCGGCAAGCGGGCCGATTTCGCGACCGCGCCGTTCGCCCATTATGCGCCCATGGTCCAGCGCGTGGTGGACCGGCACTGCCTGTCGGCGTGACCGCCTCGATCCAGCCGTGAAAGGCTCTACAAGCCGATCCCCACATGGCGGAAGCGGCCATTGATTATCTTCAGCCCGTCGAAGCGGAAGAACACTTCCTGCTCGTCGTTCATGAAGCCGCCATTGAAGATCTTGCGGCGCTTGTTCGGCGTATTGCGCAGGGCCGCCGCCAGAAGATCGCCATCGGCGCGGCCGGCGCAGGCATCCTCGCGCGCCGCCTCCTCCGCATCGAGCACGATCGTCACCGTGTCGTAGGCGTAATAGGCGGAGATATCGTATTCGATGTCGGGATTGTCGTCCTCGAATTCGCGCCGCAACTGTGCCGATTCCGAAATCCGGCTCGCTTCCGTGATGTCGGGCGTCACCACATGCAGCTTTTCGGGATAGGGGAAGTTGGCCTCTTCCAGCGTCTTGGTGACGACGCCCATCAGGAAGATATCGTTCATCACGCCGCGCTGCTGCATCGAATTGATGATGATCTTGATGTTGGAGGAATAGCCGAAGATCATCACCGCGCGGTCGTTGTTCTGCACCCGGTCGGCAGCGGCGATCAGCGAGGCTTCGTCATTGCGGGTAAAGCGGATCGTGTCGGCGCTGCCGAGATAGCGCTTGACGGCGGTCGCCTGCGAGGCGCCGTAGATTTCCGGGCTGTCGCCCTTATCCCGCGGCGCCCATTCATGCAGGATATAGGGATTGTTGAGCTTGCCCTTGAGCGTCACCCAGTCGACCAGGGTCTTGGCCCGCGCGCCATCGGACATGGTGGTTCGGAAGAAGAAGTCGCGGCTGTCGGGATTGGTGAGATAGGAGGCCGTGGCGAGCGGCGAGACCACCGGCACATGGGTGCGGTTGCCCCACACTTTGGCGTGATAGGCATTGTCTGAATTCATCGGCCCGATCACCGCCTTGACGCCACGCGCGGTGAAGTCGGCCAGCCCGGCCTTCACGGTGTCCGGCCCGTTCGAGGAATCGAGCAGCACCAGGTCGATCGGGAAGGGGTAGGAATCGCGGTTTTCGGAGATCGCCTTTCGAATGCCCCATTCCATGCGTTTGCCGTGGCTTTCCTCAAGCGGCAGAACGACCCCGAGCAGCATGGTCGGCTGTTTTTCGGCAAAGGTCGAGAGGATCGGGCAAAACAGGTTCGACGCCGAAATGCGCCCGCCATCGCCATAGACCTGAAAGGCGCCGGCGATAAGGTAGAGCGCTGCGCTCAGACCGGCGATGAAACGGGCGATCTCCCGGCGCGAACGCGGCGTCCAGGGCTCCCAGCCCGAGCGCCGCTTGCCGCCATTGCCGGCCATCGAACTGCGCATCGCGGCGACATGGGTCTCCGCCTTGCCGTCCAGCACGACGGAGAAGACCTGGATCGGTTTGTCGAAACCCTTGATCTCGGCCATGCCCAGATCGTTGAAGTCCAGGTCGACCTGGTTGATGATCTGGTTGCGCGCCAGATTGGTCAGCGCGATGCCGCCGCGCTCGGCGATATGCTCGACGCGCGATGCCAGATTGACGCCATCGCCATAGATGTCGTTGTCGTCGACGATGACGTCGCCGATATTGATGCCGATGCGAAACCAGATCTGCTTGCCGTCCGGCAGGCCGCGATTGCGCTGCATCATGGCGAGCTGGATTTCCACCGCGCAGGTGACCGCATCGACGATGGAGGGAAATTCCATCAGCTCGCCATCGCCAAGCAGCTTGATCGAGCGGCCGCGATAGGCCTGTATCCGGGGAGCGAAAATATCGGCGCGAATCTTCTTCAACGCGGCAAGTGTGCCCACTTCGTCGCGCTGCATGAGCTGCGAATAACCAGCCACGTCCGCAGACAGGATCGCGGCAAGATGGCGTTCCATTGAGGCTCCCCATAAGGCCCTGTTGCTCAGAAAGGAAACGCCCGACAGGTTTGCCGCCCATCTCCGGCAAACCGGTTCCGCCCATGCCCCGCTGCGCCCTGGAGGCATGGGATTGCTTCCCTCTTGCCATGATCTTATTGGAACGATACCGGTTGGGCAACTGGCACGGCCGCCTGCGGAGGGTGTTGGCGGTAAACAGTTCGTCAGCCTCTCGCGGCACCCGGGGCGGCACCGGGGCGAACGCCCATCCCCATGAAAAGATTCTTCAATTCGCCCTTGCGCTTTTACCGGCGGAAAGCTATCTAGCCGCAACGAATTTACCTGCGCGCTGGGCTGCAACGGGCCTTTGCGCGCTTAAGTTCATGGAAAAACGCAATTTTTGGCTTCTGGCGCTGGAATCGCGCCGGCCGGCAGCTCAAGGTCGTGACGGCCCGTGGCGGGGCCGGCGGGATCGGCAAGCACCGGAAGCCGGCCGAAAACGCCGAAACGTCAAGAAACCGCAAGATGGCATCCAAGTCCAATCCGATCACGTTTCTCCAGCAGGTGCGTCAGGAAGTGGCGAAAGTCACCTGGCCGAGCCGCCGCGAAACGATGATCACCACGGTGATGGTCTTCATCATGGTCATTCTGGCGGCTTTCTTCTTCCTGGCGGTGGATCAGGTGCTCTCCTATGTGGTGAGCTGGCTGCTGCAACTGGGAAGCTGACGGGCAAGGTTGGGGACCGGCGCCGCGACGGCGCGGCGGTCTACGAGGGAATGACAGTTCAGATGACTAAACGCTGGTACATCGTCCACGCCTATTCCAACTTCGAGAAGAAGGTGGCTGATTCGATTCAGGAGCAGGCGCGCCAGAAGGGTCTCGAGGACCTGTTCGAGGCCGTCATGGTGCCGACCGAGAAGGTCGTCGAGGTGCGCCGGGGCCGCAAGGTCGATGCCGAGCGCAAGTTCTTTCCGGGCTACGTGCTGGTCAAGATGGACCTGACCGATCAGGCCTTCCATCTGATCAAGAACACGCCCAAGGTGTCAGGCTTTCTCGGCTCCGACAACAAGCCGATGCCGATTTCCGATGCGGAGGCCGAGCGCATCCTCAACCAGGTTCAGGAGGGCGTCGACCGTCCCAAGCCTTCGATTTCCTACGAGATCGGCGAGCAGGTTCGCGTTTCCGACGGTCCGTTCGCATCGTTCAACGGCATCGTTCAGGAAGTCGACGAGGAGCGCGCGCGCCTGAAAGTGGAAGTTTCGATCTTCGGGCGCGCAACGCCCGTCGATCTGGAATACGGCCAGGTCGAAAAGACCTGACGCCGTTACGGCCGTGGGAGGGCAGGGCAGGCTGGCCGCTTGCCGGACCGCACCACGGCGCTGCAATGCCGGGACCGCTGTCGCCGATCGGGCGGCCGGCGCTACCGGGAAACCGAAACGCTTCTGTCCCGGCAGCTGTTCAGCCAGGGCAGGGCATTTTTGAGAAGGCAGTCAAATGGCCAAGAAGATTACCGGCTACCTGAAGCTTCAGGTGCCCGCCGGCAGCGCCACACCGTCGCCGCCGATTGGTCCGGCGCTCGGTCAGCGCGGCCTCAACATCATGGAATTCTGCAAGGCATTCAACGCCAAGACGCAGGAAATGGAAAAGGGCGCGCCGGTTCCGGTCGTCATCACCATTTTCGCCGACAAGACGTTCACCTTCGAAATGAAGCAGGCGCCCGTCTCCTACTTCATCAAGAAGGCGGCCAAGCTGAAATCCGGCTCCAAGACCCCGGGCAAATCGGTTGCCGGCAGGATTTCCGCCAAACAGGTTCGCGAAATCGCCGAAGCCAAGATGAAGGATCTGAACGCAGACAACATCGACGCCGCCATGCGGATGGTCGAGGGGTCTGCCCGTTCCATGGGTATTGAGGTGCAGGGCTGATGGCTGGGAAACGTATTCGCAACGCCGCCGAGGGCATTGACCGCAAGAAGCTGTATTCGCTCGCCGAGGCCATTTCCATGGTCAAGGAGCGCGCCAGCGCCAAATTCGACGAGACCATCGAAGTGGCGATGAACCTCGGCGTCGATCCGCGCCACGCAGACCAGATGGTCCG